>DATBDL010000117.1:0-8591 GCA_036269975.1 Pseudonocardiaceae bacterium | reverse complement strand
CACATCGGCCGGTGGCATCAACGCGTTCTGCTTCGCCCAGCATCCGAACGCCGCCGGCCTCGATCACCTCAAGCGGCTGTGGTGCGGGCTGAGCCGCAAGCACGTCTTCCCTCTCGATTTCGTACAGATCATGGCCGGGCTGGGTGGCATCCGGGACGGGCTCGTGGTGCCGGACAAACTGCGGTCGTTCCTCGACGGACACGTCGGTGCCGCGCAAGTGGCGGACACCAAGATTCCGGTCCATCTCGTGGCCACCGATCTGGCCGACGGCCAACCGGTCGTACTGTCCGACGGACCGGCCGTGGACGCGCTGATGGCGTCGTCGGCCATTCCGGGTGTATTCCCACCGGTATGGCGCGACGACCGGCCACTGGTGGACGGCGGTGTGTCCGCGGACGTCCCGGTCCACCAAGCCGAGGACCTAGGCTCGACGATGACCTACGTGCTACCGACGGTCGGTCCGGGCAGCACCGCGACCGTTCCGCGCGGCGCCGTCCCCGTCCTGCTGCACGCCCTCAGCCACATGTTCGGCCGCGCGGCCAACAACGAGATCGCGGCGGCCCGGCACCCGGTGCACGTGCTGCCAGCGCCCGCCCACGCCAGTGGCAACCCGTTCGACTTCGGTGCCACCGAGACACTGATCGAGGCGGGCTACCAGGCCGCGAGCGAGGCGTTGGCGACCGGTCAGCGCGACCATCTCGTCGCCTGACCACCGTCGCCTGACCACCGTTGTCTGACGCCGGCATGGGTTGGTAGCCTCGTCGTCTGGGTTGGTCTGTTGCGCTGCCCCGATTTCTCGATCGCTCGGGTTGGGTTCGACCCGTTGGGCGGGTGGTCGGTTGGGCGGGCCCTCTTGCGTTTCCAATATCGCAGCCGGACGGCCTCAACCCCTCCGGTCAGGAGGCTGCCTTGGTGGTGATCGTCCGGACCGCGTCGACTAGTTGGGGTTTGGTCATGCGGGAACGTCCTCGGATGCCCAACTCCTTCGCCAGATCGTCCAGTTCCGCCTTGGACATCGACTCGGGGTCCGGCGTCGCCCGGCGGCGGCCTGCCTTGCGCACGCTGCGGGCCAACGCGTCGGCCAGGTCGATCACCTTTGTCGGCTCGGCGGCTGGTTCGGTGCTCGGCTCGCGGCCGGCTTCCTTGTCCGCCAGCAGTTCCCGCACCTTCTCCTGGTAGGTGTCGTGGAAGTCTCCCGGTTGCCACGGGCCGCTCATCGCGGTGACCAGCTCCCGTGCCATGTCGAGTTCCTTCGCCTTGAGCTTCGGCGCCGTCGGTAGGTCACCGACGGTCTTCGCCGGATCGCGGATCTCGTCGGCGAACCGCATCGTGTGGGCTACCAGCACACCGTCACCGGCGCGGACCACCGTCGGATGCTGCCGTCCCCGCAGCACCAGCATCGCTACACCGGCCTGACCGGTGTCGGCCATCGCCCGCAGCAACAGGTGGTAGGCGCGGGCGAAATCGGCGTTGCTGGGCGCCAGCCAGTACGTCCGGTCGAAGAAGACCGGGTCGATCTCGGCCAGGTCGACGAACCTGTCGATCTCCAGGCTGCGGGACCGGCCTGGTGCCACGTCGTCCAGTTCCTCTGGCTCGACCTCGATCACGTCGTTGTCGTCGGTCTCGTAGCCCTTCGCGATGTCGCTGTACTCGACCTCGTCGCCGGTGCGCTCGTTGACCCGCCGCATCCGGATCCGATCCGTTGTGCCGCGCTGGATCTGGTGGAACGAGATCGAGTGGTCCCGCGTCGCCGAGTAGAGCGCGACCGGCACCGTGACCAGCCCCAGGCTGATCGTGCCACTCCACACCGGTCTGGCCATCACTTCACTCCCCGCAGCCAGTTCGTGTGCTTGTGCCGGGTGGCGCGGTGCCACTGCCGGGGAAACCGCTTCGCCATGTCGCGTGCCCGCTCGTCCGCCTGGCCGTGTACCAGACCGAACGTGAAGCCGTTGGCCTGCTCCCGGTACGCCCGCGCACCGAGTTCGCGCAGCACCGGCCGTAGTACGACCAGGTCGTGCTGGTCACCTAGCAGGCTCTGCATGTCCCTGACCCGCCGTCGCAGTCGCCGCGCGGGCTTGCCGATCACCGGCTCTACCGTTTCCACCGCATAGCGCAGCCGCTTCGCGCGCCTGCGCGCCAGGTGCAGTGCGGCGTCCTGCTCCGGTCCCGGTGTCATCCGCCGCGCGGACCTGGCCGCCTTGCCCGCTTTCCGGTACGCCTTGGCCACCAACGGCGGCAGCACGTCCTTCGCACGCCGCTGGGCGGCGTCCCGATACGGTGGCTCGGCCAGCAGCGTGTCGAGCGACTCGAGCAGACTCCGATAGCGCTGACCGGCCATGGCCTTCCGTAGGGCTTCGGCCGCATCGGCGGTCGGCCTGGCCAGGTACCGGTCGACGTGCGTCATGACCGGGCCCAGTACCAGTTCGGTTGGGAGCGAACGCATCCAGTCGTCGAGTTGCGCGCCCAGTACCTCCGTGTCGCGTGCCGCGCCCAGCAGGTCCGAGATCCACTTCAGCTCCCGCGCCAACAGACGCACGCGGGTGGCCACCAGGATCGGCCGACAGACCCGCAACACACTGCTGACACGCCTGACCGCGACCCGCAGGTCGTGCACGCCATCCGGCTCGTCCAGCCGCACCGCCACGTCGGCCGTCCGCATCCCGTCCACCTGAGTCCTCAGGTAGGCCGTCACGACATCAGCCGCTGACGATCGCCCGCGTAACCTGGGTGCCGCCGGGTTCTCCTGGGCCGCGCTCGGTTCGGGGTCCGTTGTGGACGGTGGCGCGCCCGCGTCGACGAGCCGCTCACGCACCAGCGCCAGCAGGTCCGAGTCATCGCGACCGAGCTCGATCCCGACCTGGTGCGAGGTCCGCACCGGTCCTTCGTGGTCACCCAGTTCCTGCGTGCGCGCCACGGTCTCGGCCACCTCTGCCAACACGTCGCCGTCACGGTCGACGAGGCGCCAGACCTCCCGCTCCTTGGCGATGTGGCGGCAGCGGCGCAGGGGCCGGTCCATGGTGTAGGCGCTCACCAGGCTCGCGAGCCCGTCCGGAATCGCGCCGGGCGCCCTGCTCAGCGGCACATGAACGGCACTTCCGTGTCCGCCTGCCGAGACGTCGGCGTGCCAGCCCTCGTCCTGGTCTCCTTCGTCGCGATACAGGGCGATGCGGGCACCGGTCAACCGCATGTCCGCGGTGTCGTAGTACGTGACGTCCGACGACCGCCGATCGGGGCCGGTCACATCGGCGACACCGGGCAGGTCGGCGAACACGTCGGGGCGCAGCCGGAAGACGTCATCGGTACGTTCGAGTGGCGACGCCGTCATCGGTCGGCCTGACGACGGGTCCAGCCGAAGCCGCCCAGGCCGCGGACCGCGGTCCACAGCAACAGAACCAGACCGACCAAGGCGAGGACGGCGTGCAGGAGATCGTCGACCGGGTCGGCGAACCAGTTGTGGTGACCGGCTCCGACCAGGAACAACACGCCGTAGCCGACCGCCTGGAGCACCGTGAACCGCAGCGTCCAGTGGTAGGAACCCCCGACCAGGATGGCCATCGCGCCGGTCACCATCAGGAGCACCGCGTGCGGCCAGGTCAGTTGAACGACGAGCACCGTCGGACCGGACACACCCGCGTGCCGGTCGGCCAGTGCCGCGACCAGCCCCCACGCGCCCCAGCCGATCAACACGACCCCTTCGACCAGCAGGGCGAGCCTCGTCTGACGCAGGTACCTCGGCATCATGTCGACCGGCACGAGGTCACTGTCACTGTCCGGTGGCGGACCGGTCGTGACGGTGGGATCGGCCATGACGTCGTCGGACGGAATCGGATCGTGGTCGGCGCCACGCTTGACGGGATGGCGCATGCTCGGCTCCTCTACTCGCGACGGCGTCTCCGGAATGCCTCGACAGTGGTAGTACCCAATCGACGCACTACGTATCGCCGGGCGGCGGCGAACCGGCCAGTCGTTGTGCCGTTTCCAGCAACAGTGCGTGCACGAACGCCTGCGGCAGGTTGCCGCGTAGCTGCCGCTGCCGGACGTCGTACTCCTCGGCCAGTAACCCCGATGGCCCGCACGCGGCGCGATTGCGCTCGAACCAGCGGAACGCCTCGACCGTGCGGCCCTGCTGCCAGTGCGCCAGGGCCAGCGTGAACCCGCACAGCAGGAAGGCTCCTTCCGCGTCACCCAGTTGGCGGCCGTGGTGGGCGAAGCGGTAGACGTATCCGTCGTCGACGAGTTCCCGGCCGACCGCGTCGAGTGTGGCCACGGTGCGCGGATCGCCGGCGGGCAGGGCACCGCGAATCGGGGGCAGCAGCAGGGCCGCGTCGACACCGGGCTGGTCGGGGCCGCGCTGCCAGGCACCCGTCGGCCCGACGCAGCGGCGGGCGGTCTCCGCGAGAATGCGGTCGGCAAGGATGGCGAGTTCGGCGGCCCGTGGCCGGGGTACCTGCGCGGCGAACGCCCGCAGGCCGGCGACACATTCGAGCCGGGAGTGGGTCCACCAGTCGTCGTGTAGCTCCCAGATACCGGCTTCGGGGCGGTCCCAGCGCTCGTCGATCAGTCGCACGGCGAGTTCGGCCGCGCGGTGGCCGTCCTGATCGAGGTGGTCGTGCCTGGCCGCCGCCGCGAGCAGTTGCAGGATCTCGCCGGGTACGTCGAGTTGGAACTGACCGGTGGCGCGGTTGCCGGCGATGGCCGTGCCGCCGGGATAGTCGGGCAGGTCGAGCTTGGTCTGGTCGGGTAGTGCGGAACCGTCGGCGCGGTACGCGGGCGCCAGCTTGTCCCCGTGTTCGAGGACGCGGGCGGTGACGAACCTGACGGCGTCGTCCAGCAACGGGTGGGCTTCGGACACCGACGCGGCGATGCCGGCGTAGCACTGGTCGCGCAGCCAGACGTAGCGGTAGTCGTAGTTGCGGCCGGCCTCGGCGCGTTCCGGCAGCCCGAGCGTGGTGGCCGCGACCATGCCGCCCCCGTGCGTGGTCAGGCCGCGCAGCACGGCACAGGCGTGCCGGGCGTCGCGGGGCGCGACGCTGTCGTCGAAGGTCGGCACCGCGCCATGCCAGGCGTTCTCCGTGGCCGTCCAGGCGAAATCCGGGTCGACGGGGTCGGGCAGCGGCTGGTCGGCGATCTCCAGGACGAAGTCGTGGCGGCCACCGGCGGGCACGGCGAATTCGAGGCAGAGTTGGCCGTCATCGTCGGGCACCGCGTCGGCGGCGCCGCTCCACCGCACCACCAGGCCGCCAGAGCGGGCCAGCCAACGCCCGTCGTCGTCCCTCCGGACGTGACGCATGGCCCGCCTGCCGAAACCGGCGCGCACATCGAGCCGTACCAGCAGGCGGATGTCGCCCTCGATCGCCTCGACACGGCGCAGGATCACCGCACGGTGCTCGTCGCCGGGAAACGCCATCGCCTCCCGGCACTCGACCACGGTGTGGTTGGTGGTCCAGCGATTGCGCCAGATCAGGCTGCCGGGTTCGTAGTAGCCGCCCCACACGAACCGGTCGGTGGGGGTGATCGAGTAGGTGCCGCCACCGCCGACGAGGCCGGCCAACACCGCGTCGTCGTCCCAGTTCGGCACGCACAGCCACGCGAGGTCGCCGTGCGGACCGCACAGCGCGCCGCGCTGGCCGTCGGCGATCAGCGCGTACTCGCGCAGCACATGAGGCGGAAAGGTCATCACGCCGACCGGCTTCCCCCGCCGCCACCAGTCCAAACGGCGGGAACGATGCCGCATGTGGGTGGTTCGCCGCGCCGGTCTCCCCCCGCGCGGCAACACGGTTTAGATCGCGCCGGCACGGGTACTGCATGGCGGTGGAGATCGCCGGCTGGTGGGCGTTTCTGGTGGTGGTGTGGATCGCCACGCTGAACACCCTCTCGACGCAGGAAGTGGTGACGGCGGCCGTACTGGCGGTGCCGTGCGCCATCGCCGCGCGGGCCGCCCGGCGCGCGGCGGAGCTGCGTTGGACCATCGCCCCGCGCTGGGGTCGATGGGTGCTGGCCCTGCCCCCGGCGATCGCGCATGACACGGTCGCCGTCCTGCGGCTGGCGATGCGCCGCCGAACGAGCGAGAGCGACGACGAGTTCCGCGTCCTGAAACTGCCTGCCGAGCGCGATGACGGACGTCGGACCGGCCGGGAAGCCGTGACCACCGCCGTGTTGTCCGCGACGCCGGGATCGGTGGTCGTGAACGCCGGCGACGACCACGACGAACTGCTGGTGCACGCCATGCCGGTCGGTCGCACGCGGCTGGAGCGGGAGTTGCGGCGATGACGGTCTGGCCGCTCGCCGCCGGTGTGCTGATGATCGGCGGACTGGTGCCGGCGATGATCATCGCCTACCGTGACACGGCAGCGCGGCGGCTGGTCGGCCTCGAACTGGTGTCGGCGACCGGAACCCTGGTGCTGCTCGTGCTGTGCCAGGCGTTCAACCAGTCCAGCTACCTGATCGTGCCGCTGGTGCTGGCGTTGCTGTCCTTCGCCGGCACGCTGGTGTTCACCCGCCTGCTCGGCGCGCCACATGAGTGAGGTCATCGCGGACGTCCTCGTCGGACTCGGGACACTGATCGCCGTGCTCGCGTCGCTGGCCGCGCTGCGAGCCCGGTCGGTGTACCGGCGACTGCACTACCTGACCGTGGTCACATCGGTTGCCGCGCCGCTGATCGGCATCGGTGCCATCGTCGTCGACGGGCTGGGGCTGACCGGTGCGAGCGTGCTGGCCGTCGTCGTGCTGCTCGCCGTCACCGGCCCGATCCTGGGCGCGGCAACGGGTCGGCTCAACGCCCAGCGGGACGGGATCATCTCGACGGAGAAAGCGACATGATCGTCCTCGTGTTGATCATGCTGGGCCTGGTCGCAGTCGGCGGCAGCGTCGTCGTCCGCACCGCGGACCCGAAACGGCAGGCGGTGACGCTGTCGGTGTACGGGGTCCTGCTCAGCGTGCTGTTCCTCGCGTTGGCGGCACCGGACGTCGCACTGTCCCAGGTGGCCATCGGCAGCGCCGTCGTACCGCTGATGGTGCTGCTGACCGTGCGCACCGTCCGGTCAGTTCGGTCAGTTCGGTCCGCGAAGGACAGACGATGAACCGGACGGCACGGTTCGTGGTCTTCGGGATCGGCGCCGTCGCGCTCGTCGCACTGCTCGGGTCGGCGCTACTGCACCTGCCGGCGTTCGGCGGGTCGTCGCACCCCTACCGGGACAGCACGGTGGCCGCCGCCCTGCTGCGGCACGCGCCCAACGTCGTCACGTCGATCAACTTCGACCAGCGCGGCATGGACACGTTCGGCGAGGAGGCGATCCTGCTCGCGTCCGTGATCGGCGCCGCCACGCTGCTGCGCCCCGGCAAGGACGAGCGGGAAGGCAGGGCGCCGAACGCGGGCCGCATGCTGCAGGGCACTCGGCTGGCCGGGTACGTGCTGGGGCCGGTCAGCCTGATCCTGGGCGCCGACATCGTCGTGCACGGCCACCTCACACCGGGTGGCGGCTTCCAGGGTGGTGTCGTGCTGGCCACCGGGCTGCACCTGGCCTATGTCGCCGGCAGCTATCCGGTCCTGCGCCGGCTGCGGCCGCTGCGCTGGTACGAGTACGGCGAGGCGATCGGCATGGGTGCCGTTGTCGCGCTGGGCATCGCCGGCCTGCTGACCGGTGGTGGCTTCCTCGCGAACGTGCTGCCGACGGGCCAATTCGGTCAACTGGTGTCGGCGGGCACCGTGCCGCTGTTCAGCATCGCGATCGGCGTCGAGGTCGGGTCCGGGGTGGTGGTGCTGCTGGCCGGCTTCCTCGAACAGGACCTCGCCATCGCCGGGAAACGAGGACTCCGGTGAGTACTTTCGCCTACGGCGTCGGGATCTGGCTCCTGCTGATCGGGATATTCGGTGTCGTCCGCAGCAACAATCTGATCCACACCGTGGTCTGCCTGTCCGTCGCCCAGTCCGGCACGTACGTGGTGCTGCTGGCCGTCGGGTACCAGCGTGGTGGTGTCGCGCCGATCTTCGGGTCGAGCACGCCGCCGGGCACGGCCGTCGTCGACCCGGTGGTGCAGGCGCTGACGCTGACCGACATCGTCGTGTCGGCAACGGTCACGGCGCTGCTGCTGGCGCTGGTGATCCAGGTCGCGAAACGCCACGGCACGATCGTGCCGGACGAACTGCACGCCCTACGCGGCTGACATGACGACGACCTGGACATCCGCCCTGCCGGCGGTGTGCGTGGCGACCCCGGTCGCCGGGGCGTGTGTCCTGCTGGCCGCCGGCCACTGGCTACCCCGCTGGGCGGTCGACGCGGTGGCCACGGCGGTCACCGTCCTGGGCGCGGTGTTCGCGGCGTTGCTGCTCGCCCACACTGCCCATGGTCGGGTCGTGGAATGGGCCGGTGGGTGGCAGCCACGGCCGCACCTGACCGTCGGCATCGTCCTGGCGGCCGACCGAACCAATGCCGGGATCACCGTGCTGATCTTCGCGTTGGCGACGGTCGCGCTGCTGTTCGGCTGGCGGTACTTCGACAGCGTCCACGCCCATTACCACGCGCTCGTGCTGCTGTTCACCGCCGGCATGGCAGGCTTCGCCCTGACCGGCGACCTGTTCGACATGTTCGTGT
>DATBDL010000116.1:0-10969 GCA_036269975.1 Pseudonocardiaceae bacterium | reverse complement strand
TGGAGAGTGGAAATGCGTTATCGTCTACCGCGAGAGGTCGTGAGAGGTATCGATCAGGACTCGATCAGGGGGAGCCATGCCCGCAGGGTGGCGCCGCCGTCCTCGTCGTGCAGGAGTTGCACCGTCGCGCCGACCCGTGCCGCTCGCAGCGCGAGTGACCGCAGGCCAAGCCGGGTCCCGTGGCGATTCCGCTCGTGGGTCGCCGTGCCGTCGTCGGTTACCGCGAGGCGGACGCCGCCGTCGGAACAGCAGAGGCTGACGATCACCGAATGGGCCTGCGCGTGTTTCTCGACGTTGATGAGACCCTCGCGGACCACCGCGGTCAGCAGTTCGGTGCGTTCGGTGTCCAGCGGCGGTATGTCGCTCAACTCGACGAACCGGGCGGAAACGCCGGTCCTGCGTTCGAACGACCTGGTGTGCTCCATGATCTCGATCGGCAGCGCGCGTTCCGGTGTCGCTTCGGCGAGCGCGAGGACCGACTCGCGCAGCGCGGACGACGCCGCCGAGATGTCCGACTCCAGGCGGCGCAACTGGTCGATCACGGCCGGCTGGTCGGTCAGCGCGTCCCGCAGTGCCTGGACCTGCGCGCTGATGGAGAACAGCATCGCTCCGACCGAGTCGTGCAACGAGTCCTGGATACGTTGGCGCTCCGCGCACACGGCGTCCATCTTGGTCAGCTCGGCCGCTGCCGCGATCCGCATCGCCGTCGCCGCCTGCTCGGCGACCGCCCGCATCTTGCCGACGGCGATGTCGCCGAAGGTCGCCGAGTCGTACCTGCCGGCGTACGCGATGGCGACCGTACGCGGCTCGGTGCCGTGCTGGTCCACGATGGGGATGGCCAGCATCGCGCCGAGGCCCTCGTCGCGAACCTGGGTGTCGAAGTGGTGCGTGATCGACGCCGACGCGATGTAGTCGTTCACCCGGACCGCGGCACCGAGAGCCATGGCCTTGCCGCCGATGCCATGGCCAGGCGGGACGACCAGATCGCGGATACGTTCGGTCCTCGCCCCCGACATCCACCTGACGACCGCGTGGCCGTCGGCCCCCAGTTCCGCCACGAATCCCGATGCGGCACCGACCGCGGCCGGGATGAGTTGCGCTGTCCCGTGCAACACCGCGATGCGGTCCATGACCATCAGGAGACCGTCGCGCTCGCGCAGCAGTTCGTCGAGTGCGTTCACGTGCTCGATGGCACGCCGGTTCGAGGGCTCCTGTGACCTCACGCATCCACGATGACACAGAATACGGTCAAGTGGAATCCGTTGTGGACATCGTGCGGTCATTGACCGTAGTCGTTTCATGCACAACGATGAAAGCGCGCCCGACGTGGGGAGTGGCCGATGCAGGACTGCGCGATCGTCGTCGAGGGCCTCGTCAAGCGTTTCGGCGAGGTCAAGGCGTTGGCCGGTATCGACTTCACGGTGCGACGTGGATCGATCCTGGCTGTGCTCGGGCACAACGGAGCAGGCAAGACGAGCCTCATCGACATCCTGAGCACTCGTGCCAAGCCCACGGCCGGCCATGCCTCGGTGTGTGGTTTCGACGTGGTGCGTTCCGCCAAGCAGGTCCGGCGCCGAATCGGCGTGACCGGCCAGTTCGCCGCACTCGACGACGCCGTTTCCGCTCGGGAGAACCTCGTCGTGCTCGCGCGGCTGCTCGGCGCCGACCGGCAGCAGGCCAGGACCAGGGCGGACGAACTGCTCGACCTCTTCGACCTGACCGCCTACGCCGATCGGCCGGCGCGCCTGTGTTCCGGTGGCCTGCGGCGGCGACTCGACCTCGCGGCCAGCCTGGTCGGCACGCCACAGGTGCTCTTTCTCGACGAGCCGAGCACCGGACTCGATCCGGTGAGCCGCTCCGGCCTGTGGGAAACCGTCGCCGCACTCGCCGGTGACGGCACGACGGTGGTGGTCACGACCCAGTACCTCGAAGAGGCGGATCGGCTGGCCGATGAGGTGATCGTGTTGGGGCTCGGGCACATCACGCTCGCCGGCACCCCGGCGCACCTCAAGTCCCAACTGGGCAGCCAGGTCGTGTCGTTGACAGTCAAGGATTCCCTCGACGCGGATCGGCTGCTCGGCCGGATCACCGAATGGGGACTGGGAGTCGACCGGCCGACGGCCCTGACGATCACGGTCGCCGTGACAGGGCCAGCCGACATCGTCGGGCTGGTCCGCATCACCGACGCGGAGAGCATTTCGTTGTCCGGCTTCACGGTGACGGAACCGAGCCTGGACGACGTCTACCGCTCGGTGCACCGGTCGATGGTGGTGGCCACGTGACCGCCCTGAGCCAGACCGACTGGGGGGCCAGCGGTTTCCCGGCGCAGGTACGGATTCTGGCCTGGCGCGGCCTGCGGGCCGAGCTGTCGGACTGGAAACTGGTGTTCTTCGGCCTGCTGCAACCCGTGGTGCTGCTCGTGCTGTTCAGCCAGGTCTTCCGGGTGGTCGGTGGACTGCCGGGGCTGGCCGGTTACGGCAGTTACGTCAACTTCCTCGTGCCGGCAACGATGATCACCATCGCGTTGACGACCGCGATGGGCACCGGGGCAGCACTGCTCGCCGAGTTGTACGGCGGATTCACCAGCCGGTTGCGGTGCATGCCGGTCAGCCTCGTCGCGGCGCTCGTCGCGCGCACGCTCGCCGACGTGGTCCGGTTGACGGCACAGCTCGTCGTCGTCGTGGCGGCGAGTTACCTCGTGTTGGGCTTCCGGCCGGCCGGCGGTGTCCTGGGAGCCTTGGCTGCCGTCGCACTGGCGGTGTTCTTCGGCTGGTGCCTCGACTGGGTGTTCGTCGCGCTGACGACGATGGTGCGGAAAGTACAGGCGTTGCAAGCAGTCGCGTTCGTGGTCACCTTTCCGTTGATGTTCGCGTCCAGTGCCTACATGCCGATCACCGCGATGCCGTTGTGGATGCGGGTCGCGTCGGCGGTGAACCCGGTGACCTACGCCGTGGACGCCACGCGAGCGCTGAGCGCCGGCGTGGCATCGGTTTCGGTGGTGGGCGCCGCGACGGGAGCCGCCGCCGCGATGGCGCTCGTCGGCGGTCTCGCCGCGACGCGTGCCATCACGCGGTGACCCCGGTCGCGCGGGCCGCCGCCCATGCGCGGTCGCCCGGTTCCACGATGGTGTCCACGATCTTGCCGTCGACAAAGGACTCCAGTGGCTCGATCAGGCCGTCGTCGATCGCCTCCTGCCACGCCAGCGAAGGACCCGCGCCCCACACGTGCCATGGCGTGAGGTCGTCCACGACGACGATCCCGCCCGGCCGAACGAGGCGGCAGGCGTTCTGGATGTCGGAGCTGGCGACCTCGTACTCGTGCCCGCCGTCGACGAAGGCGATGTCGAACGTGCCCGCCCTGCCGTCGGAGTCGACGAACGCGGGCACGGTCCGCACCGAGTTGCCGATGACGAGTTCGTGGCGGCCGGGATAGCGCTCGTCCACGAAGTCCTTCGCCAACTCGACGCCGTGCCTGCGATCGAGTTCGAAGGAGACCACCGTGACGTCCGGCCCGCTCTCCAGGAACGCGATCGCCGAGAAGCCGACGTTGAAGCCGATCTCGACGACCGCCCTCGCTTCGGTGACCCGCGTGATGTTGCGCAGGTAGAGGGCTTCCTCGACGCTGGCGCCGCCTTCGTACATCCGGGCCCCGTTGTCGCGAACGTGGCCGTAGACGTCCCACATCAGACGTTCGATCCGCGACATCTCTCTGTCCAGGTCGGGTTGCATGTCGTGCCTTTCGCCGATAACGATTCCAGGAGATCCGCTGCCGTCCCGGCGCCACCGGCGACGCGCAGCGAGTGTTGGAGGTGCGCCGCCTGGCCGCGGTAGCCGGGATCGGTCAGTACCGACGTGACCGCGTGGCGGAGATCGGCCGCGGTGGCTCGGTCGAATCTCAGTCGGACGCCGACGCCGTTGTCGACGACCCGCGCGGCGAGCGCGGTCTGGTCGTCGCGGATGGGCGCGACGACGAGCGGTACGCCGGCGTCCAGGCTCTCGCACACGGTGTTGTGCCCGCCGTGGCACACGGTGACCGCCGCCCGCCGCAGCAGGTCGGGCAGGGGAGCGGCCGGGCGGAGCAGAACGTCACGGCTGGCGAGCTCACCGGTCGGATCGATCACCACACCCTGGACGTGGTCCATCGTGGACAGTGCGTGCACGCTCATCGCCAGGAACCGCCGACCGGCGGGCGCGTTCGAGGTGCCGAGGGTGACAACGACCAGCGGCCGGCCGTCCAGCGCCGCCCAGGGAAAATCGGTGGCCGACGCCCGCGCTCGCGGTGCCCCGGCGTAGTGGCAGTGCCGCATCGGCGCGCCGGCCAGCTCGGGGATCGTGAAGGCGATGACGAGATCCGGCGAGAACCGCAGATCGCGTGGTGCGGAGCCGTTTCGCGTACACAGTTCGTCCACGAGCCGCCGAATCCACGCGGTGATCCTGGGCATGCCCGCTGCCGGCTCCGCGAGGCCGGCGGGTGTCGTCGCCGACGTGGCCCACCGGACCCCGGTCGTCGCGGCGGCGAGCGCACCGGCGAGGGCCTGCTGATCGGCCACCACGACGTCCGGCCCGAACCGCTCGATCGCGGTACACACGCCCGGCAGCATGGCGTCGGCGAGCGGTATCAGGTAGTTCTCCCACAGGTACTTCAACGCGGCGAACCCGCGCAGGCCGGCCGGCCTGCGTTCCACCGCGAACGGATCGGACGCGCCGGCCGGGAAGATCGAGGCGGCCCCGACGAGTTGGGACGTGGCCGGCTGCGGGCCGCACCAGGCGACCCGGTGTCCACGCCGGGCCAACTCCGTTGCGACGACGCGCAACGGCGTGACATGCCCCGTCAACGGGGGGACCACGAGCAGGAATCTCATGGGGCCTGCCGGGCGATCCAGGACAGCACGAGTTCGCGTACCTCCCGGTGCCGTTCGACCAGCACCGAATGCCCCTGACCGTCGAACACGTGGAGTTCGCCGCGCGGCAGCAGCGATGTCAGCGCTTCGAGGTCCTCGGACTGGTAGCCGTAGCGGCCAAGTACCGACAGCACAGGGCACCGGATTCGCTCGACGTCCTCCCACGTCAGCAGCGGCCCGAGCGGGACGTCCCGCACCATGCTGGTGTTGAGGATCCGATCGGCGGCCATCCGTGCGAGCCGGCGGTGGTGGGCGCTGAAGTTCGCCTCGATCCAGTCGAAACTCTCCTCCTGGGCCAGGAAGTTCACGGTGTGGTCGAGAATCTGGGTCATCTTGCCCGCCCAGATCTCGGTCGCCGGCTCGGACTCGATGCAGACGATGCTCCGGACCCGGTCCGGATTCGTGGCCGCGTAGCTGAAGGCCAGCGTGCCACCGAAACTGTTGCCGATCAGGTGCACCGGCTGGGCCACCTGGAGTTGGTTGAGCAGGTCGTCCAGGTCGGCGAGGAAGTCGGCGATCGTGTAGCCGCTGTGCGGCCGCTCCGTCTTGCCGTGACCACGCAGGTCGTAACTGATCACGTCGATACCGGCAGCGGCCACCGGCGGCGCGAGCGTCAGGTAGAAGCTCGCCAGGCTGTCCGTTCCCATCCCGTGCAGGAACACGGCGGTCTCACCGGTCCGTACGCCGCTTCCCGCGGAGGCGAGCTGCACGTTGGTTCGCAGGCCGTTCACGGTCATCGTTGGCATGTGCCGCTCACCCGCGCTCCGCGAGTCGCTTGGCCACGAAATCGGTGATGTCGCCGATCCGCAGTTCGATCACCTCGTCGAGATCCTTCTGGGACAGGAACTCGGCGAGGTCGACGTCCGGTCCGTAGTGCTCGGCGAGTATGCCGGCGAACGTGACCAGGTCGATGCTCTCCAGCCCCAGGTCCTCGTGGAACGCGGTGTCGCGGGTGATCTGGATGTCGAGGACGTCCAGATCGCCCACCAGCGGCGCGAGCAGTTCGCTGACGGTGCCGAGCACGTCATCGGTGACACAAGCTTCGATGCTCATCGGTTTCTCCTGACTGCTGTTGCCAATTGGCTGCGAAGCCGACTTTCCTGCGGTCGCTCGTCGTTCCAGCACGCCTGAGCCACTGCGACTTCCCCCGCCTGCGCCGTTCGTACCGCGAGCCGGGGGAGCACGCGGCCGTGCAGTCCCGACACGGAGACTTCGTCGTCCGCCACGAGGATCTCGGCCGGATAGACGCCGGTGACCCCCATGTCGGCGATCCGCACCCGCACGGCGTCCTTGATCGCGATCCGCCGCAGCAGCCAGCCACGTCGTTCCCGTGGTGGGCACTTCTCCCACCGCGCCCGTTCGATGCCGCTGAGGTAGACGCCGGCGTAGAACTCCCGCGCGGCCGGGCTGACCCAGTTGTCGACGACCGACGTCATGCCGTCCTCATCCACTGTGGACAGATAGTGCCGGTCGGGGAAGGCGTAGGCGCGGTGCTCCCGGCGGTCACATGCGAAGCGGATGTCCTGCCAGCCGTCGATACGGGCGATCAGCCGGCCGTCGCGTGCGAGGCTCGCCGTCATCACGATGAGCTCGGGGAGTGGCGTGCTGATCTCCGCGACGCAGTCGACCTTCGTCCCCGGTCCTGGTTCCCTTTCGTACCAGGTGATCCGGTCGATCGATCTGGGGAACGCGAGCAGGCGGTCGTCGAAGGTGGCCATCATCCAGCAGCCGAGCAACTGGCCGACGTTGTCCAGCAGCGCTCCTGGCGCGGCCGGGACCACGAGCTCACCCCGGATGTGCCCGGCGCCGATGCCCAGCAGCGCCGACAGGCCCTGGTAGGCGGGACCGTGGAACATCTGCCGTTCGGAGTAGATCTCCGCGGCCGACAACGGTGGCGTCCGCTCCGGCCGGGACGATGTCGGCACCTGCCCGGCAGGTGGGAAGTCCCGGCCGACCTCGACCACGAGGCGCGCGAACGGGCCGATGGTCACCTCGACGTCGTTTCCCCTGCGGGTCATCGAGACTTCGACCGTGCTCGCGGGATCGGCCACCAGCCACCGGGTGAACTCCGCACCGCGAACCGCGACCGCCCTGACACCCGGCCACGCCGCTTCGACCCGGCGACATGCCAGCTCGACCAGGGTCGTCGCCGGCACCACCGGCCGGTAGTCCGACTCGTCCGGCCAGCCGTCGCGCTGCCGGAAGAACCGGTGGTCACGAAGGAACGGCAGGTCCGGCAAGGAAACGCGCAGGTCCTGGTGCACGGTCTGGACCGAGAGCGCGGCGACGACGCCGGCCGCGCTGCGCCGGGTCTCGTCCAGCAGCGCGGTGAACTCGGCGACCACATCGGCGGAGACACCCGCCGGGAGGTCTTCCCTGGCCGGTTCCAGGAGCTGGCGGGCGTCGTCCGGTACGGACATCAGGGTGCTCGACGTGTCGAGACGGACACGGCGTGGTTCGAGCGCTTCGAATTTGGGCCGGGCACCCTCGACCCACAACGCGGTCGCGACCCGGCGGAGCTGGTCGAGGCCAGTGCGTACGTCGGACACGGCGCCCACGACGAGATGGCATGCGTCGCCGAGGGTGTCGCCGACGAACGAGCCGAGCTGTCCCGCGCCTGCCTGGACGAAGACGCGGAAACCGGCCGTGTACATGGTTTCGACGAGCTCACGGAAGCGGACGCGCTGCCGCAGGTGCGCCAGGTACAGCGCGCGCACCTCGCCGGGATCGGTGGGATACGGTCCGACAGTGGTGGCCGACCAGACCGGGATCGTGGCCGGGCGCAGGTCGAGTTCGCCGACCAGTCGTTCGAACGGCGCGAGGCGGGGTACCACGAACGGCGTGTGGAAGCCGGATCGGAACGCGAGTCTCCTGACGAGGACATGGCGGTCCCGGCAGTTCTCGGCGAGCCGGGCCATGTCGTCGGCATGGCCGCACACGATCGACTGGTGCGGGGCGTTGTCGTGGGAGATCGCGATGTCGAGACCGGCGGCCATGTCCTCGGCCGTCGTGACGGCGCAGCCGAGGACCAGGTACTCGCAGTCCGGTAAGGCGAAACCGCCCGGCCAGTACCGCAGCAGCAACTCCGTCGTCGGTGCGGGGGAGTACATGCCGGCGGCCTGCATGGCGGTCCATTCGCCGACGCTGTGCCCCGCCAGCGCGTCGGCGGTCACGCCGATCCGCCGCAGCGCCGCGTCCAGCAGCAGCCCGACGCCGGTCGCGCTGTCCGCGCGGTCCAGCACACTCGCGTTCGACCAGGCCGGGTTGCGCAGCCCGAAGTGGCGCGCGACGTCGCCGTACCGGGGTGCGGTGTCCCCTTCGAGGCCGGGGAACAGGAAGGCCGTCCGCGCGCCCGGCGCGTGCAGCAGGGGGTCGGCCGTGCACCAGATGTCCTTCGCGCCATGCCATGCGGTGCCCTCTCGGGCCACCTTGGCCGCCACCTTGCGTGCGACGGCGAGTTTCTCCTCGGTGGGACCGACGATCCCGATCCGAAACGGACCGTCACCGACAGGTGCGCTCTCGGCCGGCTGATCGAGCAACCGCCGGAGTTCGTCGGCCGACCTGGCCGCGATGCGCAGCACGC
Organism: Pseudonocardiaceae bacterium; assembly: GCA_036269975.1. Classification (GTDB taxonomy): domain Bacteria; phylum Actinomycetota; class Actinomycetes; order Mycobacteriales; family Pseudonocardiaceae; genus DATEPR01. The sequence goes on along the minus strand of DATBDL010000116.1, from coordinate 2,486 downwards.
GTTCCGGCTCGCTCACCCGCGTCGGCCGCCTTCGGGCCGTGTCGCCCTGGTCCAGGACGACGTGTGCGTTCACCCCGCCGAAACCGAACGCGTTCACGGCCGCCCGGCGCGGTGTGTCGTCGTCCCAGTCCTCCGCGACGCCGATCGTGCGGAACCGGGTGGCGGCCAGCGTGGGATGCGGATCCGCGCAGTGCAGTGTGGGCGGCAGCACCCGGTGGTGCAGCGCCAGCGCCACCTTCACGAGGCCGGCCACCCCGGCCGTGGGCAACGTGTGGCCGATCATGGACTTGACCGACCCGACGACACCCCGCCGACCGTTCGGCGGCCCGAAGACGTCGGCGATGGTCGCCAGTTCCGCGGTGTCGCCGGCCTTCGTCGCGGTTCCGTGCGCTTCGAGCAGGCCGATCGCGCCGGCCGCCGCCGGATCGATGCCGGCGGCGGCCCACGCGCGCCGCAGCGCCAGTGCCTGACCCGCTGTCGACGGGCTCAGCAGACTGCCGCCACGTCCGTCGCTCGACGTGCCGCAGCCGCGGATCACCGCGTACACCCGGTCGTCGGCCTTCCGCGCGTCGTCGAGTCGCTTGAGGACGATCACGGCGGTGCCCTCGCCGACGAGCAGGCCGTCGGCCGAGGTGGCCAGCGGGCGGATCTGCTGGCTCGGGGACAGCGCGCCGATCTGGGTGAACAGCGACCAGAGCGTGTCGTCGTGGCAGTGGTGTACTCCGCCGGCGAGCACGACGTCGCAGCGCCGCAGGGTGAGCTCGTTCACCGCGTGGTCGATCGCGAGCAGCGACGACGCGCACGCGGCGTCCACCGTGTAGGCCGGTCCCAGCAGGTCCAGCCGGTTGGCGACGCGCGACGCCGCGAGGTTGGGCACGAGCCCGATGGCCGACTGCGCGCTGAACTCGCCGAGCGGTTCGAGCAGGGCGGACCGCAGGCGGGACAACGTCTCGGTCCCGGCCGACGGCACGAGTTCGCGCACCGTGCGGGTGATCTGCCGGACACCACGCACCCGCTGGTCGAAGCGGACCAGTCCGGGCGACAGGTAGCCGCCCCGCCCGAGGATCACACCCACCTTGGCGCGGTCGCCCAGCCGGTCGAAGCCGCCGGCGTCGTCCACCGCGGCGACGGCCGCCGCGAGCGCGGTGATCTGGTCGGGTTCCATGCCGCCGATGTCGGTGGGCGGGATGCCGAACGCGATCGGGTCGAAGTCCACGGTGTCCGCGACGAAGCCGCCCCGGTGGCCATGGGTGCTGTCCGGACCGCCGACTCCGGCGTGGCCGTGGAACTCGCTGTCCCGCCGCCGGTCCGGGATCTCGGTGATGGCGTCGACACCGGAGACCAGGTTGTCCCAGTAGGCGGCCAGGCTGCCGGCGCCGGGCAGGATGACGCCCATCCCGACGATCGCCACCGGCTGCTGGGTCACCACAGTGCCCCTCCCCAACCATCCCGCCCAGATGATGCCGTGTACAGCACGGACGTGACATCGGGCGAGCCGTAGGCGAGTTCCCGCAGCAGCGCGGCGGTGGCCTCCTCCGGATCGAGCATCGACACGTGCCTGCGTTCGTACTCACGGGCGAGATCCGGCGTCACCATGCCGCCGTGTGCGGCGTCCGGCGCCCACGGTCCCCAGTGGACGGTCAGGGCCCTGCCGCCGGTCGTGGCGTGCCACTGCTCGCCGATGACGTCGAGCGCGTCGTTCGCCGCCGCGTAGTCGACCTGTCCCCGGTTGCCGAGCAACGCGGAGATGCTGCCGAAGAAGGTCACGAAACCCGGCCGGCTGCCCACTTCGGCCAGGCCCGCGAGCAGTGCTTCGGCCGAGGAGACCTTGGTGTCGAAGACGTTCCGGAACGAGTCCAGGTCCTTGTCGGCCAGCAGGCGGTCCGCGATGACACCCGCCGCGTGGACGACACCGTCGATCCGGCCGTGGCCGGCGTGCACGTCGGTGATCAGCCGGCGCACGGCGGCGTCGTCCCGGCAGTCGAGCACGTGGTAGGCGGCGGTGCCGCCGGCCGCCGCGATCTCGTCCAGCGTGCGGCCGATCTCGCGTTGGGCCGTGACCGCGCGGACGCGGCCCTCGATCTCCCGTGCCGGATGACCTGCCGCGAGCAGCGCGGCACGCAGCGCGCGGGGATCGTCGGGCAGGACCGCGTCCGCGCCGCTCATCGGCCACGGCGTGCGGCCGGTGAGCTCGATCCGGCACCCACTCGCCGCGAGAGCGACGGCAGCGCGGGCCGCGACGCCGTGTGCACCGCCGACGAACAGGACGACCGAGTCCGGACCGAGGCCCAGGGCACTCAGTTCGCCGCTGCCAGGACCGGCGCCGGCACGCGCGATGCTGCCCAGTTCTTCTTCGACCAGGGTCGTCGTCCAGCGGCCGCTGTCGAGATGGTGGACCACCGGCGGTCCGTCGCCGGAGAGGACCTCGTCGAGCAGGATCTTGTCGATGTCGGTCGTCGACCCCGCGACGACCAGCCTGGTCACCG
>DATBDL010000115.1:0-1576 GCA_036269975.1 Pseudonocardiaceae bacterium | reverse complement strand
ACAGCACAATCTGAACATCGACTTCCTCGGCGGCTGGAACGAGCGCGGCTACAACAAGGCCTGGTACGAGAACCTGCACAGCACGCTGGCGGCGAAGGGCTACAGCGGCGTGAAGTTGGTCGGCGCGGACTCCGACTGGGGCATCGCCGACGACATGGTGTCGGACCCGACCTTCGCCAAGTCGGTGGACATCGTCGGCGCGCACTACCCGTGTCACGGCGGCGACGGCGGCGACGCGGTCTCGTGCAGCACGACGTCGAACGCCCTGGCCACCGGCAAGCAGCTGTGGGCCAGCGAGAACGGGTCGCAGGACGTCAACACCGGCACGGCGGCGCTGATCCGGTCCATCACCCGCGGCTACATCGACGCGAAGATGACCGCGTACCTGAACTGGCCGCTGATCGCCGCGATCTACCCGAACCTGCCGTACGCCACGGTCGGCCTCGCGGTCGCCCCCTCGCCCTGGTCCGGCGCGTACAGCACGGGCAAGAGCACGTGGGCGACGGCGCAGGTCACCCAGTTCACCAAGCCGGGCTGGCACTTCATCGACACCGCCAGCGGCTACCTCGGCACCAGCGGCAGCTACGTCACCCTGACCGACGGCCACGACTACAGCACCATCATCGAGACCACCACCGCCACCGCGGCGCAGCAGGTCGGCCTGAACATCACCGGCGGCCTGAACACGAGCGCCGCGCACGTCTGGTCGACCAACCTCGGCACCGGGCCGGACTTCCAGCACAGCGCCGACGTGACCGGCGCGAGCTACTCGCTGACCCTCCAGCCGAACACGATCTACACCATCTCCACAACCGCGGGCCAGGGCAAGGGCACCGCGACCAGCCCTGCCGAACACGGCTTGGCGCTGCCGTACCGCGACAACTTCGACGGCTACGCCAACGGCACGGAAGCCAAGTACCTCTCGGACATGCAGGGCTCGTACGAGGTGCAGCCGTGCACGGGCCGAAGCGGCCAGTGCGTCACCCAGATGGCCCCGATCCGTCCGATCGAGTGGCAGGACGACTCCGACGCGTTTTCCCTGATCGGCGACCAGGACTGGGGCAACTACACGGTTTCCGCCGACGTCCGGCTGGCCAGCGCCGGCACCGTGGAGCTGATGGGCCGGGCCAACGCCCAGTCCCGGCCGCAGTCCCACCAGGACGCCTACTACTTCCGGGCGAGCAACACCGGCGCGTGGTCGATCGTCTCCGGCGACACCACCGGCACGCTCACGACGTTGGCCAGCGGCACCACAACCGCCTTGGGCACCAACGCCTGGCACACGCTGTCCGTCACCTTCCAGGGTTCGACCATCACCGCATCGGTTGACGGGCAGCAGGCCGGCTCGGCCACCGACAGCCGGTGGACCAACGGCCAGGCCGGCCTCGGCATCGTCGGCTACGCCACGGACCAGTTCGACAACCTGTCCATCACGCCCGGCACCGGCTCGCCCACCCGATCCGGCCCGATCACCTCGGGTATCGCCGGCAAGTGCGCGGAGGGCGGGGCCAAGGTCGTGCTGGACGACTGCAACGGCTCGGCGGCCCAGAACTGGACTGTCCGAAATGGAACGTTG
>DATBDL010000114.1:0-5925 GCA_036269975.1 Pseudonocardiaceae bacterium | reverse complement strand
CTCGGTTCGACCGGTCTGGACGTTTCACCGATCTGTCTCGGCTGCATGAGTTTCGGCAGTCCGGACCGGGGCGCCCACGCCTGGTCGCTTGACGAGGACCAGAGTCGGCCCTTCATCCGAAGCGCGGTGGAAGCCGGCATCAACTTCTTCGATACGGCGAATGTCTACTCGGCGGGGTCGAGCGAGGAGATCACCGGCCGGGCACTGGCCGACTTCGCGGATCGGGACGAGATCGTGCTGGCCACCAAGGTGAACGGCGAGATGCACGCCGGTCCGAACGGCCAGGGCCTGTCTCGCAAGGCGATCATGTCGGAGATCGACAAGAGCCTGCGCCGACTGGGCACCGACTACGTCGATCTCTACCAGATCCATCGATGGGACCCGCGCACGCCGATTGAGGAGACGATGTCGGCTCTGCACGACGTCGTCGAGGCGGGCAAGGCCCGCTACATCGGCGCGTCGTCCATGTGGGCGTGGCAGTTCGCGAAGGCGCAGCACGTCGCGGAACGCAACGGCTGGACGAAGTTCGTCACGATGCAGAACCACTACAACCTGCTCTACCGCGAGGAGGAGCGGGAGATGCTGCCGCTGTGCGCGGACCAGGGCATCGGCGTGATCCCGTGGAGCCCACTGGCCCGCGGCAAGCTGACCCGGCCGTGGGACGACGTGACGACCCGTGGCGAGACCGACGAGTTCGGCAAGCGCCTCTACCCGGACACCGACCGCGACATCGTGACGCGGGTGGCCGAGATCGCCGGTGAGCGCGGGGTGTCGCCGGCCCAGGTCGCGTTGGCGTGGGTGCTGCGCAATCCGCTCGTCACGGCGCCGATCGTCGGCACCACCAAGCCGCACCACCTCGACGACGCGCTGGCAGCGCTGGATCTGAAGCTGACCGACGACGAGGCGGCACGTCTGGAGGAGCCGTACCGACCACACAACGTTGTCGGTTTCGCCTGATCCGTTCACACACCGTGTCTGTTGACCGGTCCCTACTTTCGAAGCTGGAGGCGGCATCGGCGGGCTGCATACAGTAGCCCGCGATGAAACGTCACGTGCTTCCACTGGTGCTGGGCGTGGTCGCCGTCCTGGTGACCGCGCTCGTCCCGGCGATGCCGGCGGCAGCGGCCGCACACCCGGCGTCGTTGTCGATACGGGCCAACGAGACGCAGGACACCTACTCGTACGCCAACGCCATCCGCCAGTCGGTCTGGGTGGACACCGGGCTGACGGCGAGCGGCACGCCGGGCGGGCACGTGCGCGTCGCCGCGGACATCATCCGGCCTCGTGAGCTGGACACCACGGCGAAGATCCCGGTGATCATGGAGGCCAGCCCGTACTACCTCTGCTGCGGGCGCGGCAACCAGTTGCAGACCAAGGCGTACGACTCGGCCGGCAACCCGATCACGTTCCCGTTGTTCTACGACAACTACTTCGTGCCGCGTGGTTACGCCGTCGTCCTCGTCGACCTGGCCGGCACCAGCCGGTCGCAGGGCTGCGTCGACGTCGGCGGGCCGTCCGACGTGACGTCGGCGACCGCGGTGATCAACTGGCTGAACGGCATCGGCACCGCGTTCACCAGCGCCACCGGCACGACGACAGCCAGCGCGTACTGGTCGAACGGCAGCGTCGGCATGATCGGCAAGTCGTGGGACGGCACGGTCGCGGAAGGCGTCGCGGCCACCGGGATCGCCGGCCTGAAGACGATCGTGCCGGAATCGGCGATCAGCGACTGGTACGACTACTTCCGCGCGGACGGCGCGCCGCTGTCCCGCGAGTCACCCGGTTCGCTCGCCGGCGCGGTCGAGGCGAGCGGCACGGTGTCGGCGTGCACGTCGGTGGCCAGCGCGCTGAACACCGGATCACCCACCAACGGCAACTTCACGTCCACGTACGCCGCCCGCGACTACGTGACCAGCGAGAGCAAGGTCACCGCCAGCGTGTTCGCAACGCACGGCGTGAACGACTACAACGTCATGACGATCAACTTCGGCCAGTGGTGGAACGCGCTGCCGGCATCGGTGCCGAAGATGATCTGGCTGTCGCAGACCGGTCACGTCGACCCGTTCGACTTCCGGCGCTCCGCGTTCGTGGACGAGCTGCACCGCTGGTTCGACCACTACCTGATGGGCATCGACAATGGCGTGCAGACCGATCCGCAGGCCGCGATCGAGCGTGCGCCGGACGTGTGGACGACGTACCCGACCTGGCCGATCCCCGGCACGACGCCGACGACGTGGCACATGAGCGCCGGTTCGACGGCCGGTGTCGGCACGTTCGGCACCGCGACCGCGCCGAACGGCACCACGGCGGCGTTCACCGACAACCCGAACCAGAACGACGACAACTGGGCCGCCAACCCGACCAGCACGGCGGCCGATCGCATCATCTACCGCACCGGCCCGCTCACGACGGCCACCACGATCTCCGGCACCACGACGGTGACGCTGACCGTGACACCGTCCACATCGGCCGCCCGCCTGTCCGCGGTGCTCGTCGACTACGGCAGCACGACCATGCGCGACTACACCGACAGCGGGGAGGGCATCACCACGCTGACCACCCAGTCCTGTTGGGGCGACAGCAGCGCGAACGACTCAGCGTGCTACTTCGACACCGCATCGGACACCGAGACGGCCACCGACGACGTGTTCGAGCGCGGTTGGGCGGACCTCGGGCACTTCGCGTCACTGACCAGCCAGCAGAGCCTGACCCCCGGCCAGCCCGTCACGATCACGTTCGCGCTGAACACCACCGACCACACGGTCCCGGCCGGCCACACCATGGCACTGATCATCGGCGGCACCGACGACGGCTACATCAACGCCCCGTCCGGTAAACCGAAGCTCACCGTGAACCTGGCCAGCGGTTCGGTCGTGCTACCTCTGGCCGGTTCGTAGTTCTTCGGCCAGCGTTGCCAGTCGATCGATGCCGACTCCGGTGGTGCACAGGCGTTCCTTGCGGCTGCCGACGAGTCGTTGCGTCCAGTCGGTGAAGCCGCCGTCGGCAACGCCGGCGCCGTCGGTGAGCGCGGTGAACGCGAACCCGGTGTAGTAGTCGCGGCCGCGCTCCCGGTCCGGATCGGCGACGACGGTCACACGCGGCAGGCCGCGGAGAGCCGCCATGACCGCGTCGACGACGACCGAGTAGCGCGGCTCCCACGCCGTCAGCCGGAGTTCCACCTGGCCCGGCAGCACGGCGGCGACGTACCGCAGGTGCTCGACGGTGTGCCGGCACTCGAATGCCAGGTCACCCGTGTCGCGGCCGGCGGTGACCATGCCGAACAGGCCGAAGTGCGCCGCCATCCCCGGCCCGTCGAAGAGCTGCGCCCGCACCACCCGTTGCGTAGCCGCGAGCCGGACGTCGTCGGTCGACCTGGGGCCGAGCCGTAGCCGTTCGTGCGCCGCGACCAGGGCGAGACCGTTCGTCGGATCCGCGGCGACCTCGTTACCGCGCACGGTCGCGATGACCTTGTCCTGGTGCACCGACCCGACAACGGAATGCAGGCCCAGCGGCGCGACCGGCGACAGCGTCACCGGCCGGAAATCCAACGGCAGCAACGAGATCATGCGATCCTCGGTGGCGCGCAGCCGCGCGTACGGCACGTCGCCCGGCACCGTGAACCGGTCGTCGCGGTAGCGGCGGAACACGTCGGCCGGCGTCAGCTTCGCGGTGCGCCGCCGCATCAGGCCCAGCAGGAGCGTGGTCAGGTCGGCACCCGTCAGTTCGGCCAGCCGGTCGAGGATCTCGTTCCCGCCGACCGCCCGCACGACCCGTGTCAGCGGCGATGTCATGCACCTGGGTACCACCCGGAACACTCCGGCCGCCAACGAATTAGCATCGACGGCATGACGACGCACTCGCCAGTGATGACCACAGTGGACAGTGCAGATGCCGCGGATACCTTGGCCAGGGCCGTGAAGGTGCCGTCACCACCGACCAGGAATGGCAGGTGCCGATGAAGACGACGACGGATGCGGTAGAGAGGTTGACCGAGGTGATCACCGCGCACCACGGCTACGACCTGCCGGAGATCATCGCGGTGCCGGTCACCGGCGGCAACCCGGCCTACCTGCGGTGGGTCACCGACGAGACGCGGCAGAACTGAGCCGATCGACCGCACCGTAGACTCGGGCCGGTGCGGGAAGGTCGAGCCAGGTCGGTAGCAACGTTGGCTGCCGTGTTCCTGGTACTCCTGTTCACGGCGGCCGGCGATGCGGCACCCGTGCCACCGCCGCCGAAACCGGGGCCGCCCGCACACGCGCCGCTGACCATCGTGTCGCTCGGCGACAGCACGGTGTCCGGCGAGGGTGCCGGCGACTACGACCCAGGCACCGATGGCCAGAACGGCGACTGGTGCCACCGGTCGGGCGTGGCCGAGATCCACGAGACCAAGGTGCCGGGCGTGGTGAGGACGGTGAACCTGGCGTGTTCCGGCGCCGACACGTCGCAGGTGGGACTCGGAACGGCGGTGCACTACACGGAACGGTCGCAGACAGCGCAGTTGGCGGCGCTGGCAACGCACGACCGCGTGGTGGCGGTCGTGGTGGCCGTAGGTGCCAATGACGATCCCCATTTCTCGCAGGTGCTGGACAGTTGTGTCAGCGCGTGGGCCTCGAAGGGCAGTTGCAGCGCGGGTTTCGAGCCGGCGTGGCAGCGCAGGATCGACGCCATGGTGCCGAAGGTGGTGAAGGTGTTGCAGGGCATCAGGTCCGCCATGGCGAAGGCGCACTACCAGCCCAGCGACTACCAGTTGGTGCTCCAGTCGTACGCGGCACCGATCGGCCCGAACACGGCAGGCAGTCTGCTGAGTTTGGATGGTTGCCCATTCCGCGAGGTAGACCTGAAGTGGGTGCGCACGACTGCCGTCAGGGTGCTGGACAACGGCCTACGAGCGGCGGCGGCGGATGCCGGCACCCGGTTCCTGGACCTGGCCAACGCCGGCCTAGGCCACGAGGCATGCTCCGGCGGCGGAAACGACACATCGAACGAGTGGTTCACCAGGCTGACGGTGGCGTGGCAGGACATTTCCAATCAGCAGCGGGTCGGGCACGCGTTGCAGGAGTCGTTCCATCCCAACGCACGCGGTCAGGCGGCGTTCGCGGGTTGCCTGAGCCAGTTCCTGGCAACGGGAGATCAGGCAGCAGCCTGCCTCGCGGGCGCGGCCGGCGTCCTACACCCGGCAGCGCTAGTCTCCGGTTGACGCTGTTTCTCTTTCATCAGGCTGTTTCTTTCATCAGGCTGTTTCTTTCATCAGGGCGGCCAGCTCGGGCAGCCGTCCACTGGCGATGGCCGTGCCGATCGGGTTGGCGTAGTCGCGGTAGCGCACGATCTGCCCGTCCCGCACGGTCAGCACGCCAACACCGGACGCGAACCGGAACGGCTCCCCAGTAGCCACAGAGATGCCAAGCGCCTCATGCTCCACGACGACGATCTCGGGATCAGAAGTCTCGTGCACGGTCGACTCGAATCCGGTCAGCTCGATCCGCGACCGCACGTCCCGCCGCGAGTCGACGATGTGCTCGCGGATCGCTGCACGGCCGTGCAGCACAGACGGCCAGCCCGGCACCACGAACGGATACTCGAACACCGCCTCGTCGGCGAACAGATCGGCGAAACCGGCGAAGTCCGCCGCCCCCAACCGTTGCTGGATCAACGCCACCATCTCGCGCGCACTCATGGGTCCCTCCGATTACACTTAAGCGGGGCGAGTGCCCCGGTTAAGGAAGGATACGGGGCAAGCGCCCCGCTTGTCTAGGGGGCGAGCACAGCGAGCAGAGGCAAGCAGGGCGCATGGCGAGCAACATCGAGTCACAGACCGCAGCGGACGCGAAGCCGACCCACCACCCAGCGCAGCAGGCCGGCAAGAGCCCAAACTGTCAGGATGGCCCGAACAGGCAGGCAAGCCTGGGGTTGCTTGATCACTTC
>DATBDL010000113.1:0-8106 GCA_036269975.1 Pseudonocardiaceae bacterium | reverse complement strand
GCCAACCGCACGGGAGCGGGGGATCGGGAAGAGCAGGAAAGACTGGCCAAGCAGGGCTGCCTGCATGATCGGGATAACCACGAGGGCTCGGGGTTCGATCCGTTGCGTGCGGGGCTGGGTTGGGCGGGCCCTCCTGCGTTGGGTGCTTGGCTGGGCCGGCCCTCCTGCGTCGGTGCCTCTGCGCCCGTGACCAGGCCCGTCACCAATGCCCCATACCTCCCTGCCGCGTCAAAACGGCGTATGTGCCGGATCTGTGCACGGTCTCCGGCACGCTGGGTGACGCACACAGGTGCTGAATATCGGAGGGTACGGGGAGGTGGCGGTCGAGGCGGTGCGGGCGCACAGGGGAACGCCTCGGCCGCACCCGGATGTCACTGGGTGAGTCGGGCCATGGTGGCCTCTATCCTGGCGGCGTCCGTGGTCCGGTACTGCGCTCGGTACAGTGCCAGCGCTTGGTACCACGCCGTCCTTGCCTCTTCCATCTGCCCGGATGAGGCTCGGTTCTCGGCCAATCTACCCAACGTGTTGGCTTCCTGGGTGGTGTCACCGCGTTCTCGGTGGATGGTCAGTGCCTCGCCGTAGTACGTTGTCGCCTCCGCCGATCTTCCGGTGCTGTGGGCTATGTAGCCCAGGCTGTCCAGGGTGTTCGCCTCGGCTTCTCGGTTGTTGTGCTTCCGGTGCAGCGCAAGACCTTCCTCGCAATACGCACGAGCCAGGTCGTACTCGCCCAACCTCGAATAGTGCCAGCCGACCAGGCTGCGGGCCTCCGCCTCCCACACGTCCATCTTCAGCTTCTGGTAGATCCGCAGCGCTCGCATCGCATGCCCCAGTGCCCGCTGCTCGTGGCCCTGCTGCACCCGCGCCCACGCCAGTGACCTGTGCGTATGCGCCTGCCCGAACACGTCCCCCGTCTGCCGCAACAACGCCAGCGCCGACTGTAGGTGGGCGACTCCGTCCGCGTACTGGCCGATTCGGCCGTACGCCCGGCCCGCGAATCGGTGTGCCAGCGCCGCCGCCTCGGGGTCGGCCAGTGCTTCGGTGGCTGCCAGGCCGGTGCGCCACGCGTCCAGGTCGTCATGCAGGTGGCCTCTGCGACCGTAGAACGCGCTCAGCACCCACGCCAGTTGCCACGCCCTCGCATGCCATCCCCTGTCGTACGCCAATCGCTGCGCTGCCAGCAGGTTCGGGTGTTCCGCTTCGAACCATGCCAGCGCCGCCGTCTCGTCCGGCAGGGACTGTGGCTGGTAGTCCGCCGCCGGTGGCGCCAGTTGGATGGGGGCACGGTGCGGGTTCAGCAGTCGGTCGGCGGAGGCCGCCGTGTGCAGGTAGAAGTCGGCCAGGCGACTCAGGGCGTTGTCGGCGTCCTGGGCCAGTTCGGCCGCGTGCAGGCGGACCAGGTCGTGCATTCGGTAGCGGCCGGGGGAGTACTGCTGTATCAGGTTCGCGGTTTCCAACTGTCGCAACAGGTTCCTGGTCTGGCCTGCGGGTGGGCCGACCAGGTTCGCCGCTCCGGTCAGGCCGATGTCGGCGCCGGGTGCCAGGCTCAGCAGGCCGAACGCCCTGACAGCGGGGGCGGGCAGCGCGTCCTGGGAGCACATGAACGTGGCCGACAGGTTCGCGGTGAGTTCGCCGCCGTCGAAGGCTGCCAGGCGCATCGACGCGTCGCGTAGCTCGTCGGCCAGGGTGGCCAGTGGGAATTCCGGGTGTACCGCGGCCCTTGCCGTGATGATCGCCAGTGCCAGTGGGAGGCCGGCGCAGTGCCGCAGCAGCGCCGCGACCGCGTCCGGTTCGGCCGCTACGCGGGCAGCGCCCAGTGCTCGAATGAGAAAGCCTCTTGCGTCCAGCGCGTCGAACACGTCCAGCGCGACCGGGTGTGCGCCGTGTGCCGCCAGTAGGCCCGTTAGCTGGTGGCGGCTGGTCACCAGGACCGTGCACGTGCCGCCGCCGGGCAGCAGCGGCAGCACCTGGTCGGCGCTGCGCGCGTTGTCCACCAGCACCAGCATCCGTTTGCCGGCTACCAGGCTCCGGTACAGCGCGGCACAACCGTCCACATCGGCCGGAATGGCGGCCGCCGGCACGCCGAGGGCTTCGGCGAAACCGCGCAGTGCGGCCAGTGGCGGCAGCGGTTCGTCGACCGGGTCGAAACCGCGCAGGTTCACGTAGAGCTGGCCGTCCGGGTAGTCGGCCAGGTGCTCGTTCGCCCAGTGCGACGCCAGCCACGTCTTGCCGGTGCCACCGAAACCGGCGGTCACCATGATCGGTGCCCGCGTTCCTGCCGCGATCTCGGTCATCCTGGCCAGTTCCGCCTCGCGGCCGACGAACACCGTCGCGGCCGTCGGTAGCTGGCGTGGCGTCACCGCGACGAACGACTCCTGGTGCGACGCGGGTGCCGCGACCGTGCCACGCAGGATGCTCCCGTGCAGTTCCCGCAGCTCGGTGCTCGGGTCGACGCCGAGCTCGGTCGCCAGGTGCCGGCGTGCCTCCTGGTATCGGGTGAGCGCCTCGGCGGGGCGGCCGGCCCGGTAGAGCGCGAGCAGCAGCAGTGTCCACAGTCGCTCGCGCAGCGGATGCTGTTTCACCAGGCGCTGGAGGTCGGCCAGGACGTCGTCGTGGCCGCCGAGGTCGATCACGGTCTGGGCGTACCGCTCGTGGACCGCGAGCGACCGGTCCTCCCACCGGGTGGCGTCGGCCCGCAGTACCGGACCGACGGCGAGACCTTCCAGCGGCACGCCCCGCCACAGCGCCAGCGCCTCGGCGAACCGCGCGGCCGCCGTCGGCCGGTCACCGGCGTCGAGGGCCGCATCGCCCTGGGCGGCGAGCCGGGCGAAGCAGGCGGCATCCACCTCGTCGGGCGCCACGGTCAGCACGTAGCCGCTGGGACGGGTGGTCAGGCAGGCCGGATCGGCGCCGGCCTCCTGTAGGCAACGCCGCAGGCCGGCGACGTAGGTGCGCAGGTTCGACTCCGGTGCGACGGGGGCCGCGTCCCAGACCGCCTCGGTCAGGTACGGCACGCTGGCCAGCTCGTTCGCCCTCGCCACCAGCGCCGCGAGCACAGCCCGCTGTCGGGGCCCACCGAGCGTGATCGGCCGGCCGGCATGCCGGACCTCGAACGGTCCGAGTATTCGATACTCCATGGTCCCCCAGCTCGGGGTGCGCCTGGTCGTTATGTGCGGAATCTGTGCACCGTCAGGATATGCTCCAGGACGGACGCGGTTGCGCCTGGTCGGCGATGGGGAGAGTGCCGCGGCGACCGGCCCTGGGGACTGGATCGGGCCTGGTCGATGAGTTCTACAGGGGTTGATGACGGTGTTGAGACGGATCATCGCTGGTGCGCTGGCTACTGCCGCTTTGCTGGTGACGCTGGTGGGGACGGCGTCCGCTGCCCAGAATTCGTGCCACGACGGGGGCGGGGGCCAGGTGACGTTCGCCGCGCCCGCGGACGGCTGCCCCGGCGTGCACTGAACGGGCCACCCCGGATGGGCGGACTGGCGGCGCTGTCGCCGTGCCAGTATTCCGCCAGCAATCTGCCAGTCACCCTGGATACGGTCACCGAGCACTGAATCGACGCGATCGCCAGCGTCGATCGGCTGGTGGTTTCCGGGGGGTTTGGCTGTGGCCCGTCACATGAACATCAGCGCTGTCTGCGCTCCGTCCGAACGCGTGCCGGTCACGGCACTGCGACCGGCCGATTCGCCGCGTACCGCCGGCACCAGCGACGAGCACGTCCGCAAGCTGGCCCTGATCACGCCGGAACTGCCGCCGATCGTGGTGCACCGGCCGACCATGCGCGTGGTCGACGGCATGCACCGGCTGGCGGCGGCGAGGCTGCGTAGTGCCGAGTTCGTCGAAGTCCAGTTCGTCGGCGGCACCGCCGCCGACGCGTTCGTGCTGGCCGTCGAGCTCAACCACGGCGGCCTGCCGCTCACGCTGGCCGACCGGACGTCGGCCGCCGCCCGCATCATCGCCTCGCACCGGGAGTGGTCCGACCGGCGGATCGCCGCGGTCACCGGCCTCGCCGCCAACACGGTCGGCGCCATCCGCAGGCGCCTTGGGGGCCGCGAGAGCCGAAACGGAGAGTTGACCGCGCGGGTCGGCCGTGACGGCAAGACCCGGCCGGGCAGCACGGTGGCCGCGCGGCTGCTGGCCAGCGAGCTGATCGCGGACAACCCGAGTGCGTCGCTGCGCGAGATCGCGAGGGCGGCCGGGATGTCGCCGGCGACCGCGGGGGACGTGCGGGCCCGGCTGTCCCGAGGCGAACCGCCGATCACGCCGAGGCAGCGGGTCGCGCTACGGGAGCAGCCGCCGCCGCTCGCGGTCGCAACGGCGCGACGCGATTCACCCGTACGGGGCGACTCGTCGGCGCGGCGCGACTCACCCGTACGGCGCGACTCGTCGGCCCGACCCGACTCACCCGCACGGCGCGGCGGACCGGTCGGCGTTGTCGACAATGCCGACCTGGTGTACCGGCTGCGGTGCGACCCGTCGCTGCGGTTCACCGACGGCGGCCGTGTGCTGCTGCGCGCCATGGATGTCTGCCTGTTCGACCCGCAGCACTGGGAGCGGATCGCCGCCAGCGTGCCGCCGCACCACAGGGACGCGATCGTGCGGCTCGTCCGGCACAGCGCCGGGGTGTGGCAGGACTTCGCCGACCGGCTGGCCCGTGGGACCGGCGAGTCGTCCGACCATCGGGCCAGCAGGTCCGGCGGGTCGTCACCCCTCGACCCGCAACCGGCCTAGGCCGCGCGTCGGCGCTGTGGTGCCGCGCGCCATGAACTCGACCGGCAGCAGGATCTGGGTGCCGGTCTCCGGCTCGGTGCCGCGAATCCAGTTCACCAGCGTGCGCGCGGCGAGCATGCCCATGTTGTGCAGCGGCACCCGGACCGTCGTGAACGCGGGCGTGAGGCGGCGCATGAAGTCCACGTCGTTGTAGCCGGTGATCGAGACGTCGCGCGGGCACTGGATACCGTGCGCGGCAAGCGCTTCCATCGCACCGATCGCGAGCAGGTCGTTGCCGGCGACGATCGCGGTGAACGACGTTCCCCGAGCGAGTGCCGCGTCGACCGCGTCGGCGCCCGCCTGCTCCGTGAACGAACCGCACTGCACGACGGCGCGGCCGGCCGACAGTTCGTTGCCGCGCATCGCCTGCCGGAAGGCGCTCGTCCGGTCGCGTCCGGTCGACGTGTCGGCCGGTCCGGCGAGGTGCAGGATGGCCCGGTGCCCCAGCTCCCTCAGGTGGTGGACGCACATCTCGATGCCGTGCCGGTCGTCGGTGCCGATGTAGGGAAGCGGGCTGTGTTCGTTGTGCCGGTTGACGAGCACGGTCGGCACGGCGGCCTCGGCCAGGTCGTCGAGCACCGGGTCCAGCCAGCGCGCCGTCGCCACGATGAATCCGTCGACGCCACGGGCCCGCATGGCGGTCACCTGTGACCGCTCGGTTTTCGGGTTGTTGTTGGTATCGGTCAGTACCAGGGTGTAGCCGGACTCGGCGAGCACCTGCTCCGCGCCCCGGATGATGTACGGGAACAGCGGATTCGTGATGTCGGGCACGACGAGCGCGATCACGAACGACCGTGAGGTGCGCAGTCCTCTCGCGACGGTGTTGGGCGTGTAGCCGAGTTTGCGTGCCGCCCGCTCGACCCGGCGCACCGTCTGCCGGCTCACCGTGTCGCGGGCGGCCGGGTTCAGCGCGCGGGAAGCGGTACCGGCGTGGACGCCGGCCTCCCTGGCCACATCGACGAGGCGGACCTTCTGCACGACACGATACTAGCCCGCAATCGATTGTGGCGATCGCCTCCAGGCGAATCGAGCGTACACAGATGACCTCTTGACACGGGTTGCGGCCGGGTGGAGTCTGGCTGCAATCGTTTGTCAGACGTCGCCCGGACACCGTCAGTCTGTGGCGATGCATGGTGGTGTATCCATCCATGCCCTGGGAGGGCGTGTTAGATGAGGAACGACAATCGTTTGTGGCAAATCGGACTGGTCACGGCGGTTCTGGGGCTGGTCGCCGGCTGCGCGTCCAGCGGCGGGTCGGGGGCCAACGGCAGCACCGCGCCACTGGTGATCGGCGCGTCGGTGTCACTGACCGGCGACTTCTCCGATTCGGGAAAGGCGGTACAGCGCGGATACCAGTTGTGGGCCAACACCGTCAATGCCCAGGGTGGGGTACTCGGCCGCAAGGTCCGACTGGACATTGTGGACGACGCGTCCAGCCCGACCCAGGTGGTGACCAACTACCAGAACCTGATCAACAAGGACCACGTCGACCTGGCGTTCGGACCGTTCTCGACGCTGCTGACCATTCCCGCTTCGCAGGTCGCCAAACGGTACGGCTACGCCTTCCTGGCGCCCGCGGGTGGCGGCCCGGCCGTGTTCGCGCAGAACCTGCCCAACTTCTTCTTCGTGCAGCCGGCGCCGACGGTGCAGTCCGGCGACGTGTTCGTCAACTACCTGCTCAGCCTGCCGGCCGACCAGCGGCCCAAGACCGCCGCCTACGCCGAACTCGACGACCCGTTCGCGGCGCCGTTGGCCGAGAACATCCGGCAGAAGCTGGAGGCGGCCGGCGTCCGTACGGTCTACAAGCAGGTCTATCCGTCCGAGACGATGGACCTCTCGCCGGTGATGGGCGCGATCGTGGCCGTGCATCCCGATCTGATCGTCGGTGGCACGCAGAACGAGGACGCCTACAGCCAGGTCAAGGACCTGGTGCAGCTCAAGTACAGCCCCAAGTTCATGTTCCAGTCCAACGGCGCGAACTCGCCGCTGGAGTTCCCGGACAAGGTCGGCGCCGACAACACCGAGGGCATCATGGCCCCCGCCGACTGGTACCCCGGATCGAAGGCCGCCGGCAGCACCGCGTTCACCGCCGCCTACCTCAACGCATACGGCGGCACCGCGCAGAGCGTCGACGACAGCAGCGCTGAGGCGTACGCGGTCGGCCAGTTGATCTCCTCGGTCGCGGCCAAGACCGGCAAGGTCGACAACGCCACGATAATCAGCGCGCTGCACGCCGGCACGTGGCCGACGATCCTCGGCAACCTGTCCTGGTCGGCCAACGGCGCGCCAGGAGGCCAGTTCAATCTCGTGCAGTGGCAGCGGGGCAAGCTTCTGCCGGTCTACCCTGCGGCGATCGCGCAGGCGAAGCCAGAGGCGCCCAAACCGAACTGGGGTGGGTGACCAACCGGTGCACGCGCTGATCCAGGGTGTCATCCTCGGTGTGCTCACGGCCGGCGTCTACGCGCTGATGGCGTCCGGCCAGACACTGATCTTCGGCATCATGCGGGTCGTGAACATGGCGCAGGGCGCCATGGTGATCCTCGGCGCCTACCTGTCGTACCAGCTTTTCACGTCGGTCGGCATCGACCCGTTCCTGGCGCTGCCGGTCACCACGGCGATCATGTTCGGCATCGGTGTCTGCGTGCAGTTGCTGTTCCTGCGGCCGCTGCGCGCCGACGATCGGTCCCAGCTCAGCGTCCTGGTGACGTTCGCGGTCGCGCTGCTGGTCGAGGGCGTCATGACCGTCACGTGGAACACCACCGACCGCGCCACCAACACGTCGTACGCCAATTCGAGCTGGACCGTGTTCGGCTACGAGATCACGCTGGTCCGGCTGTGGGCGTTCCTGCTGTCGCTGGTCGCGCTGGCGCTGCTTTCCTTGGTGCTCAACCGAACTCGGCTCGGCCGTGCCGTTCGGGCCAGCGTGCAGAACCCGGAATCCGCCCGGCTGCTGGGCGTCGAGTCCGACCGGGTCGCCGCCATCGGCTACGGCCTCGGCACGGCGACGGCGGCCGCGGCCGGCTCGGTGTACGGCATGTTGTTCACGTTCAACCCCGGCAGCCACTACGACCTGATCTCGCGGCTGCTGTCGATCGTCATCCTCGGCGGGCTCGGCAGCATCGGCGGCGCGGTGCTCGGCGCGCTGATCGTCTCGGTGTCCTCGGCCGTGGTCGCCTCGACCGTCTCGCCGATCTGGTCGGAGATGACGTTCTTCGTCATCCTCCTGCTGGTTCTGCTGCTGCGACCGCAGGGGCTGTTCGGCACGCCCGCGCGGGGTTCGATATGACCGCGCCGCGCGGACTCGGTCCCGCGCGCGTGATCGCCTTCTTC
>DATBDL010000112.1:0-2011 GCA_036269975.1 Pseudonocardiaceae bacterium | reverse complement strand
GCTGCGGCTTGATCCCGACCAGGTTGGTCCAGCCGGCCGGAATCCGCACCGAACCGGCTCCGTCCGAGCCGACCGCGACCGGCACCAGTCCCGCGGCGACCGCGGCCGCCGACCCTCCGGACGACCCGCCCGGCGTGCGGTCCGGATGCCACGGGTTGCGGGTCACGCCGAACGCGCTGCCCTCGGTGAACGGCCACTGGCCCAACTCGGGCGTGTTCGTCTTGCCGACGATGATCGCACCGGCGTCCCGCAGGCGCCGCACGACCGTCGAGTCGGCGGTGGCGGCCGGGAACGAGCCGGGGCAGCCGAACGCGGTTGGTTCGCCCTCGATGTCCACATCGTCCTTGACGGCCACCGGCACGCCGAGCAGCGGTGCCCGCTCACCGGCCCCCAGTCGCTCATCGGCATCGGCCGCCTCACGCAGCGCCGCCGGCCCTCGGACCACCCGGAACGCGTTGATCGACGGCTGGGTGGCCTCGATCCGCGCCAACACCTGCCTGGTCAGCTCGACCGACGACACCTCGCCCGCGGCCAGCAACTCGCCGAGCCGAACCGCACCCATGTGGGACAACACGGACTCCACACGCACACGCTACCGCGCCGGCCAACTGACCACAGTGGACTCAACGGTCCGTTCACCACGAGGACCACGGTCGGAGTAGGCTCGGCAGCAGACGGTCACCGGCGACCGGTTCCACGCGCGCAGTGACCAGCCTATCGCCCTTGACACCTGGCGGTACGCACCAGACGTACCCAACCAGGCAGGCGGCTCCATGCCCACGTCCACGGCAACGTCCCCGGTCGGCACGCCCAAACCGGTGCTCGGCCTCCCCCGCACCACCTCCGAGCACGCGCTCGTCTACGTGTTCATCCTCGTTCCGTTCGCCGCGCTGGTCGCGGCGGTGCCGTTCGCCTGGCGCTGGGGCCTGACCTGGCTGGACGTGGAGATCGCCGCCGGATTCTACGTCGTGACCGGCCTCGC
Source organism: Pseudonocardiaceae bacterium (assembly GCA_036269975.1). Classification (GTDB taxonomy): domain Bacteria; phylum Actinomycetota; class Actinomycetes; order Mycobacteriales; family Pseudonocardiaceae; genus DATEPR01. The sequence continues at coordinate 1,029 of DATBDL010000112.1, read as the reverse complement.
GGTGACGGTCGGCTTCCATCGGTACTTCACGCACAGCGCCTTCAAGGCGGTACGCCCGCTGCGGGTCGTACTCGCGGCCGCCGGCGTCATGGCGGTGCAGGGCCCGGTCACCGAGTGGGTCGCCGACCACCGGCGCCACCACGCCTTCTCCGACCGGGACGGCGACCCGCACTCGCCGTGGCGCTACGGCACCAGCCCCGCCGCGCTGGCCAAGGGCTTCTGGCACGCCCACCTGGGCTGGATCTTCAACCGTGACAAGACGAACATCGACCGGTTCGCGCCCGACCTGGCGGCCGACGCGGACATCCGCGCCGTCGACGGGCTGTTCGTGCTGTGGACCGTGTCGACGCTCGCGCTGCCGCCGCTGATCGGCGGACTCATCACGTGGTCGTGGTGGGGGGCGCTCACGGCGCTGTTCTGGGCCGGGCTGGTGCGGATCTCGTTGTTGCACCACGTGACCTGGTCGGTGAACTCGGTCTGCCACATCGTCGGCGCCCGCCCGTTCGCGTCGCGGGACAAGGCGGCGAACTTCTGGCCGTTGGCGTTCCTGTCGTTCGGCGAGTCGTGGCACAACTCGCACCACGCCGATCCGACCTGCGCCCGGCATGGTGTACTGCCACACCAGATCGACATCTCGGCCCGGCTGATCTGGGTGTTCGAGAAGCTGGGCTGGGCGCACGACGTGCGCTGGCCGGACCGGCAGCGCTTCACCCGCCTCGCGGTGACACGGCAACCGGACGGAGATCGTGGATGACATCGGCCGACCCCGCGGCAGCGGTGGCACAGTACAATTCCGACAGCGACTTCGTCGAGCTCGCGCGCATCGTTCGCCAAGCCGGACTGTTGCGTCGCCGTTACGGTTACTACGTCCTGACGTGTGCCGCGACGATCGCCGCGTTCGCGATCGCATGGGTCGTCTTCGGCTTTCTCGGCAATTCCTGGTGGCAGCTTTTCACGGCCGCCTTTCTCGCGTTGGTCTACACGCATCTGTCGTTCACCGGACACGACGCCGGCCACAAGCAGATCTTC
>DATBDL010000111.1:0-11451 GCA_036269975.1 Pseudonocardiaceae bacterium | reverse complement strand
CGCAGCCAGGTGCTGGAGACCGTACAGTTGTTCCGCGCCAAGGTCGTGGACGTCTCACCGGAGGCGCTGACCATCGAGGCGACCGGCACCGCTGACAAGCTGGACGCGTTGCTGCGCATGCTGGAACCGTTCGGGGTGCGCGAAATGGTGCAGTCCGGCATGGTCGCTGTCGGGCGGGGACCCCGGTCGATCACCGCGACCACCGTGCGCTGACCGTATTCATCGTGAAAGGAACAACTGGATTCCCATGACCGCCGAGATCTTCTACGACGACGACGCCAACCTGGCCGTCATCCAGGCCCGCAAGGTCGCCGTGATCGGCTACGGCAGCCAGGGCCACGCACACGCGTTGAGCCTGCGCGATTCCGGCGTGGACGTGCGGGTCGGCCTGCCGGAGGGGTCGAAGTCGCGGCCCAAGGCCGAGGAGCAGGGTCTGCGGGTGCTCACCGCCGCCGAGGCGTCCGCCGAGGCCGACGTGATCATGATCCTGGCCCCGGACACCAAGCAGCGGGCCATCTACGAGGCCGACATTCTGCCGAACCTCAAGCCGGGCGACGCGCTGTTCTTCGGGCACGGGTTCAACATCCGCTTCGGCCTGATCCAGCCCCCGGCCGATGTGGACGTGGTGCTCGTCGCGCCGAAGGGGCCAGGTCACCTGGTACGCCGCCAGTTCGTGGACGGCAAGGGCGTGCCGGACCTCGTCGCCGTCGAACAGGACGCCACCGGCAAAGCGCTGGAACTCGGCCTCTCGTACGCGAAGGGCATCGGCGGCACGCGGGCCGGCGTCATCAGGACCACGTTCACCGAGGAGACCGAGACCGACCTGTTCGGTGAGCAGGCCGTGCTCTGCGGCGGCACGACCGCGTTGATCCAGGCCGGGTTCGAAACCCTGACCGAGGCCGGTTACCAGCCGGAGATCGCCTACTTCGAGGTGCTGCACGAGCTGAAGCTGATCGTGGATCTCATCTACGAGGGCGGTATCGCGCGGATGCGGTATTCGGTGTCGGACACCGCGGAGTACGGCGACCTCACGCGTGGGCCGCGCGTGATCAATCCCGGTGTCAAGGCCGAAATGCGCAAGATCCTGGACGAGATCCAGGATGGCCGGTTCGCGAAGGAATGGGTGTCGGAGGACGAGGCAGGCCGCCCGACCTTCACCAAGCTCCAGCAGCAGGGCGAGCAGCACTCGATCGAGGACGTCGGCAAGAGGTTGCGCGGCCTCATGTCCTGGGTGGACCGGCCGCTGACCGACACGGCCTGAGTCACCCGATTGCGCGAACCAGCGGCGGTGCCATCGGGCAGTGCCATTCGCGCAACCGTTAGCCCAAGCGGGGAATGTCGCACGAAGACGGCGCGCCGGAGCCTCCGGCGCGCCGTATCGTCGTCAAGCCAACAGTTCCGACTTCCCGCCAGGGGGCTCCACCGATGAGCGATGACCAGCAGACCGAGCAGACTGTGGCCAGCGCGCCCATCTACGACGACAAGGCGCACGTCCGCGGCCAGCTCGACCTGACAGACGCCGAGTGGCAGCGAGCTGGTGACCCCGACGACGCGGAGGGCGAGTACGTCGAGGTCGCCTTCGTGCCGCACACCGACGGCAAGACCTACATCGCCATGCGTAACTCGAAGTTCACCGGCCCGAACGACACGGTGCTCGTCTTCACCGAGTCCGAGTGGGACGCGTTCGTCGCCGGTGCCAAGGACGGCGAATTCGACGAGCCATGGTAGTCGGTGCACGCAACCGAATTTGTGTGTGCCCACTTGGCAACGGCGGGGCAGCCGTGCGTGCCGCCCAAAAGTGCCGAGTTGCCCGATACGGGCGCCGCGACCGTTCCGTGTGCCATTCTGGATTCCGGTTACCTTTGGTCGTCACCGGGGGGAGACGGAACCTTGCTGGACAACGACACCGACACCGATCGGACGGCGCGCGGGCGGGGTGTCCTCGAAGGAGCGTTCGCGCTGCTGGATGTTCTCGGGTCGATGAGCAACGACGTCGGCCTTTCTGAGCTCGCCAAGAACAGTGGACTGCCCAAGACCACGGTGCACCGGCTGCTGGACCAGTTGGGTGAACTCGGTGCCGTGGAACGGTCCTCCAGCGGCTACCGCATCGGTTCCCGCGTGTTCCGGCTCGGCCAGGGCTGGCAGACCGAACTGCGCGACCATGCCCTGCGCACGTTACGCACGTTGTCGGTGCGGATACGGGAGACCGTCGGGCTGGCGATGCCGCGCGAGGGCCAGATCCTGATCGTGGCCAGCAGCGTGCTTCGACCGGACCACGCGCCGCGAATGCGGCCCGGCCTGACCGTGCCGCTGGACACCGCGACCGGCAAGGTCATCGCGGCCTACGACCCGCTGATCGGCATTCCCGCCGGCTACACCGCGGAATCGTGGGCGGCCGCCGCCTACCGGATCAGGTCGTCGGGCGTCGCCTACGACATGGAGGCCGTGGTGCCGGGCCTGTGCTGTGCGGCCGTGCCGGTGCGCGCGGGTGCCGGCCGGGTGGTGGGCGCGCTGGCCGTGGTCGTCGCGGCGGACAAGCCGTTGGGCTCTTTCGTGGCCGAACTCACAACCGCGTCGCAGGCCATCGGCATGGCCCTGACCAGCCCCGCGGCGGATGCGCGGGACGGTCTCAACCAGTAGGCGTCAGACCAAGGTCAGTCGGCGACCGATAGACTTCGAGGTGGTCCGGGCACAGCGTTGTGGCCGGTCAGCGTGGACGGCGCTGACCGTGTGTCGTTCGCGTTCCACTTTCTGCGTCCCCCTCGGAGCCGCGTCGTGACCAGTACTCGCCGTCCAGTCGTCCTGCTCGCCGAAAAACTCGCCCCGTCCGTACTCGACCTGCTGGGGAGTGGCGTGGACGTCCGGCACGTCGACGGCACCGACCGGCCAGCCCTGCTGGCGGCCCTCGCCGACGCCGACGCGCTGTTGGTCCGTTCCGCCACCCAGGTGGACGCGGAGGCCCTCGCCGCCAGCACGCGGCTGAAGGTGGTCGCCCGTGCCGGCGTCGGCCTGGACAACGTGGACGTCCCGGCGGCGACCGAGCGCGGCGTGATGGTCGTGAACGCGCCGACGTCCAACATCGTCTCGGCCGCCGAACACGCGGTCGCCCTGCTGCTCGCGGTGGCCCGCCGGATTCCGGCCGCGGACGCCAGCCTGCGCGGCGGCGCGTGGAAGCGCAGTTCCTTCAACGGTGTCGAGCTCAACGGCAAGACGGCCGGCATCGTCGGCCTGGGCAAGATCGGCCAGTTGGTGGCGCAGCGGCTGATCGCGTTCGGCATGGAGCTGATCGCGTACGACCCGTACGTGACCCCGGCCCGTGCGGCGCAGCTAGGCATCGAGCTGGTGTCCTTGGACGAACTGTTGGTCCGCGCCGACACGGTCTCGATCCACCTGCCCAAGACGCCGGAGACCAAGGGCCTGATCGGCAAGGACCAGTTGGCCAAGGTCAAGCCCGGCGTGATCATCGTCAACGACGCCCGTGGCGGCCTGATCGACGAGGACGCACTGGCCGATGCGCTGCGCGAGGGCCGGGTCGGGGGCGCCGGCATCGACGTGTTCGTCAAGGAGCCGTGCACCGACAGCCCCCTGTTCGAGCTGCCCAACGCGGTGGTCACGCCGCACCTGGGCGCGTCGACCACCGAAGCGCAGGACCGCGCCGGCACGGACGTGGCCAGGTCGGTGCTGTTGGCGCTGGCCGGCGATTTCGTGCCGGACGCGGTGAACGTGCAGGCGGGTGGCGTGGTCGGCGAGGAGGTCCGGCCGTACCTGGCGCTGGTGCAGAAGCTGGGCACAGTGGTCGCGGCGCTCGCGTCGAAGCCGCCGGCGTCGATCACCGTGCGGGTGCGCGGCGAGTTGGCGTCCGAGGACGTGACGGTGCTGCCGCTGGCCGCACTGCGCGGGGTGTTCGGCGGGATGTTGGAGGAGCAGGTCACGTTCGTCAACGCGCCGAAGCTGGCGGAGGAGCTCGGGGTCGCGGTCGAGCTGGTGACCGAGCCGGAGAGCGCCAACTTCCGTTCCCTGGTCACGGTTCTGGCCGCGCTGCCGGATGGCGGCACGGTCAGCGTGTCCGGGACGCTGTCGGGCTTGGACGCGACGCAGAAGCTGGTCGAGGTCAACGGCCGGTACTTCGACCTGCGGGCCGAGGGCACGGTGCTGATCCTGGAGTACTCGGACCGGCCGGGCGTGATGGGCACGGTAGGCACGCTGCTGGGCGAGGCAGGCGTGAACATCGAGGCGGCGCAGATCAACCAGCACCACGACGGCGAGAGCTCGATCATGCTGCTGCGGGTGGACCGCCAGGTGAGCGCGGAGGTCCACGAGCCAATCGGCGGCGCGGTCGGCGCGCGATTCGTACGCTCGATCACCTTCGAGTGACCTGACACGCATGTGGCCCGGCCCAATCGAATCAGGTTGGGCCGGGTTGTCAGAACGTCTGGACGGTTATGTTGATGGGCGCCGAGTCCGTGAAGCGGGTCGAGCCGCAGGTTACGTAGACGTACGTTTCCGCTTCTGATTCGGTGGCGAGCGTCGAGCCGAGCAGGTCCGAGACCGGTGGGGTCTGCACGATCTCCAACTCGGTCCGTTCGCCGGGGGCGAGCCCGAACTCGTGGGAACTACCGAGCGGGCTGGCCAATGTCGTGCCAGGTTGGCCGTCCATCCAGTACGCCCGGCACACCTGTGCGGAACCGTTGCCGTCATTGGAAAGCTGAATGTCCGCCCGCGCCGGATTCGTCGCGTCGGCGTTGTAGCCGCGCCAGTCGAAGACGACCACATTCGCCGTTTGCTGCGACGGATGGCGATTTGTCCACCACTGCCATCCCGCGGTGGCGATCAGCCCGCCGACCGCCGCCACGATGACGCTCCAGATGATCCACCTGGCCAGGGTGTTCGGTTCGGCTGGTTTCTCCGACATCCACCCATCCCTCGGACGCCCTCCACGGCTGCCTTCCGTATCTCGCTGAGGGCAAGGTCTGTTACTGGCAGATCCAGCCGATTTCGTTTTCGGAGGCATCGCGCCAGCGGATCACGGGCGGCGGGAACACATCGCCGGATGTCCACCGGGTCGCCGCTCGCCGCAGTTCCGCCGGCGTGATCGTTGACTCGGCTGGGAACCGCGTCACGGGATTCCACGGGTCGGCGACCAACACCGCGTCACGATGTTCGGACGCGCCCTGGCTGAGCCACTGGTGGCTGAACTCGTCGCGGTCGACCACCAGAACCGCCGCTGCCGCGACATGTCGGATGGCATCGACAGCGAACTGGAACTGCGATCCGTTGGAGCTGCGCAAGTTCACGCCTGCACTTGAGGGACAATTCGTGCTGCTTGAATTGCGGCGCGACACACCTGCTGTGCGGGTGGAAAGTTGTGGCTCCGTGACCATGCTGACGCATAGTCGAGCGGTCGGCCGCTACCGGAGCGTGATCGGTAAGATTATGGCCGATTCGTTGGATGCGGACGCGTCGGTGAAGCGCATTGCTGAGATCGCAAAAGACATGGAGACAGCGATATGAATGTGGTCCGCTGGCGCAAGAGCAGCTACAGCGGTGGCAGCAATACAACAGGTGGATGTGTCGAACTGTCGCAGGACTTAGCGGCTGTTCGGGACTCCAAGAACCCCGCTGGGCCGGTGCTGAGCGTGGACGTGCGGACCACTGGAGTGGTGTAGATCACACTACTTTTGAGTAGGTACGTCGTTGAGAACTGCGTGCGCCATCGCCTGCCGCTCATCCTCCTCGCCTGCCTGACCGCGCTGCTGTCCGCGCCGGCCGCGCACGCCGCATCGGGCTTCACCGCGTCCTACCTGGCCATTCCCGGTGACGGTGGCACGCCACTGCGTGCCTTCGTGATCACGCCGACCGGGCCGGGGCCGTTCCCGCTGCTCGTCATGCCTTCCAGTTGGGGCGCGCCGGACCTGGAGTACGTCGGCGCCGGCGCGAAGCTCGCCTACCAGTCCGGCTACGAGGTCGTCTCCTACAGCAGTCGCGGCTTCTACGACTCCGGTGGCCAGATCGACGTCGCCGGCCCGCAGACGATGGCCGACGTGAGCGACGTGATCGACTGGGCGCTCGCGAACACCCCGGCCGACCCGAACGAGATCGGCGTCGCCGGCATCTCCTACGGCGGTGGCCAGAGCCTGCTGGCGCTCGCGCAGGACCCGCGGATCAAGGCCGTCGCCGCGATGGACACGTGGACCGATCTGGCCGCTTCGCTGTATCCGAACCAGACGGTCAGCTCGGCCGGCGCCGACGCGCTGCTCGCCATCGGCAACCTGACCGGTCGGCCCGGTCCCGATCTCCAGCAGATCGAGAAGGACTACGCGGCCGGGGACATCGCCGACATCCTCCCGTACACGCCGATCCGCTCCGCCGTGACCAAGATCGACGCGATCAACGCCCGCCACCCTGCCGTCATGATCGCCAACGACTGGGAGGACTCGCTGTTCCCGCCGGCCCAACTCGTCAGCTTCTTCAATCAGTTGACCGGCCCCAAGCGCATCATGCTCGAACCGGGTGACCACGCCACCGCCTCCGTGCCCGGCGCGCTCGGCCTGCCCGACGACGTGTGGGACAGCGCCACGCTCTGGTTCGACCACTACCTCAAGGGCATCCCGAACGGCATCGACACCCAAGCCTCCGTCCAGTTGAAACCGGCGAACGGCGGCGCGTGGCACGGCTATCCGGACTGGACGGCCGCGACCGCGAGCGGCACGACGTACTATCTGTCCGGCAGCGGATTCGCGAGTGGACCGGAGTCCGGCTGGAGCCATCGGATCCTGGCCGGAGTGGACACGATCGCCGACAGCGGGATTCCGCTGCTGAGTGGGGCTTTGCAGGGCTACGCGAACATCCCTGTCGGCGTGGCGATTCCGCTCGTGGCGCGCGGTGTGGCGGGCGTGTGGTCGGGGCCGGCGTACGCGGGGGCGACCTCGCTGACCGGCGCGCCGCACCTGCACACGACGGTTACTCCGTCCTCGCCGAACACGTCGCTGTTCGCGTACCTCTACGACGTGAACCCGCTCGGCATCGGCTCGCTGATCACCGACACGCCGAACAGCCTCCTGAACTCGGTGCCGGGCAAGCCGATCACACTTGACGTCGACCTACAGCCGATCTCGTGGACGGTACCGGCCGGTGATCATCTTGCGCTGGTCGTGGACACCGTCGATCCTCGGTACACGAGCGTGAGTACGGTCGGCAGCACCGTCACGTTCACGTCGGCGGCTGGCGATCCATCCTGGCTGCGGATCACCGGGTCGTGAGCCACTGTGGTCCCATCGAGTGACGCTTCACCCGATCGGGTGTCCCGCAGTACGGGAGAACTCATCGAGAAACCCACCCTCCGGTGGGATCAACCGCCAATTGGCCGGTAACCTTCTGAGATTGAGGGTTCCTGTAGCGGGACCGTTACTCCGGAGGTGTACATGCGGCTCGCGGTGATCCCAGGGGATGGGATCGGGCCCGAGGTGATCGGCGAGGCACTCAAGGTTCTCGGCGAGGTCGCTCCCAACGCTGAAACAACGTCCTACGATCTGGGCGCCGCGCGATGGCACTCCACCGGGGAGCTGCTGCCCGAATCCGTGCTGAGCGAACTCCGGCAGCACGACTCGATCCTGCTCGGCGCCGTCGGTGATCCGTCGGTGCCCAGCGGCATCCTGGAGCGGGGTCTGTTGCTGCGCCTGCGGTTCGAGCTCGACCATCACGTCAACCTGCGGCCGGCCAAGCTGTATCCGGGTGTACGCAGCCCGCTGGCCGACCCGTCCGACATCGACATGGTGATCGTCCGTGAGGGCACCGAGGGGCCGTACGCCGGCAACGGCGGACTGCTGCGCAAGGACACCCCGCACGAGATCGCCACCGAGGTCAGCGTCAACACGGCCTACGGCATCGAGCGCGTCGTACGGGACGCGTTCGCGCGGGCCAGTGCGCGGCCGCGCAAGCATCTGACCCTGGTGCACAAGACGAACGTCCTCACCCACGCCGGCGGGCTGTGGTCACGGGTGGTCGAGGAGGTGTCGTTGCAGCACCCCGAGGTCACCGTCGCCTACCAGCACGTGGACGCGGCGACCATCCACATGGTCACCGACCCGGCCCGCTTCGACGTCATGGTCACCGACAACCTGTTCGGCGACATCCTCACCGACCTGGCCGCCGCCATCACCGGTGGCATCGGATTCGCGGCCAGCGGCAACCTGGACGTGACCCGGCGCAACCCGAGCATGTTCGAGCCGGTGCACGGCAGCGCGCCCGACATCAGCGGCCGGCGCCTCGCCGACCCGACCGCGGCCGTGCTGTCCGTCGCGATGATGCTCGACCACCTCGGCCAGCACGAGGCGGCCCGCCGGATCGAGGCGTCGGTCGCGTTCGACCTGGCGACCCGCGACCACGCGTCGCCGGGCACCACCGAGGCGGTCGGCGATCGGTTGGCCGCTCTCGTCTCGTCCAACGTGTCCACGAGGTCGTCGCTCTAGGCGAGCTGTAGAAGAGGTGCGGTAAGTAGAGGTGTCCCGGATCGTGCTCTCACGATCCGGGACATTTCGTTCGTCCAGTGGACTGCACGTTCTGCGGTGTGGCACCATCCCTCGCATGGCTCACCTTGCGGTGATCATTATCGCCGAGCGCGCCGAGTAGCTGACTTCCAGCACCGGCGCGCAGACCTCTCGCACCCGCGGGGGGTCTTTTTGTTTGCGCCGGCGGTGATCCCAGCGGTCCGATGTCGATGACAGGAGAGTTCCGTGACCCGCACCAGCCCAGCCGAAACGCCGCTCGGCGACAGTTTCCACGTCTACGACACCACCCTCCGGGACGGCGCCCAGCGCGAGGGCATCACCTACTCGGCAACGGACAAGCTCGCGGTGGCACGGTTGCTGGACGAGGTCGGTGTCGGTTTCATCGAGGGCGGCTGGCCCGGCGCGCTGCCCACGGACACCGAGTTCTTCGCCCGCGCGGCCGCCGGTGAGCTGACGCTGAAGCACGCGGCACTCGTGGCGTTCGGCTCGACGCGGCGGGCCGGTGTCAAGGTCGAGGACGATCCGCAGGTCAAGGCGTTGCTGGACGCCCAGGCACCGGTCGTGACACTGGTCGCCAAGTCCGACCGGCGGCACATCGAACGCGCCCTGCGCACCGACGTCGACGAGGCGTGCGCGATGGTCACCGACACCGTCCGCCACCTGGTCGGACACGGTCGGCGGGTGTTCCTGGACGCTGAGCACTTCTTCGACGGCTACGCGTTCGACCCGGACTGCGCGCTGCGGGTGCTGTCGTCCGCAGTGGACGGTGGTGCGGACGTCGTCGTGCTGTGCGACACCAACGGCGGCCAACTGCCGATGGGGCTGGGCGAGACCGTGGCCGAGGTGGCCGCCCGCACCGGTTTCCGTCTGGGCATCCACTGCCAGGACGACACGTCCTGCGCCGTGGCGAACTCGGTGGCGGCCGTGCGGGCCGGCGCCACCCACGTGCAGTGCACCGCGAACGGCTACGGCGAACGTGCCGGTAACGCCGATCTGTTCGCGGTACTGGGAAACCTGGTGACCAAGCTCGACATGCCGGCGATACCGCACGCAGCGCTGGCCGAGCTCTCCCGCGTCTCCCATGCCCTTGCCGAGATCGCGAACATCGCCCCGAACGCCCACCAGGCGTACGTCGGGCAGTCGGCCTTCGCCCACAAGGCGGGGTTGCACGCGAGCGCGATCAAAGTCGACCCGGAGCTGTACAACCACATCGATCCGGCCGTCGTCGGCAATGACATGCGGGTACTGGTCACCGAGATGGCCGGTCGGGCCAGCATCGAGCTCAAGGGACGCGAGCTCGGTGTGGACCTGGCCGGCCGGCCGGACGCGCTGACGAGCGCGGTGCGCGAGGTGAAGGAGCTCGAAGCGCGGGGTTGGTCGTTCGAGGCGGCGGACGCGTCGCTGGAGTTGTTGCTGCGCAACGTGATCGATGACGGTGACCCGGCGCCCTTCACGCTGGAGAGCTACCGCGTCATCCTGGACCACTCGCCCGGCGGGGAGGTGACGTCCGAGGCGACGGTCAAGGTCAGGGTGGCCGGCCAGCGGATGATCGCGACCGCGGAGGGCAACGGTCCCGTGCACGCGCTGGACGCCGCGCTGCGGGAGGCGCTGCGGCCCCATCTGTCCTGGATGGACAGTGTCAGCCTCGCCGACTACAAGGTCCGGATACTGACGAATTCGCACGGCACGGACGCGGTCACCCGTGTCCTGGTCGAGTCGACCGACGGCGAACGCGAATGGACCACGGTCGGCGTGCACGCCAACATAGTGGAGGCAAGCTGGCTCGCGCTCTGCGACGCGTTGGTACACAAGGCCATGCGGGTGCGCCGCGCTCCGGTGGGCTAACCTGGGCTCACCTGGGGGTGGGTCATGCGAGGGTTGTGCTTGTTGGTGGGCGGTGCGTTGTTGCTGGGCGGCGTGGCTTCCTGTTCGACCGACGATGCGTCGAAGGCCGCGATCTGCACGAAGGCGGTCGGCGTGATCGTGGTCGCCGAGGCCGGCGACGACGCCCAGCGCAGGGTGACCGAGGCCAAGGACGCGGCATCGGAACTGCGGAAGCTGTCGACGCAGACGTCGGACCCGTCGTTGTCGTCGGCGCTGCGCGGTGCCGCGGCCACGGCCGGCGACGCGTCCACCAACCTGAGCCCGAGCCGGCTGAAGGCGTGGCTGACGCAGGAACAGTCGCGGTTCGACGCCGTCCGCAAGGCGTGCGTGTAGCTCGCGATAATCGGATGCCGTAATCCGGGATTCCATGGATGCTCGTGCCATGACGAACATCCTCGGCGTCGGCGGCAACCGGCTGGTCTGGACGGACCTGCCGGAACACGTCCGTTCCGGTGTCGAGGAAATCCTCGGCGCGCCGGTGGACGAGGCCGTGAGCGAGCCGGGTGGCTTCTCGCCGGGACTGGCATCCAGGGTCGTGCTCGCGGACGGCCGGCGCATGTTCGTGAAGGCGGTCAGCTCGGCCCGCAACATCGACTCGGTCCGGATGTACGCCGCCGAAGCCAGGATTCTGGCTGGCCTGCACGGGGTCGAATGGCGGTCGCCGGTCGCGGTGCCCCGCCTACTGGGCCGTTTCGAGGACGGCGACTGGATCGCGCTGGTGATCAGCGAGGTGGCCGGCCGTCAGCCAGCCGTGCCGTGGCAGGAGCCGGAACTCGACCGGATCGTGGACGCGGTACAGGTGCTCGGCGAATGCCTCACGCCCAATCCGTTAGCCGTCCCGGTCCCGCCCGTGACCGAATCCTGCGCCGACGTCATGTCCGGCTGGCGCACCATGGCCGGCGGCTCGCCCGACCCTGGCGTGCCGGCCTGGGCGGCGGCCAACCTGGATCGCCTGGCCGAACTGGAGTCCGGCTGGTCTGCGGCCGCGACCGGGGACACGTTGTTGCACCTGGATCTCCGGGCGGACAACCTGTTGCTGACCGACGACCGGGTCTACGTG
>DATBDL010000110.1:0-2749 GCA_036269975.1 Pseudonocardiaceae bacterium | reverse complement strand
AGTGCATGCGCGGCCGAACGGGGTGATGTCCCGTTCGGCCGGTGTGCGGACTCCGGCCACCGCTGCGCGGATGGCGTGGTCATGCGACTAGACTAACCCACCAAAGGGCTATAAATCGGACCGCACCGAAAGTTGGTGTTCAAGAGCACGCCAATGATGCGATCGGACTAGGCCGAACGACGGATCGACGTCACCGTCAGTCGCTGGCCAGCCACGCGGACGCCTCGACGGCCCAGTACGTCAGGATGACGTCGGCACCCGCCCGCCGGATGGCGGTCAGCGTCTCCAGGATGGTCCGTTCGCGGTCCAGCCAGCCGTTCGCGGCGGCCGCCTCGACCATCGCGTACTCCCCGGAGACCTGGTACGCGGCGACGGGGACGTCCGACAGCTCGGCGACCGCGCTGAGCACGTCGAGGTAGGCGAGCGCCGGCTTGACCATCACCAGATCGGCACCCTCGGCGAGGTCGAGCGACGTCTCGCGCAGCGCCTCACGGACGTTGCCGGGGTCCTGCTGGTAGGTCTTGCGGTCGCCGCGCAGCGCCGACTCCACAGCTTCCCGGAACGGGCCGAAGAAGGCGCTGGCGTACTTGGCCGAGTAGGCCAGGATGCCGGTGTCGGTGTAGCCGGCGTCGTCCAGCGCGCCTCGGATCACGCCGATCTGGCCGTCCATCATCCCGCTGGGACCCACCAGATGCGCACCGGCTTCGGCCTGCGCGACAGCCAGGTCGGCGTAACGGGCCAGGGTGGCGTCGTTGTCGACGCGGCCGTCCGCGTCGAGGACACCGCAGTGGCCGTGGTCGGTGAACTCGTCCAGGCACGTGTCTGCCATCAACACGGTGTCGTCACCGAGTTCGGCACGCAGATCGCGCAGGGCGACGTTGAGCACGCCGTCCGGATCGGTACCACCGGACCCGATCGCGTCCCGCGTGGCCGGCACACCGAAGATCATCAGCCCGCCGACACCGGCCCGCACCGCGTCCACGGCCGCTTTGCGCAGCGAGTCACGGGAGTGCTGGAAGACGCCGGGCATCGACGCGATCGGGACCGGAGCGGAAGCGCCCTCCTTGACGAACATCGGCAGCACGAGCTGCCTCGGTCGCACGGTGGTTTCGCTGACCAGCCGGCGTACCGCCGGGGTCGTCCGCAGCCGGCGCGGCCGGTGGGTGGGGAACACGATGCCTCCTGCGCAGTGTCGGACCCCGACGCTACCGCGCGGACGAGCCGGTCGAATCGGCCGTCAAGCCTAGCGGACGGTGTGTGTTCTCAACACTACCGAACGGGGATAATTTGCTACTTGAATTAAGATATATGAACATGTTTCAGTAAGGGGCATGCGAAAACGACGCCTTGCCATGGCACTGTCCCTCCTACTGTTGACACTGGGGCTGGCGACGCCGCCAGCGCAGGCAGCCACCACGCCCCAGTTCAAGGTGCTCGCCTTCTACAGCGGCACGTTCGACGCCGCCCACATCAGCTTCGAGAAGGAAGCCAACGTCTGGTTCCCGCAGATCGCGGCGGCGAACAACTTCTCGTACACCTCCACGACCAACTGGGACATGCTCGACAACCTCACCTCGTCGCAGTTCCAGGTGGTGATGTTCCTCGACGACGCCCCACAGACGGCCGCCCAGCGCACCGGCTTCCAGAACTACATGCAGCACGGCGGCGCGTGGTTCGGTTTCCACGTATCGGCATTCAACACCGATCCGTCCTCATGGGACTGGTACTACAACCAGTTACTGGGAACGGGCGCCTTCGTGTCGAACACGTGGTCCCCGACGGTCGCCACCCTCAAGGTGGAGAACACGACACCGGCGACCCGGCGCCTCCCGGCGACGTTCGTGTCCGGCGTCAGTGAGTGGTATAGCTGGACGAACGACCTGCGGAAGAACCCGAACATCGAGATCCTGGCATCGGTGGACCCGTCCAGCTTCCCGCTGGGCACCGACCCGAACCAGTCGTGGTTCAGCGGCTACTTCCCGATCCTGTGGACGAACAAGAACTACAAGATGCTGTACGCCAACTTCGGCCACAACTGGATGAACTACACCACGAACACGGCCCTGTCGACCACCTTCGGCAGCCCGGCCGAAGACGAGTTCATCATCGACGGCCTGCTGAACCTGGGTGGCGGCGCACCCACCAACGCGCCTACCAACCCGATCCCGCCGGCGAACTGGTACACCGTGGTCAACACCGCGAACGGCAAGTGCGTGGACGCACGAAGCGCCGGCACCACCAACGGCACGGCGATCCAGCAGTTCACGTGCAACGGAACAACGGGCCAGGAATTCCAGTTCCAGCAGACATCGGGCCCGTTCCTCAAGGTCGTCAACCGCGGCAACCCGAACCTGGGCCTTGACGTGACCAACGTGTCGACGGCGAACAACGCCCCCATCCAACTGTGGACCTACGGCGGCGGCCTGAACCAGCAGTGGCAGGCGGTCCCGGACGGAAACGGCGTCTACCACATCGTGAGCCGAAACGGCACCGCGACGGAATGCCTGAACGTCCCGAACTCGTCGACGGCGAACAGCGTGCAGCTAACACAGACCGCGTGCACCGGAGTGTCCAGCCAGTCGTTCCGCCTGGTCCAGCAGCCGTGAACGGACGGTCGGTGGTGCCGTGACGCGGTACCACCGACCGTTACCACTCACGAAGACATTCGCTGAACCAGCCAGGCCAACGACAACGGGTACCGATAGTCGATCGCCCCGTGCCCGGCGTCGAACAACTCGAAATGGATCGT
>DATBDL010000109.1:0-14420 GCA_036269975.1 Pseudonocardiaceae bacterium | reverse complement strand
GGCGCGGACCAGCGAACGGTGGTCGCGCGTGAGCTGTTGCTGGCGTGGCCACGGTTCCATCCGACCCGCTACGCCGAGTCGGTGCTGCGCGAGTCACCGCTGCTCGGCGGCCACGTACGGATCGACGATCCGTCCCTCATTCCCGGCCTCGTCGAGCTCAAGTCGTTGCGCCGGTTGGACTGCCGGTTCCACGACGGCCACGGCGATCTCGCCTTCGTGCCCGACCTGTCGTCACTGCACTCGCTGACCGTCGCCGATCCCAAGGTACGCAACCTGTCTCCGTTGGCCGGCACCGGTCTCAAGCGGCTCGCGCTCGCGTCGACGAGGCACGACCAGCACGGGATCGACCTGCGGTACGTGCCGCCAGAGGTCGCCGTGATCCGCCTGCCGCTGGAGATCGACCTGGCACCGCTGCGCGATGTCCGCACACTGACCCGGCTGGACGTGCTGCGGCCGTCCAGCGGCTGGTCGCAGCTCGCCACCCTGCCGGTCCTGACATCACTGCAACTCTCCAACATCATCAACGTGACCCGGTTGGCCGAACTGACCGAACTGACCGACCTGACCAGCCTGAGCCTGCGTGACGTGATGTGGACGACGTCCGATCTGACGCCGCTGGCGTTCCTGCGCGCGCCGAGGGCCATCGGCCTGACCAACTGCCCGTTCCTGGTCGAACTGCGGGAACTGAGCCGGTGGGCGGACTCGTTGGAGCAGTTGTGGTTGCGGGACTGTCCCGACGTGTCACTTGACGGTCTCACCGGCCTGACCGGGCTGCACCGCCTCGACCTGTCCGGCTCCCGCGTGACCGACCTGACACCGATATCGCACCTGACCGAGCTGAAGGTGTTGCGGCTGGGCCGATCCGAACCGGTGCCCGACCTGACCCCGTTGCGGGGCCTACGGCACCTGAACCGCCTGTGGTGCTACGACAGCGGCGACGTCGATCTCACGCCGTTCGCCGGCCGCCCCGGCATCGTCGTCTACGTGAGCAGGCGCCAGAACGTCAGCGGCGCCGAGACGCTGGGTCCAGGCTCGCGCGTCGAGCGGCACTGACGGTTCTGGCCAGTGCCAACGAAACCAGCGCACCGGCAGCGACCAGACCGGCGAGCCAGGTCAGCGTCGTCGAGATCGCGTGCGACGACGACGCCGGTGCCAACGTCAGGAACAGGCTGCCGAACACCGCGACGCCGACCACCTGGCCGAGCTGAAGCGTCGTGGTGACGAGGCCACTCGCGTCGGCGGCTTCGTGGGTCGGCACGTTGACCAGGATGTGCGTCATCAACGGACTGAACGCGACCCCCATGCCGACCCCGAACAGCAGCAGGCCGACCTGCAACGCGGCCCCACCGTGCACCCCGGCGCCCAGCACCAGCCCGACGTCGAGATAACCGGCGCCACCCAACAGGAAACCGATCGTGGTCAGGGCATGGTGGACGCGGGCCGGCAGACGACGCCAGTAGAAACCGCACAGCCCGAACGCGGCGGCGGCAGGCGCGATCGTGAGACCGGCGTGCAGGGCGGAATCCCCGAGCCCGCCCTGTAGTTCGAGGCCGATCGCGAACAGGAAACCGCCGTACGCGATCATGCCGGCGGCCAGCGTCGCCAGTCCGCTGCGCATGCCCGACACGCGCAGCACGGCCAGGTTCAGCAGCGGATCACCACCCCGATCGGCGATCCGCCGCTCGGTCACCACGAACACGAAAGCCAGGGCCAGACCGGCGGCGATGCTGACGAACGTCCAAGCCGGCCAGCCGTCCTGGTGCCCGAGCACCAACGGCAACACGACCAGGAACACCGAGGGAACGGCGATCGCGAGCCCGACCAGATCCAGCCGCCGGCCGACGCGGTTCGTACTGGCGGCCATCAGCCGAGGAACCAGCACGGCCACCACGATCCCGACCGGCACGTTCACCAGGAACACCGGCCGCCAACCGGTGCCGAACAGGTCGGCGCTGACCAGGGCACCGCCGGTGACCATGCCGGTCACACCGCCGATCGCGATGACGGCCGCGTAGGCCGACAGCGCCTTGGCCCGCGCCGCACCGGTGAATCCGGTCTGGATGCCGCTCATCACCTGCGGCATCATCAGCGCCGCGCCGCCACCCTGCGCGAACCTGGCCAGGATCAGCGTGAGCACGTTCGGCGCGAGTCCACCGGCCAGCGAACTGGCCGTGAACAACAGCACACCGGTCAGGAACATGCGCCGCCGGCCGTAGAGATCACCCAGCCGAGCGCCGGTGATCAGCAGCATCGCGTAACTGACGGTGTAACCGGACACGACGAGTTGGAGCGCACCACCGGAAGCGTGCAGATCGATGCTGATGGACGGCATGGCGACATTGACGATGGTCACGTCGAGAAGCGCCATGAACTGGCCGGCGAGCAGTAGCGTCAGCAGCGGCCAGGGCGGCGAAACGCGTGTGGCCGGTTCGGTTGGGACGGTCGTGGTGCTCATGGTCGATGAGCCTGCGGCCGGCGCGCGAACCGTGGTGAGAGCCCGCCGATGCTGTTACCCCTGATACCAGGATGCGGGAGATGTCCGACCGAACGGCCAGAATGGCCGTATGACCACAACCGAGGCGAGACCGACGCCCGCCAATGCCGTGACCCGGCGCAGGCGGTCGGAACTGGGCGACTTCCTCAAGGCGAGCCGGGGTCGGCTGAGCCCGGAAGAGGTCGGTCTACCGCCAGGCGTGCGGCGGCGCACGGCCGGGTTGCGGCGGGAGGAGGTTGCGCTGCTGGCCGGTGTCGGGATCACGTGGTACACGTGGCTGGAGCAGGGCCGGCCGATCAACGCGAGCTGGCAGGTGCTGGACGCGATCGCACACACGCTGCGGATGGACGCGACCCAACGCTGGCACCTGTACCGCCTGGCCGAGGCGACGCCGGTGCGCTGGTCGGTGGACCCGACAGCCGTGCCGGAAACCGTGCGCACGGTGCTGCGCTCGCTGGATCCGCTGCCCGCCACGCTGATCAATTGCCGGTTCGACGTCATCGCGAAGAACGGCGCGTACACGGACCTGTTCGCGGGCTGGCACACCGACCCGTGCGTGCACAGCAACACGCTGTGGTGCTGCCTGACCGAACCAGCGGCCCGCGACCGCCTGGCCAACTACGACGACGAGATCGCATACCTGGTCGCCCGCCTACGCGCCGACTACGGCCAGCACGTGGGTGACCCGGACTGGGAAGAGGACATCCGCCGACTGTCCGAGGTGAGCACGGAATTCGCCGAACTGTGGGCACGACAGGAAGTCGCGGCACCGGCGGTGCGAGTCCGGCGTCTGCACATGCCCGACACGGCACCGATGACGTTCGAGATCACGGAACTGGCGGTATCACCAGTCCCCGGCCTACGCATGCAGATCTACACCCCCTGCGACGAAGCGACGACGGAATCGCTGGCCGCCCGCCGCAAGTGAGCCAGGCCGTGGACAACGATGCCGCCGATGCGGGGGAGCCGAACGTGCACGAATCGGACGGCCAACCGGATGGCCGATCGGATGGCGGCTCGGCTGGCCGATCGGACGGCAGCTTGGCTGGCCGATCGGCTGGCCGACTGGTCCGGCGGCTCGGCACCAGCGACGCCGTAGTGATCGGCCTCGGCGCCATGATCGGCGCCGGAATCTTCGCCTCCTTCGCGCCAGCCGCCGCCGCAGCCGGATCGGGCCTGCTGGCCGCGCTGGGCATAGCAGCGATCGTCGCCTACTGCAACGCGACGTCCTCCGCCCGCCTGGCCGCTCGCTACCCCAGTTCCGGCGGCACCTACGTCTACGGCCGCGAACGCCTCGGCCCGTTCTGGGGTTACCTGGCCGGCTGGGCGTTCGTGGTCGGCAAGACCGCGTCCTGCGCCGCCATGGCACTCACCGTCGGGGCCTACGTGTGGCCGGCGCGGGCGCACGTCGTCGCCGTCTGCGCCGTGGTGATACTGACCGCCGTCAACTACACCGGTCTACAGAAGGCAATCTGGCTGGTCAGGGCCATCGTCGTCGCCGTAGTCGCGGTGCTGGCCGTCGTCGTGACCATCTGCCTTACCGGCAGCGCCGCGATCGCAGCGGGGCCGGGGCCGGCGAACGGCTTCGTCGGCATCATCAGGGCCGCGGCGCTGCTGTTCTTCGCGTTCGCCGGGTACGCGCGGATCGCCACCCTGGGCGAGGAGGTACGCGATCCGGCCAGGACGATTCCGCGTGCGATTCCGCTGGCACTCGGTATCACGCTCGTGGTCTACGCAACCGTGGCCGTCGCCGTGTTGCGGACGTTGGGCGCGGCGCGGCTGGCCGCGTCGACCGCGCCACTGGCGGACGCCGTGCGGGCCGCCGGCGCACCGGGACTCGTGCCGATGGTGACCGTGGGTGCGGCCGCCGCGGCGCTCGGTTCGCTGCTCGCGCTGATCCTCGGCGTGTCACGGACGACGCTGGCGATGGCCCGCGACCACCACCTGCCCGCCGCGCTCGCCGCTGTGCATCCCAGGTTCGAGGTGCCGCACCGGGCCGAGGTCGCGGTCGGCATCGTGGTCGCCGTCGCCGCCGCGGTGGCGGATCTCCGCGCGGTGATCGGCTTCTCGTCGTTCGGCGTGCTGCTCTACTACGCGATCGCCAACGCGTCGGCGTGGACGCTGTCGACGCGCCGGCGGGTCGTGCCGGCGGTCGGGCTGGCCGGCTGCCTGCTGCTGGCGGTGCTGCTGCCGACATCGTCCGTCATCAGCGGCGCACTGGTGATCGCGGCTGGCATCGTGCTCTACCTGGTACGCAACCGGCGGCGGACGGCTTGATACGGCTTGATACGGCGCCCACCGCGGGCGAGGGCTCACCGGGCCGGTGTGATCGCGACTTCGGCCTCGATCTCGACCGGGATGCCGAACGGCAGTTCGGCGAGTCCGACGGCGGATCGGGCGTGCTCGCCGGCCTCCTGGCCCCAGAGTTCCAGGACGAGGTCGGAACAGCCGTTGACGACACCCGGCGTCGCGACGAAACCGGGCGCACAGTTGACCATGCCGAACACCCGCAGCCAGCCGTCGATCCGGTCCAGGTCGCCCAGTTTCCGTTGCAGGCTGGCCAGAATCGCCAATCCGGCAACGCGGGCGGCCGCGTACGCCTGGTCCGGGGTGACGTCGGCGCCGACCTTGCCGAACGGCCCCGCCACCGTGCCGTCGGCGTTCAGCGGCCCGTGACCGGACACGTAGGCGCGGTCCCGCCAGACCCGCACCCACGGAAACGGCAGCGTCACGCCGGGCGGTAGGACCATCGGCGCCGGCAGTGCGAGCCCGAGTTCGGCCAGCCGGCGTTCGATCAGCATGCGTCCTCCGCGACGGTGTTCTCGGGTTCGGGTCCGGTTCTCGGTTCCGGATCTCGTCGGGGCGACCTGGGTCCGGCCGCCCCGACGAGAACGACGATCAGCCCTTGGCCAGGTGGTTCGCCTGCGCCAACAGTTGATCAGCCTGCCAGATCAGCGCGTTCGCGGACGAGCCGATCGGGTGGTTGCCGAACTCGGCACCCAGCAGCGCGTTCTGGATCTCGCTCGCGATCCGGTCACGGGACTGCTCCAACTTGCTCAGCGCCGCCTCGGTCGCGGTGTAGGTGGAGTCGTTCGTGGCACTGCCGCTGGCGATGCCCCGTGTCGACGCGGCGAGGGTCGCCGCCGCGAACTGGCCGTCCACCGCGTCGATCTGCTTGTACACGGCGCCCAACTCGGCCACCGTGTGCTGGTCGGACCGCAGCGCCCTGGGCAGGCCCTGGTGGTTCAGCGCCTGTGTCAGCACCCGTCCGTCCACGCGGTAGTCGTCGTGCAGACCGGTCAACGCCATCAGCGTCGGCCGCAGGTCCACCTGGTCGGCGAACGTCTTCGAGTCGACACCCTGTGCGCTGATGCCGGGGCCGACCAGGCCGAGCCAGATCGTCTGCATGTCCGGCCACAGACCGCCGTGGTTCCACGCGAACCCGCTGGACGTGAACACGCAGGCTTTGGTGCAGTTCTGCGCGCCGGAGGACACGAACTCGTCCTCACCGGAGAACGCGGTGAAACTCGGCGTGCGGGCCGCGTCCGGGCCGACGAAGTGCAGGATCTTCTCCTCGACCGGGTCGGCGATCTGGTCGGCGACCTTGTCCGTCGCGCCGGTCAGCGGGTTGGTGATGTTCAACCCGCCGATGTCCCGTTCCAACGTCCGTACCGACGACGCGCCGGGCGCGGGATTGCCCGTCACCCAGAACGCGGGCGCGGGGTCGGAGTGGATCGAGAACGGCGTCGTGTCGCTGTCCTGCGTGGCCAGCAGGCCGGGCAGGTTCACGTTCACCTCGGACTTCGTGGTGTACGAGCACATGTTGCCGGCGGCACCGGTGCAGTTCGCCGGGGTAGGCGCGCTCCCGGAGAAGTGGTCGCCCTCGTCGGTGGTGACCGAGAACAGCGTGTTCGCCGGCGTGATCCCGTCCTTCTTCATGCGGGCGAGGAACTGGCCGAACGAGGTGTCGTACGCGTGCAGTTGCGCCTCGTAGGTCGGCTCACCGGGGCCAAGATCGCCGGTGTCCGCCGGACTCTGGTCGCCGTGCACGTCGGACATGTAGATGTTGGTGACCGGGACGCCGTGCTCCTGCATCTCGGCCGCCATGCCGAGCGAGTTGTCCGCGCTGAGCGAGTCGAAGCCGGGGAAGCCGTCGTTGCCGTGCTCGTCCGTGATCACATTGCCGCTCATGCTGGTCAACGCGCCGGTCGGGGTGACGGCGGGTGCGACCTCGGCCGCGCCGAACAGCGCCTTGTGACCGGCGTAGCCACCCGGCTCGTCCGGCAGCGCGTCGGTCTGGCCGCTCGCGCACAACGACGACGTGGCGGCACAGTGCACCGCGAGGCCGACGAAGTCAGCGGTCGCCTTGTTCGGGTTCGCGGTCGCCTCGGCCTGCTGCGGCGAGTTCGCGCCGAACACGGTCGGGATGTCGGTAGTGATGTTCTCCAGCACGGTGTTCGCCATGCCGACCTGGCCGACGTTGCAACCGGCACGCGTGTAGGACACCCAGGGGGCCGGCGCGTCGATGTTGGTGCCGGTCGGGTTGCCGGCCGGGTCGGCCGTGTAGTTCATGTTGAAGTTCGTGTCCGCCGGGGTGCCGGACGGGTCGAACAGCGGGTCGGTCCAGTAGGCGAACGACACGCCGGGGTGGGTCTTACCCGTCGAGTCGAAGTAGCTGAAGCTGTTGGACTGCGTGACGCTGGTGCGGTCCTCGTACAGGCCGGTCAGGCTGGACACGAAGTTCGTGGCGGTGTGCACGAGCACGTCGTGGAAGTTGCTGAAGAACGTGCCGTCGTGTTCCAGGAAATGGAGCAGATTGGGCATCTGTTCCAGGTCGCTGGGGACATTCGGGTTGTCCCGAGTGAAATGCACGTTGTCGAACTGGATCGAAATGACGTGTTTGATGCCGTTCGCCAGGTTACAGCCGGGTCTGTTGGCCGGTGGTGCTGTCTGGCCGGCCTCGGTCTGGCCAGCCTCGGTCTGGCCAGCGGATGCCTGGCCGGCGGGCACGATCAGCAGGCCGAGTCCAGCCGCTGTGACCAGCGCACCGGCGGTCAGGCGCCGTCGTAAGTTCATGGAGCCTCTCCTGTCCGCATTACTGCCGCGTTTAGCGGGCCATTCGGCACCGTACGCGTTGCGACGCGAGTCTGGGCCGGTCCGATGTCGCCGGGATGGCCGGCGCCCGACGAGATCGTGAACACCGTCGCGTCGTGCGCCGCCGTTGCAGTGCATTCGGAGTAGCCCGTTCGGCGGTCGGTTGCGTGGGCTGTCTACGTCTGCCAGGCACGCGCCACGACCTACGTCTGCCGGGCCCACACCACGACCTACGTCTGTCAGAGCCCGCCACGACCTACGTGTGCCGCGCCCGCGCCGCGACGACGATCGCCGTGTAGTGCATCGTGAAGCCGCCGCCCGCCTTGTCGACGGCGGCGCCGATGCCGGCCAGCAGTTCGTCCAGTTGGCCGTCGGGCAACTGGCTGTGGCCGCCGGCCGTTGGCACCATGTCCAGCCACTCGTCCTTGGTGTAGGGGCGTTCCCAGTCGAATCGCCACTGTTCCGCTTCGCTGAACACGCCGGCCTGCCGCATTCCGTCGGTCGCCTTGTCGAAGATCACCGAATACCTGGCCAGGCCGGGCATCGGCGGGCCGCCGGAGAACGGGGAGTTGGGCAGTACTCGTTGGTAGACCTGGGTGAAGGCTTGTCCCAGTTCGGTGGGTGGCTCGAACACGTACCAGAACGGGGCCAGCAGGCCGCCGGGCCGGAGCACCCGCGCCGCCTTGCCCGCTCCCGCGATCGGGTCCACCCAGTGCCAAGCCATTCCCGCGACGATCGCGTCGACCTGCCGGCCGGCGTCGTTCCAGGTCTCGAATGTCGCCACCTCGGCGTCGAGTCCTCGTTGCCGCGCGAAGTCAGCCATTCGTGCGTCGGGATCCACGCCGAGCACCTGGCAACCGGCGGCCTGGAATTGCCGGGCGGCGATGCCGGTGCCGCAACCCACGTCCAGGATCTCCGGTCCAGGGCTGGCCCCGACGATCCGCGCCACCAGATCGTCGGGGTAGCGGGGGCGGGTCCTGTCGTAGCGTTCCGGGTCGGAACCGAACGACTCGGCGGTCTGGCGGGCCTGGTGGATCGGGGTATGCGCTGATTCCGGCGGTACAGTGGGCATGTGCCCACCATAGTGGGCGCGTGCCCACTCGTCCATCGGGTCGGGGCCGACCGGGGAAGGTGGGATTGCGGTGCCGACTGGGGTGGCCATTCGTGACGTGCGCGAGCAGTTGTTCGACGCCGCCGAGCGGGTGCTGTTGCGGGACGGGCCGCATGCGCTGACCAGCAGGGCGGTCACCACGGAAGCCGGCTGCGCCAAAGGCGTGCTGCACCGGCACTTCGCGGATTTCGACGCGTTCCTCGCCGAACTCGTGCTCGATCGGATCGCCAGGATCGAGGGTCAGGCCGCCGCCCTGCGCGCATCCGCCGGAGCCGGGACCGTCGCCGACAATCTCACCGGTGCGCTGATGGAGCTGTTCGGGTCGGTGGCGGTGGCGATCGTCGGCCTCATCACGTTTCGGGACGATCTGCGGACTCGGCTGCGTCAGGTTCGGCCGACCGGTGTTCCGTTGCTGGCCGAGGCTTCCCTCATGATCGCCGACTACCTCGCCGCTGAGCGGGAGCTGGGGCGGATCACTGTGGATGCCGACGTACACACGCTCGCCCCGACGCTGATCGGGGCGGGGCATCTGCTGTTCGCCGACCGGAGCAGCCCACCGCCGGATGCCGACGCCGTGCGCAAGGTCGTGCTCACCGTGATCGCGGGCGTCCGGCTCTGACAGCGTTCAGCTCTGACGGCGTTCAGCGATCCCGGCGTCTGGTCTCGGCGTCCAGTTCTGGCAAGGGTGTCCAGCTCTGGCACAGGCCCTGACTTTTCGATCGCGGCCCCCCCAATCCTCGGCCTTCGCCTGCTCGCCGGCCTTCGCCGCCGCTGCACCTTTCTCTCTATGCGGACGCTTGGGGGGTTGAGTTGGTTCCGCTCTACTTTGTTGATCACCCTATCGTGTCGGCGAGGTGGGGCGAGGAGAGGCGGGCGGGGGCGGGTTGTCTAGCTCTGATGTTACTGGTTGGTCGCCAGGGCCTCGGCGTGCTCGATGCGGAGCGCTTGCAGGTGACGGTGATCCGACGACGCTGATCAACCGGCCGCGCTACGAGTAGACCCGCAGACGTGCCAGGATGCTGCCGGGCCGACCGGTCAGGCCCTGACCTGCGTCGACGGGCAGCGGATTCTTGTCGAGCGTCTCGGCGTACTACCGGTTGGGATTCGACGACGGCGATCCGACGCCGACTGCGACAGAATTGGCCGTATGACGGATCGGAACTGGGGCTTCCGCACCAGGGCGCTGCACGCGGGTGGATCGCCGGACCCGGAGACGGGCGCGCGGGCGGTACCCATCTACCAGACCACCAGCTTCGTGTTCGAGGACGCCGACGACGCTGCCAACCTGTTCGCGTTGCAGAAGTACGGCAACATCTACAGCCGGATCGGCAACCCGACCGTTGCGGCGTTCGAGGAGCGGATCGCCAGCCTCGAAGGCGGCATCGGCGCGGTCGCCACGGCCAGCGGGCAGGCTGCCGAGTTCCTCACGTTCGCCGCGTTGGCCGAGGCTGGCGAGCACATCGTGTCGGCGGCCGGGCTCTACGGCGGCACGGTCACCCAACTCGACGGCACGCTCCGACGGTTCGGGGTGAGCACGACGTTCGTCGCCGGCGACAGCGTCGACGCCTACGCGGCGACGATCACGCCGAAGACCAAGCTGATCTACACCGAGGTCGTCGGCAACCCGTCGGGCACCATCGCCGATCTGGCCGGGCTGGCGGATCTGGCGCGGGCCAACGGGATTCCGCTGGT
The DNA here is from genome assembly GCA_036269975.1 of Pseudonocardiaceae bacterium. GTDB lineage: Bacteria > Actinomycetota > Actinomycetes > Mycobacteriales > Pseudonocardiaceae > DATEPR01. The sequence goes on along the minus strand of DATBDL010000109.1, from coordinate 4,029 downwards.
GGTGGACGCGACGCTCGCCACGCCGTACCTGTGCCGGCCGCTGGAGCACGGCGCGGACATCGTGTTGCACTCGGCCACCAAGTTCCTCGGCGGCCACGGCACCACACTTGGCGGCGTCGTCGTCGAGTCCGGCCGGTTCGACTGGGGTAATGGCAGGTTTCCCCGGATGACCGAGGTCGTCCCGAGCTACGGCGGCCTGAGGTACTGGGAGAACTTCGGCGAGTACGCGTTCTGCACCCGGTTGCGTGCCGAGCAGTTGCGCGATATCGGCGCGGTACTCTCGCCGCATTCGGCGTTCCTGTTGTTGCAGGGCGTGGAAACGCTGCCGCAGCGGATGGCGGAACACGTTCAGAACGCACAACGGGTCGCGCGATGGCTGGCCGACGATCCCCGTGTGTCGTGGGTGAACTACGCCGGCCTGGCCGAACATCCGCATTACGAACGGGCTCGCCGCTATCTGCCGTTGGGGCCGGGTGCGGTGTTCTCGTTCGGTGTGCGTGGCGGCCGTACGGCTGGCCGGCGGTTCGTGGAATCGGTGGAACTGTGCAGCCATCTCGCCAACATCGGTGACGTGCGGACGCTCGTGATCCACCCGGCATCGACCACGCACCAACAGCTTTCCGAGGAGCAGCTCGCGTCCGGGGGCGTCACGTCGGATCTGGTCCGGCTGTCGGTGGGGCTGGAGGACGTCGACGATATCCTGTGGGATCTGGATCAGGCGCTGGCGGAGGCGGTGAAGGACCTGTGAGCGCGTGGACCAATCCGAGTGCCGTCGAGCGCCAGCGGATTCTGCGGGACGCGAAATCGGTCACCTTGCTCGGGGCGTCGAACAATCCGGCCCGGCCGAGCTACTTTGTGGCGACCTATTTGTTGTCCGCGACGGATTACGATGTGTCCTTCGTCAATCCCCGGCTGACGTCGTTGTTGGGGCGGCCGGTTTATCCGTCGCTCGGAGATCTGCCGCACAAGCCCGATCTGGTTTCCGTTTTCCGTAAACCGGACGACATTCCCTCGGTCGCGGACGAGGTGATCGCGGCTGGCGCGCGGACGTTGTGGTTGCAGTTGGGCATTCGGCACGAGGCGGCCGCGCAGCATGCCTTCGACGCCGGTCTCGGTGTGGTGATGGATCGGTGTGTCAAGATCGAGCACGCCCGATTCGCCGGTGGTCTGCATCTGGCCGGCTTCAACACCGGTGTGGTGTCCGCCCGTAGGCGTAGGCCGTTGTGAGCGACCCGTGGCACGCCGCACTGCGGCATATCAAGGCCGCTGACCTGACCGGTGACACCGGCCAGACCACTGGCATGACGCGCCTGGAGGCGATCTCCGGTAAGACGGTCGGCTCGGCCAAGGTCTGGATGGGCGAGACGCACGTCGCCCCACACACCAACTCCGGCGACCACCATCACGGCGAGGCCGAGACCGCGATCTACGTGGTCTCGGGCCACCCCGTATTCGTCTTCGCGGACGGTGACAACGAAATCCGCCTGGCCGCCGAACCGGGCGACTACGTCTTCGTACCGCCCTACGCGCCACATCGCGAGGAGAACCCGACCGGAGAGTCCGCCGTCGTGGTGATCGCCAGGAGCAGCCAGGAAGGTGTCGTCGTCAACCTGCCCAGTTTGTGGACGCGGGTGGAACGGCCCTAGCTCAGCTCCGCTCGTAGGGCAGCTTCTCGCCGGCTTCGACCGCGAACGGCAGTCCGTTGCCCTGCGGCGGCAGCGGACAGGTGGCGAAGTCGGTGAACGCGCAGGGCAGGTTCACAGCCCGGTTGAAGTCGAGCACGACGGTGCCGTCGTCGGCCGGTTCGCCGACCGGCAGGGAACGGTTCGCCGGATACGTGGTCACACCGCTGGTCTCGTCGGTGAACAGGATGCTCAGGCCGCCGTTCTTGCCGTTGAACGCGGTGAGCGCGTGCTCGGCGCCGTCGTGGGTGAAGCGGACGATGCCCGGTGCCGTGTAGACGTGGCTGAGCCCCTCGACCACGGCGCCGACCGTGGTCGGCCTCGGCTCGTCGAACGGTTCGAAGCGGCCGGGCAGCACCCAGGACTCGTCCGGTTCGTACGCCGGCACGCCGTGGAACGCGCGCAGCACATCGGCCTTCGGGTCGTGCACGCGGATGAGATAACCCGAGCGGCGGGCGACCTCGATCTCCACGTCACCGGCGAGAACTCGGGTGCCGGCACCGCTGTTGACCAGCTCGAACCGCTGGACACCGGTGATCGGCTTGTCCTCGTGGGTGAGCTGGCCGCCGTCCGGGTCGACGTAGGCGGCGTCTTCGTCCTGCCACCAGCGGCCGGGCAGGCCGCCGTAGGTGCGGGGCGTCTCGTCCAGCCAGTCCAGGGAGACGAGTGCCAGCCAGCCGTAGGGTTCGGCCAGGTCGCGCTCACGGTTCGTGTGCCACTCCCGCCATTCGGCTGCGAAGCGGCTGGTGTCCATGATCGTGCTGCTCATCGCATCCCCTTTCGGTCGTCAAGTCCAACGACGGCGTGGCGCCGGTATTCCGTGTTCCACGATGTGGATGCTGTGTGGGTGACGCTGTACGAGCTGGCCGTGGTGCTGGCGGTCGGCCTGGCCGGGCCGATGTTGGCGAGCCCGAAGCGGGTCCGGGTGCCGGTGGTGGTGGGCGAGATCGCGGTCGGTGTCGTGCATCGTCGCGCTGCCGCTGGCCGAGGACCCGGCAGTTGTTCGCGGTGACGGACGGGTTCCTCGCGCCGGTGTTCTTCGTGTGGCTCGGGCCGTCGCTCGACCTGCGGTCGCTGGTCGAGCAGCCGAGAATGATCGCGCTGGTCAGCGTCGGGATCGCCGGGTTCGCGGCCGTACGGAACGGAGGCGATGGTGAGCAAGGACGGCAAGCTGCCCCGCAAGATCTACGAGCGTGAGTTGCTCCGGCTCCAGGCTGAGCTGGTGACCATGCAGGAGTGGGTGCGGGCGGAGGGTGCCCGGCTGGTCGTGGTGTTCGAGGGTCGGGACGCGGCCGGCAAGGGCAGCACGATCAAGCGGGTCACGGAGTACCTGAATCCCCGCGTGGCGCGGATCGCGGCGCTGCCGGTGCCGACGGAGCGGCAGCGGACGCAGTGGTACTTCCAGCGTTACGTGCAGCATCTGCCGGCGGCCGGCGAGATCGTGCTGTTCGACCGTAGCTGGTACAACCGGACCGGCGTCGAACACGTGATGGGCTTCTGCACGCCGGACGAGTATCGCCGCTTTCTCGGTCAGTGCCCCATCTTCGAACGCCTACTGGTCGAGGACGGCATTCTGTTGCGGAAATACTGGTTCTCGGTCAGCGAGGTCGAGCAGGAACGCCGGTTCCATTCGCGCCTGGACGATCCGATGCGGCGGTGGAAACTGTCACCGATGGACGGCGAGGCGATCACGCGGTGGGAGGACTACTCACGCGCGAAGGACGAGATGTTCGTGCACACGGACATTCCGGAGGCGCGGTGGTACGTGGTGGAGGGCGAGTACAAACGGGCGGCGCGGTTGAACATGATGGCGCATCTGTTGTCGACGGTGCCCTATCAACAGGTGCGGCCGCCGCTGGTGCGGTTGCCGCATCTTCCGCCGTCAACCGGGTATGTTCGGCCGCCTCGGGATCTGCAGACGTACGTTCCCGACCATGCTTCGACACTACTGTGACGGCCTGGATCAGATCGTGGTCCATTCTGTGCGGACCGATGTGCCGCTGGCTGTTTTCAGGTGCAGCCGCACCGGGCCGGTGGGGGTCGGATGGATTGTGAACCAGCCTATCTCATCTACCGCTACCAGGCCGGATCGTCCCCTGGGGCCTTCCGCTTCTATCTGACCCGGTTGTGCCGGTACTATCTGTCCCACCAGTGCGTCCGCCGTGATTTCCAGCTCTATCGTGAGTTCGCTGGCGACGAACGTCAGTGAGCGCAACTCGGCCCGGTCGGCCCGGTCGGCCCTGGTGCTCGCGGCCTCGGGTTCTTGGCTCAGTACGGCCAGTTCCGCGTCCACGTCGCGCCACGCGAATGCCGCCCTGCCCGCCGCGACGAAGCTGGGCGGTACTTC
>DATBDL010000108.1:0-10558 GCA_036269975.1 Pseudonocardiaceae bacterium | reverse complement strand
AGTGCAGGCCCTCGAAGAACATCGAGATCCAGCTCTGACCACCTTCGTGCTCGCGGTGGGGGTGTGGCTGGGCCCGGCCGGACAGTTCCGGGATACGGGTGGCGACGACGACGGCGGCGGCCAGGTAGAGCAGGCCGTTGATGATGACGATGACCTTGGCGACGCCGAGTTCCGCGCCGGCACCGTCCCACAGGTGCAGCGTGGAACCGACGCCGGTGACGACGGAGAACAGTCCTGCCGCGCTGACGACGGCGACGCCGTAGGTCATCACGAGGCCGAGCTGGTTGGCGGTCTCCACCTGGTCCTTGCGGCGCAACAGGTTCGGGATCGCGGACTCCTTGGCCGGAATCCACATCATCGCCGTCGAACCGATCAGGAAGTTGGCCGCGAGCAGCCACCACCACGTACCGACCAGCGCGATGGACAGGAACAGCACGCAGCGGATCAGGTCCACGGTGATCATCACGCGGCGGCGGTCGAACTTGTCGGCGAGCACACCGCCCAGCGGCGCGAACAGCAGGCCGGGCAGCAGTTGGGTGAGCACGACGGCGCTGAACGCGAAGCTCTGCGCGAAATAGCCGGCGATCAGCTTGCTCGCCAGGCTGGACAGCGCGAACAGCGACAGCCAGTCGGCGACGCTCAGCAGGTACGTGACGCCCCAGAGGCGGCGGAAGGCGCGGATGGCCAGCACACTGCGCACCCGGTGCGACGTGGACGCGCCGGATTCGGCCGGACCGCCTTGGCCGGCTGGCCCGGACGATCCGGTCAGGTCCGCGGTGTCGATCCCACTACCGACATCATCTCTGTTGCCACTGATGGTGCTCACCCCTTGCCCCACCCCCACCCGTCGCGGCAAGCGTAACCACATCGGCCGAACGGGGGTGGTAAGGGCGCCCGTCGTCGGCTCGGGTCAGCCGCTGCCACCGACTCCGGTGCCATGTCCGAGCACGATGCCCAGCACGACGAACGCGATGATCATGATCACGAGCAGCAGCAGGAAGAGCGAGCAACCGCCGCCCGCCCGACGCCGTGCCGGGACGGAGCGTGCCGGTATCGGCGCGGGTCGACCGGGGGTGCCACGGCGGGCCGGCGGCGGCCGTGGGGCGGTCCTCGGCTGCTGCCACCCGACGGGTGTCACCCTGGCGGGTGCCGGGGCGATCCTGGCCGGCGTCGACCCCATCGGGGCGGCGCGGGTCGCCGGCGGGCGGGACTGCTGGATGCCCGACCTGACCGACAGCGGCGCGGCGACCGGGATCGCGTCCGGGGACGTAGCGGCCTGCAGCGGCCGGGCGGTGGTCGATCGCGGCTGCGTCGTCCTGCGGGTCCTGCGGTAGGCCGAGGTCGTGGCCGTCAGGACGCCGGGGACGTACTCGACCTCCGGGATCACCTCCGGGGCCGCGTACACGGAGCCCGTGACCAGACCCGCCAGCGGGTCCGACTCGAACGGCGGCGGGGGCGGCGACTGGGTGCCGTCCAGGCCGAACAACTCGTCGTCCGCCACCCTGACCACCTCATCGCGCCGACAGTCACCCGATCACACCATTGTGCGCCGGGTGACCGCCGGTTCGAGCGATGTTTTCGGCGAAGTGACCGCGCAGCGTGCCAGGCGGTTATTTCGTCTTGGCTGGTGCCTTACGCCTGGTCGTGGTGGTCTTCTTCGGTGCGGGGCCACGGGCCCGCCGGTCGGCCAGCAACTCGGACGCCCGCTCGTCGGTCAGCGACTCGACGCTGTCCGCCTTGCGCAGCGACGCGTTGGTCTCGCCGTCGGTGACGTACGGACCGAACCGGCCGTCCTTGATCACCATCGGCTGGCCGGTCGCCGAGTCCTTGCCCAGCTCACGCAGTGGCGGGGCACTCGCGGCGGCCTGCCGGCCACGCTGCTTCGGCTGGGCGTAGAGCTTGAGCGCCTCGTCCAGGGTGACCGTGAACATGGCCTCCTCGTCCGGCAGCGAGCGGGAGTCCGTGCCCTTCTTCAGGTACGGGCCGTAGCGGCCGTTCTGCGCCGTGATCTCGTCGCCGGAAGTGGGATCGGTGCCGACGACGCGGGGCAGCGACAGCAGCCGGAGCGCGTCCTCGAGGGTGACCGTGGCCAGTGTCATCGACCGCAGCAGCGAACCGCTGCGTGGCTTGACCTTCTTGGCCCCGCGACCGGTCGTCGGAGTGCCGTTGGTCTCTGGCATGACCTCGGTCACATACGGGCCGAACCGGCCGTCCTTGGCCACGATCTCGTTGCCGCTGACCGGGTCGGTGCCCAGCACGCGGCCCTCCTGCGGGGTGGCGAACAGCGACTCAGCGACCTCCAGGGTCAGCTCGTCCGGGGCCAGTTCGTCCGGCAGGTTGGCGCGCTGCGCGCCGTCGTCGGTCTCGCGCTCCAGGTACGGACCGTAGCGGCCGACCCGGACCACGACCTGCCGGCCGTCGTCGTCGTTGAACAGCGGGATCGAGTTGACCTCGCGGGCGTCGATGTTGTCCACGCCGGAACCGACCAGCTTCTTCAGCCCGCCGGCCTGGCCGATGGCGTCGTCCGCACCGGCCGCGCCGCCGAAGTAGAAGCCGGAGAGCCAGCTCGTGCGGTGGGCGTCGCCGGCCGCGATCCGTTCGAGTTCGTCCTCCATCGCCGCGGTGAAGTCGTAGTCCACCAGCCGGCCGAAGTGCTGTTCGAGCAGGCCGACCACGGAGAACGCCACCCACGACGGGACCAGCGCCGAGCCCTTCTTCCACACGTAGCCGCGTTCCTGGATCGTGTTGATCGTGGACGCGTAGGTGGACGGCCGGCCGATGCCCAGCTCCTCCAGCGTCTTGACCAGGCTCGGCTCGGTGTAGCGCGGGGGCGGGCTGGTGGAGTGGCCCTCCGGGGTGAGCTCGGTCGCCGCCAGCGTCTGGCCGGTCGTGAGCTGCGGCAGGCGCCGCTCCTGGTTGTCCGCCTCGCCGCCGGCCTCCGAGTCGACGGCCTCCACGTACGCCTTGAGGAACCCCGCGAACGTGATGGTGCGGCCGGACGCGGAGAACGTGCACTCCTCGCCGCTGCTCGCGGTGCCGGTGATGCGCACGCTCATCGTGGTGCCGCGTGCGTCGGCCATCTGGGAGGCGATCGTGCGCTGCCAGATCAGCTCGTAGAGCCGGAAGTCGTCGGAGTCCAGCTCGCGGGCGACCTCGCCCGGCGTGCGGAACACCTCACCGGCCGGCCGGATCGCCTCGTGGGCCTCCTGCGCGTTCTTGACCTTGCGGTCGTAGCGGCGCGGCTGGGCCGGCACGTACTGGCTGCCGTACAGGTCGACGGCCTGCGAGCGGGCCGCTGCCAGCGCCGACTCGGACAGCGTCGTCGAGTCGGTACGCATGTAGGTGATGTAGCCGTTCTCGTACAGGCGCTGGGCGACGCTCATCGCCCTGCTGGACGAGAACCGCAGCTTGCGGCCGGCCTCCTGTTGCAGCGTGGAGGTCATGAACGGCGGGTACGGCTTGCGCGTGTAGGGCTTCTCCTCGACGCTCGCCACGGTCATCTCGGCCTTGGCCAGCGCGGCCGACAGCGCGGTGGCTTCGGTCTCGTCCAGGCGACGCACGTCGGCCACGGCGCGCAGGTTGCCGTCCGAGCCGAAGTCACGGCCGGTGGCCAGGCGCACGCCGTCCACGGCCGTCAGCCGGGCGCCGAACGACCTCGGCGAAGCCTCGGCACCGGCATCCATGGCGGCGGCGATGTCCCAGTAGGACGCCGGCACGAACCGCATGCGCTGCCGTTCGCGTTCCACGATGATCCGGATCTCCACCGACTGCACGCGGCCGGCCGAGAGCTTCGGCATGACCTTCTTCCACAGCACCGGCGAGACCTCGTAGCCGTACAGCCGGTCCAGGATGCGCCGGGTCTCGTATGCCTCGACCAGGTCGGTGTCCAGGTCCCTCGGGTTCTCGGCGGCCGCGCGGATGGCCGGCTCGGTGATCTCGTGGAAGACCATCCTGCGGACCGGGACCGTCGGCTTGAGCGTCTCCAGCAGGTGCCACGCGATGGCCTCGCCCTCGCGGTCACCGTCCGTCGCGAGGTAGAGCTCGTCGACGCCCTTGAGGGCCTCCTTGAGCTCGTTGACCGTCGCGCGCTTGTCCGGGGTGACGATGTAGATCGGCTCGAAGTCGTTGTCGACGTTCACGCCGAGGTTGGACCACGGCTCGCCCTTGTACTTCGCCGGTACCTCGGCCGCCTTGCGCGGCAGGTCCCTGATGTGGCCCCGCGACGACTCCACGACGTAGTTCGGGCCGAGGTAGGACGCGATCTTGCGAGCCTTGGTCGGCGATTCGACGATCACCAACCGACGGCGGCCGGACCCGTTCGTCCCGCCGCCGCTCTTCTTCGTCCTTGCCGTCCCTGCCACCCTGTCCTGCCCTCTCCTGCCAACACTCCGGCCCGCCAGTGTGCACCGAACGCGGCCCCGACCGCTGCCCGCCCCGCTTCCAACCCATCGGACAGCCGAGCAGGTTGGTTCGTTAACGAGGCGCGCATCACACCAATGGCGGACTATTTCACCCTAACGGCCGGGTATGCCCCCCTGTTCCCCACCAACCACCAGCGGTCACGCCCCGATCGAGGTACGCCCCCTGTGTACCGGCACCACGGCCGGCCAATCATGCCCGGACACGCCGTACGGCGGCACACCGACCAGTTCGACGAGCCTGGCCAGCCGTCGCGTGCCGGACACCCGTAACGCCGGCCCGCCGTCCGCGCCGCTGTCCGTGCTGTCCAGCAGTGCCGGCGACACCCCGGCCCGCACGAGCGCGGTGACCAGCGGCCGGTGGGTCCACGGGCTGAGCGGATCCAGCCCCAGCAGGTAGCCGGTCGCCGACGAGCGGCCGGCGGCCAGTGCCCACAGACGCAGAGTAGCGCCGTCGAGGCGATTGCGATCCGCACCGGCCAAGGTGGCCGGCGCCGCAACGGCCGACCATGCGTTGGCCAGCGGCACCAGGTCGGCCCGAAAAGCCGTGCGGACCAGCCAGTCTCCCTCCGACCCGACGATCACGGCATCGACGCCGCGCTCGGCGAACGCGGCGACCAACGCCACAGCCCGCCAGCGCTGGGTTACCGGTACCGCCAGCCGGACCGCCGTCCCGGCCCCGAAGCCGATCGCCTGGCCCGGCCCGCACAGCACGCCGGCCAGGTCGGCCACCCTGGGCTGGGTCGCGTCCGCCGAGTAGAACGAGAGCTGGCCCACACCTCGATACTTTAGAACATATGTTCGGGCGAGGCGCAGGATCCACCCGAACGGCACCGGGCCCGACACCGGTTCGGGTGTCGGGCCCGGCGACTGTGCGAGTACTCAGGCAGCGCCGTTGGTGACGGACTCCTCGACCTCCGCGACGGTCTCGCCGCCGCCCTCGATCGCGGGGCCCTCCGGCGTCTGGTCCATCACGGACGCCCGACGCTTGGACACCACGACCGCGACCACGATGATCGCCAGCGCGACCAGCGCGATCACCGCGCGCCAGGTGGCGGACGCGGACGAGCCGACCGAGAACGACACGATGGCCGGCGCGATCAGCACCGAGACCAGGTTCATCACCTTGATCAGCGGGTTGATCGCCGGGCCCGCGGTGTCCTTGAACGGGTCACCGACGGTGTCACCGACGATGGTGGCCTCGTGCGCGGCGGAGCCCTTGCCGCCGTGGTTGCCGTCCTCGACCAGCTTCTTCGCGTTGTCCCACGCGCCACCGGAGTTGGCGAGGAAGATCGCCATCAGGGTGCCGGTGGCGATGGCGCCGGCCAGGTAGCCGGCCAGCGGGCCGACACCGAGACCGAAACCGACCGCGATCGGCGCGAACACCGCGAGCAGGCCGGGCGTCGCCAGTTCGCGCAGCGCGTCCCTGGTGCAGATGTCCACGACCCTGCCGTACTCCGGCCGCTGGGTGCCGTCCATGATGCCGGGGAACTGGCGGAACTGCCGCCGCACCTCGTACACCACGGCCCCGGCGGCACGTGCCACCGCGTTCACGGCCAGACCGGAGAACATGAACACGACGGCGGCACCGATCGCGATGCCGACCAGCGTGTTCGGGCTGAACACGAGCGCGGCGAACGCCCGGAACTGGCTGTTCTGGTTCACCAGGTTGTCGAAGAACACGGCCGTCTTCTCGGTCGTCTTCCCGATCAGTGCGGATGTGATCGAGTTGATGTAGGAGCCGAACAGCGCGGTCGCCGCCAATACCGCGGTCGCGATCGCGATGCCCTTGGTGATCGCCTTCGTGGTGTTGCCGACGGCGTCGAGGTCGGTGAGGATCTTGGCGCCCTCCTCGCTGACCTCGCCGGACATCTCAGCGATGCCCTGCGCGTTGTCGCTGACCGGACCGAACGTGTCCATGGCGACGATCACGCCGACCGTGGTGAGCAGGCCGCAGCCGGCCAGGGCCACCGCGAACAGGCCCACGAAGATCGAGCCGGACAGCAGGAACGCGCCGTAGACGGCGGCGCCGATCACGATCGCCGTGTAGACCGCCGACTCGAAACCGACCGAGATGCCGGAGAGGATCACCGTTGCGGCACCGGTGAGCGACGAGCGGCCGACGTCCTTGACCGGCTTGTGCTCGGTGCCGGTGTAGTAGCCGGTCAGCCACAGGATCGCGCCGGCCAGCACGATGCCGATCAGCACCGCGACCGCGGCGATGACCGCCGGACTGCCGGGCACACTCGTGTCACTCGGGTGCGAGAGCTGGCTGAACGTGCCGGGCAGGTAGACGAACGCGGCGACAGTGCACAGCACCGCCGAGATGATCGCGGAGATGTAGAACGACCGGTTGATGGCCGAGAGGCCGTTCTCACCGGCCCGCGCGTTGGTGATGTAGACGCCGAACGCGGCCGTGACGACGCCGATACCGGGCACGATCAACGGGAACAGCAGGCCCTGCGCGCCGAACGCGGCCGAACCGAGGATCAGCGACGCGACCAGCGTGACCGCGTAGGACTCGAACAGGTCCGCCGCCATGCCGGCGCAGTCGCCGACGTTGTCGCCCACGTTGTCGGCGATGGTCGCCGCGTTGCGCGGGTCGTCCTCCGGGATGCCCTGCTCGACCTTGCCGACCAGGTCGGCGCCGACGTCGGCGGCCTTCGTGAAGATGCCGCCACCGACACGCATGAACATCGCGAGCAGCGCCGCGCCGAAGCCGAAGCCCTCCAGCACCTTGGGCGCCTGGCCGGCGAAGGAGAAGACCACGATCGACGCGCCGAACAGGCCAAGACCGACCGTCATCATGCCGACGACGCCACCGGTGCGGAAGCCGATCCGCATCGCCCGTTCCCGGCCTTCGGTGTTCGCGGCGGCGGCGACCCGCACGTTCGCCCTGGTGGACAGCCACATGCCGAGGTAGCCGATGGTCGCCGAGAAACCGGCGCCGACGAGGAAGAAGCCGGAGCGGCCGATGCGCTCGCCGACCGAGTCGGCGGGCAGCGCGAACAGCAGCGCGAACACGATCACGACGAACACGCCGAGCGTGCGGAACTGCCGGTTCAGATACGCCGCAGCGCCTTCCTGGACGGCCTTGGCGATCTCCTGCATCTTGCTGGTGCCTTGGCCCGCGGCCAGCACCTCCTTGAGCAGGATGTAGCCAACGACCAGGGCGGCGAGGGCGATGACGGCGACCACGGCGACAACGCCGCGATCACCTCCGGATAGCACGAGGCCGTCCGCGAGGGAGTGCCGGGACATCCGTCCTCCTGATGACTATTGCTTGTGCTTGTGTGCGCGCCCAGCCGCTTCGCACGGTGGCAGCGGCCTCGACGCAAGGGGTGCACCACGGGATCTGGTGCGATGGAGGCGGAGTCTATTGGTCGCGTGAAGTGATAACGCGACCCGTCCCGTTCCGTGCACATCCTGTTACCTTCGGGCCCTCGACTTGATCGATACTGTATCGATAATGGGCGGCCATCTGCGGCATTGCGTCCGCCGGTCTCGTCCGATTCAGCGACCGGTTTCAGATAAGTGACACTGGTCACAGTTCACTCGGGACGGTAGTCGAACCAATTCGACTACGCAGCGTGTTCGTAGGTCGACTTCACGTGGCAAATGGACGGCCATATCGATGTCATGCCGTCCCCATTGTCCGTTATCCCTGTTCTGGCAGGACACTCAGCATGCGGCACTCGGCCATCAGGTAGGCTCACTAGCCGGTTACACACAGTAATCATGGGGGTCCGCGGACGAGCGGCCGAAGCAACAGGCGAGGTACTCCATGCGTCTAACCGGCCATGAAGTCTGACACGGGCGGGCGCCGCCGCCGTAGCTGGCTGTTCACGGTCACGCCGATCGTGGCGGTCGTACTGGTCGCGGTCGCCGTGGTCGCGGTCGTGGTGCACAACCGCCACGACGACGCGGCCAGCCCGACCGCGTTCCACGCCAGCACCACGCCACCTGCGAGCACGACCACCTCGCCCGTGCCGACGACGACCACGCCACCGCCGACGACCGCGCCGGACTACTCACCGCTGATGACCAGCGCCGTCAACGCGGTCGACGGACTGGGCATCAAGGGCGTGACCATGGGCGTCGCCATCGAGGACCGCCAGACCGGCAAGGTCGTCGCGGGCCAACTCGGCGCGACGCCGTTCTACTCGGCGTCGGTGATCAAGCTGTTCACCGTCACCTACCTGCTGCACGAGCAGGAAATCGGTGCGCTGAAGCTGAGCGCGACCATGCAGAACAACATCACGCGGGCGCTGGAACTGTCCGACGACAACGCGATGGACGCGTTCTGGGGCGCGTACGGCGGTGTCAAGCTGATCCCCGAGTTCGTGCAGCTCTACGGCCTGCAGAACACCACGGCGCCGACCATCCTCGGCGAGTGGGGCGAGACAAGGTTCTCGGCGCAGGACGTGCTCAAGGTCTACGACTACGTGTTCGACAAGCTGTCGCCGGTCGACTCGGCGCTGATCGTCGGCGATCTCGGCAACGCGGCCAACAAGGGCGCCGACGGCTTCGACCAGGCGTTCGGGCTGCTCCAGCCACCGCGTGCGTCGACGGTGAAGGCCAAGCAGGGCTGGATGCAGATCGGCGGCAACAGCATGACGTTGAACACGACGGGCGTGCTCGGTTCGAACAACCAGTTCCTGATCGCGATCCTGAGCCGCCAGCCGATCAGTACCAGCTACGCGACCGGCCGTGGCTACATGGACGAGGCGGCACAGGTACTGGAGAAGGCACTGGCGCCCGGCGTCAGCTAAGCCGGCGGCGGCTGGGCCCGTCGACGCCTGGGCCGTCGGGGTCGAGTGCCAGACTTCCTGGGTGCGAGACGTTCCCCTGGTGCCGGACGCCGTGGACAGTTCGGGCCGGCGGTTGCTCACCAGGGTCCTGGCCGGCACCCCAGCCGGGGAGTCGCCGCTGACGCACGTCGCCGACCTCTCGGCGCACACGGCCCGATTCGCGGACTGGCCGGCGTGGGCCGATCCCGATGTGGTGGCGGCGCTGACCGACGGCGGCGTGCCACGACCGTGGACGCACCAGGCCGAAGCGGCCACCCTGGCGCACGACGGCACACACGTCGTCGTCGCGACCGGCACCGGCTCCGGCAAATCCCTTGCCTACCAACTGCCCGTGCTCACCGCGCTGCGCGCCGACCGCAAGGCGACCGCGCTGTACCTGGCCCCCACCAAGGCACTCGGCGCCGACCAGCTCCGGTCGGTGCGGGCCATGGACGTCGCCGACGTCCGGCCGGCCAGCTACGACGGCGACACGCCGATGGCCGAACGGGACTGGGTCCGCGCGCACGCCAGGTGGATCTACACCAACCCGGACATGCTGCACCGCGGCATCCTGCCGCAGCACGCGCGCTGGGCGCGGCTGTGGCGCAAGCTGAGCTACGTGGTGATCGACGAGTGCCACGCGTATCGGGGGGTGTTCGGCTCGCACGTGGCGCTGCTGATGCGCCGGTTACGGCGGATCGCCGCGAAATACGGTGCCAGTCCGGTCTTCGTGCTCGCGTCGGCCACCGTCGCCGATCCGGACGCGCTGGCCAGCCGACTGACCGGCGTCGAGTGCGCCGCGGTGACCGACGACGGATCACCGCGCGGGGCGCGGACCGTCGCGTTGTGGGAACCGCCGCTGCTGCCGAACCTGGCCGGTGAGCACGGTTCCCCGGTCCGCAGGCCGGCCGGGACCGAGGCCGCGCGGATCATGGCCGACCTGGTGATCGAGGGCGCGCGGACGCTGACGTTCGTGCGGTCGCGGCGCGGCGCCGAACTGGCCGCGCTGACCGCGAAGCACGTGCTGGCCCAGGTGTCCGGCGACCTGCCCGGTCGGGTGGCGGCGTATCGGGCGGGCTATCTCGCGGAGGACCGGCGGGCGCTGGAACGGGCGCTGGACAGCGGTGACCTGCTCGGCGTCGCCAGCACCAACGCGTTGGAGTTGGGCGTGGACATCGCGGGGCTGGACGCGGTGGTGGTGGCCGGTTTTCCCGGCACGCTGGCGTCGTTCTGGCAGCAGGCGGGGCGCGCCGGCCGATCCGGCTACGGCGCGCTGGTGGTGTTCGTGGCACGGGACGACCCGCTGGACACGTATCTCGTGCACAATCCGGCCGCGATGCTGGACCGGCC
>DATBDL010000107.1:0-2848 GCA_036269975.1 Pseudonocardiaceae bacterium | reverse complement strand
GTGCTGCGAGCGCTGGCCGACCGGCCCGGTCTGGTCGTGTCGCGGCCCGCGTTGCTGGCCGCGCTGCCGGGGGCGGGCGAGGAACACGCGGTGGAGACGGCCGTCGCGCGCCTGCGATCGGCATTGGGCCAGCCGGGTCTGGTACAGACCGTGGTCAAGCGCGGCTATCGCCTGGCCACCGACCCGACGGGTGGTGTGTCGTGATGGTGTCGTTCGCGGTGCGGCCGTGACGTTGTTGTTGGTGGCGCACGGCACGCGCGATCCGGCCGGCGCCACGACCGCGAGCGCCATCGCCGACGCGGTCGCGACGCGACTGCCCGAGGTGCGGGTGCGGCTGGCGTTCGCCGACGTGTGCGGTCCGTCAGTGGCCGACGTGCTGGTCCGCGCACGCGGCTCGGTCGTTGTCGTGCCAGCGTTTCTGGCCGCCGGCTACCACGTTCGGGTGGATCTGCCCGACCAGATCGAGCAGACAGGGCGGCGGGACGTGCGGCTGGCGGCGCCGCTCTCCTCGGCACCGGCCGTGGTCGCCGCGGCGATGGACCGACTGGTCGACGCTGGGTGGCGCGCGTCGGACACGGTGGTGCTGGCGGCGGCCGGTTCGTCCGATCCACGTGCCAGGGCCGAGATCCGGCGGGCCGCCGTGTCGCTGGCCAGGATGGTCGGCAGCCCGGTCGAGGTCGGCTGGATCGCCACCGGGCAGCCATCCGTGCACGACGTGGTGGCGCGGTCACGGGGGCGGGTCGCGGTCGCGAGTTGGCTACTGGCACCCGGCCTGTTCCATCGGTGGGTGCGGCAAACCGGGGCTGACGTCGTCAGCGAACCACTCGGCCCGCATCCGCTGCTCGTAGAGCGGATCGTCCAGAGCTACAGCGAGGCTCAGAACAGTCCCGGTTCGCCTGCCCTCGCGATCGCGTCCGCTGCGTCCGACCAGCGGTAACGGCGCAGGTCGACCCGCTCGCCATCAGCCAGCACTCCCTCCGTTCGCAGCAGCGCCAACTGTTCCCTGGTCAGGTGCGGTGCCGTCGTGCCGTCCGCGCGCAGCACCCGTTGCCACGGCAGATCGTGCCCGTCCTCGGACAGCACCCGGCCGACCAACCTTGGTGACGGCGCGCCCGCCAGCGCCGCCACGTCCCCGTAGGTCGCCACCGAGCCCGCCGGGATCGCCGCCACGACCGCGCGGATCTGCTCGTGAATCTGTTCGTCCACCCTCGAAACTCCTCAGCCTTGCCCGACGAATCTGCTGACCAGGGCACCGGTTTCGTCTGGGCACTCCACGTAGATCACGTGCCCGCAGTCCCAGTTCAGCACTTCGAACTCCGGCCCGAGCGCGAGTTGACAGCCGTTGACGAACGCCTGCGGCACGAACGGCTGCCGCAGCGCCCGGACGACGATCGTCGGCGTGCCGGGGCCGGGCAGGACCGGTGTCCGCGTCATCTCACTCCACGCGGTCGTCACAGCGGCCGGCAGGTAGCGGAACCGCCAGCCCGATTCGGTCCGTTCCAGGTGCTCGCCGACCTCGTCGGTCACGGCCTCGTCGGACGCCACCGGCCAGTCGTAGCGCTGGGCCTCCCACGCCTGCCTCGGATCGGCGAACACCCTGTCCGCGGGGTAATTGGCGTGTTCCAGCGCCATCGCGGGCTCCAGGCCGACGGCCGGATCGAGCAGCAGCAACTGACTGATCCTGCCGGGCGCGAGCCGCAGCAGGTGCAGCACGACGGCGGCGCCGAACGAGTGGGCCAGCACGGGCACGGCGTCCAGTTCGTACGCGTCGATCACCGTCAGCAGGTCGGCTGCGTGCTGTTCCAGCGTCCACGGCGGCAGCGGCGTCGAGCGGCCGTGCCCGCGCAGGTCGGGCGCGAGCACGCGGAAACCCGGCAGCCGGGTGCCGGCCAGCCGGCGCCACCGGCCGCCGTGGCCGGTCAGGCCGTGTACAGCGAGCAGCGGAACGCCCTCCGGCGGCCCGAAGTCGTGCACATGCAGGTCCATGCTCCAGATGATGGCATCCGGTACCGACGATCAGTCGTCGAACGGGTCATCCGCTCGGGTACCGCCGTCGTTCCCCGCGAACGCCGGATCGATCAGCGCGAACCGCGCGCCGGTCGGGTCCGACATCACGGCCACCTTGCCCAGCGGCGACGCGTACGGCCGCAGCCGCAGCCGGGCCCCCGCGTCGTGCGCGACGTACAGCGCCTCGTCGAGGTCCCGGTCCAGCGGCGTGCGGAAGTGCGTGATCCAGCGCGCCGGCACATCTGCCGGGGTACCGGGCATCATCCGCACTCGGCCGATCACCGAGTCTTCGCCGGCGTACCAGACCATGTAGTCGTCGTCGGCGCCGTCGCCGAACTGGCGGCCGGTGTAGCCGAACAACTCGCCGAAGTACTGGTCGGCCTGCACGGCCAGGTGTGTGACGAACTCCGCCCAGGCAAGCGAATTGGGCAGGCCGGCGGTGAACGACCAGTCCGGCGCGATCTCGCACACCCCGAACCGGGCCCCGGCCGGCGACTCGATCAGCGCCTTCGTGCCGACCCTCGGCACGACGTGCGTGTTCTCGAACGTCCGGCCGCCCAGTGCTTCGGACCGTGCCACCAGGCTGGCCAGATGGGTGGTGGCCAGGTAGACCGTCCAGTCGGTGACCGGTTCGCGGACCGGCCGCACACCGGCCACCGGCTCACCGGCCGACATGGCGACGTAGTACGGCAGTCCGTCCGAGTCCACGCGTTGTTCGAAGGCCCAGCCCATCACCGCGCGGTAGAAGTCCATCACGGTGGCCGGGGCTGAGGTGGCCAATTCCAACCAGCACGGGTTACCAGGTGCGAGTGCGACCGGAACGGGTGCGTGTCGGCTGGTG
>DATBDL010000106.1:0-25280 GCA_036269975.1 Pseudonocardiaceae bacterium | reverse complement strand
CCGTCACCGAAGCGCGTGCCGACGCTGCGCGCGACCGAGCACAGCCCGGACGCCATCGCGGCCAGGACGGCCGCCTCGTCGGTGTCCATGCCGTACCAGTACTTCGCCAATCCGTCCGACGACAGCAGGAGCGCCCGCCGGGCACCGGGGACCGCCTGCACCAGGCTGCGTAACAGCCAGGTGAGGTCCTGTGCCTGATTCGTGGGCCGATCGGTCATGATGAATGAATTCCCCTCAGGTAACGCGGGTCAGCCGGCGCCGTCGGTCGACTCGCCGGCAGGACGTTCCGGCATCCCGTCCTGACCAGCGGCCAGGAAGGCGTTCCGGAACGTGGCCATCAGATCGGGGGTGGCAACGGAGGTGGCCGCGTCGAGCTGCGGCGGTTGCCGTAGTTCCGGCGCCAGATTGGTCGTACCGGGTTCCCGCTTCGGCAGCACGGGTCGCTGCTGCTGCGCGTCCCCGACACCCGGCCAGGAATAGTGATCCGGTACCACCAGTTGGGTCACTTCGGGTTCGGTGAAGGCCGCGTGGCGCGGCTGGCGGTACTCGCCGTCCGGCAGCAGTCCCTCGATCCGGGAGTGGGTCTCGCCGACACCGAGCGTGCTGGGCGCCGATGGCGCGGCGGGCTGCTCCGGTGCGCCGTCCGTCTCGCCGCCCAACAGGCTGTGCGGCACCACGATGTCGGCGCTGGTGCCACCGAAGATGTTGGTCTGCAGGCGGATTCGGACGTCGTTGCGCCGAGCGAGCTGTGCGACCACCCAGAGGCCGATCAGGCCGTCACCGAGCAGTTCGCCCATGTCGTCGGCGTCGGCACCGGCGAGCAGGCCGTTGATGCGGCCGAGTTCGTCCAGCCGGATGCCGAGCCCCCGGTCCTCGACCTCGATGGCGAGTCCCGCCTTCACGGTCTGGGCACGCACCATGACGACGGTCTGCGGGTCGGAGAACACGGTGGCGTTCTCGATCAGCTCGGCCAGCAGGTGGATGATCTCGGCGACGGCGTGGCCGCGCAGGGTGCCCTTGATCGGCAGCACGAGCTTGACCCGGTTGTACTGCTCCACCTCGGCGACGGCCGACCGGAGCACCGCGACCATCGACAGCGGCTTGCTCCACTGGCGCGGCGCCTTCGCTCCGCCGAGCACGACGAGGTTCTCCGCCTGGCGCCGCATACCGGTGACGAGATGGTCGACCCGGTAGAGGCCCTTGAGCAGATCGGGATCCTCGACCTCGTTCTCCAGGTCGTCCAGCATCCGGATCGCCCTGTGCACCAACGACTGGAGGCGGCGCCCGAATTTCGCGAACACTTCCAGCCGCTGCGCGGGGTCACCTTCCGCCGCGTTGAGCTGTGCGGCGGCGAGCACCGCCGATTCGGCGGCAAACCGCGCCTGATGGTACTCGTGAGACAATTTCGCGAGTGGCCCTCGACCGTTGATCTGCTCGCTCGGCGGATCGATGGTGGGGCTCGTTTGTCCTTCGCGAACCAGCGAAACAAACTGCGTAATCTGGTTCCGGAACTCGGTCGGCCATGCCGTCACCGTGTCGACCAGTCGCTGTAACTCGCCGAGCTGCTGGTAGACCGCACGCGCCGCGGCATCCGCGTGCCCGGCCGCCGTCATGAGATCGGTGCACTGCTGGTCGACGGTGCGCCTGGCCCGGTTCGCCTCGCGAACGGCCCAACTGAACGCCACTACAAAGCCAACCGCCACAACCACAAGGACTGTGACGATCACCTCAACCGAGTGGGTCATGACGAGCACCGCCGCCATTGCCGCCGCCAGCACCGCCACGGCGAGCGCCGGTAACACGGCGATACGGACGAAGTCAGGTCGGGTCACCGCGGGCGAGTCAGACATCAACATCCTCGGTACGGGGGTATAAGCAGGTCAGGCACATTTCGCGCGGTGTCGTCCGCGTCTTCGGACGCGGCGAGCTGAAACCTGTCACCCGCATATGATCCACGTACGGAGTTCCGGGAGCAACATTCGCGTCCCCCTAATCACCGAGCGTCGATACCTGTCCGGCTTGCGAACCGGCGTCGACTTTCGATACCGCTGCTGCGGCGGCTCGCGGGCGCATGATCGAACCGCCGCGCGCACGCGGAAGAAGTTCTCGGTATGGCGAACTCGACCTACGGCACCCGAACCAGCCGGCTCGGTGGTGCGGTCCGGTCGGCAGCCGGCGCGGTGGCCATCGCGGCCACGGCGGGATAGTCGTCCGGCAGTGCGAGCAACCCTGTCAACACCGTGCCCGCGCCGCCGGTCTTCTGCCACACGGTTTGCTTCGGCGCCAGGATGTCGTCCTCGTCGGCCGGCATCCTGGCGGCCTTCGCTTCGCCCTCACCGCGCAGGCACACCACGTCGGTCATGTCGTGATGTACCCGCACGCCCACGATCGCAACGAGCTCACCCGACCTGCCGGTCGGATGAATGAACTGAAATCCACGCGCGAGAAGCGCGCGCAACTGGTCGTCGATCCCCACCGCCGACTCAGTCGAAGAGGTCATCGAATTCGCCGTCCTTGACACCACTCATGAACGCGGTCATCTCGGCACGGGTATAGATGATCGCGGGACCGTTCGGATGCCGCGAGTTCCGTACCGCGATATCCCCGTTGCCCAACGGCGCGACCTCGACACAATTGCCGACGGCGCCGCTGTGCCTGCTCTTGCGCCAGCGGGCGGCCGCTAACGGGCTACCGTCCGACATGTCCTGGATTTCGAGTGCCATGAGCCACCTTCCGTCCGTACCACTGGACGCATCTGCACATGCATCCGCTGACGAACGTCACGTTAGCATGTGCCGCCGCACCAGCACATGCACGTGCAGCGGCTCATGCAGGCACAACAGAGAATTACCCGTGTGGGTGAACGACGACCCGGACTTCCTGCCGAAGTCCGCTCAGATCGGAATTCTGCTCAGATTTCCGCGCGTAGTTTGGACAGCATCTGACGGCTGCGATCCGGCGTCTCGGCGTCGACGGCGAGCCGGTCCATGGCGCGGCCGAAGATCTCGATCTCGTCCAGTTTCTCCAGATAGAGCGCGCCGGCGAGATGCTCGACGTACGCGATGACAGGCAGTTCCGGCTCGGCGAACCGCAGCAGCGAGAACGCCCCTTCCGCGGCGCGGCCGCTGAGGTGGTAAGGCAGGATCTGGAGCGAGATGTGCGGCTGCGCGGTCAGTTCCAGCAGCAGTTCGATCTGTTCTTTCAGCACGTGCGGACCGCCGAGCGGCCGGTGCAGCACCGACTCGTCGACGATCGCCCACAGCCGGGGTGCGTTGGGGCCGGCCAGGATTCGCTGTCGCCGCATGCGCAGCGCGACCCTGCGCTCGACGTCGTCGTTGACCGCTTCGGGCCGGCCGTGGCTGGCGACCGACCTGGCGTACTCCTCGGTCTGCATCAGGCCGGGCACGAACTGCACCTCGAAGGTCTGGATCCGGGTCGCCGCCTCCTCAAGCCCGACGAAATCCTCGAACCATTTCGGCATCAGGTCGGTATAGCGGTGCCACCAGCCAGGACGATTCGACTGTGCGACCATGGCGAGGAACTGCGCGCGTTCCTCCTCGTCGGTCACGCCGTAGAGGATCAGCAGATCTGTGACATCACGTCCCTTGAATCCGACACGACCGAGTTCCAACCGGCTGATCTTGGACTCGGAGCCACGAATGGCGTAACCGGCCTCGGAGCGGCTCATTTCCGCCCGTTCACGCAACCGACGCAACTGGGTGCCGAGAATCATCCTCCGGACAGTGGGACCGGTGTCGGGTTCATGGTTCGAATCACCCACCGCAGCCATCACCAAGCCCCTTTCCGCCATCGAGCCCGGACATATGACCATACTCCAGGCAACAACGCGATGCCGCCGAACGGGTGTTGTACCTACACCGACCGGGGGATTTGCGTTTACCCATCTTGTACGAACCCCTACCCTCGGTTGGGTTCCCAACCACTCGTGAAATCGTCCGAGGAGACATGATGCCCGACCGCACCTCCACCCGTTCGGCGCGGGCGGTGCCAGTCGGTGTCGATCCCACCCGAGCCAGCATCGCGCGGGTCTACGACGCCTTTCTCAACGGCAAGGACAACTACGAGGTCGACCGCGAGGTACTGCGCGGCGTGCAGAAGGCGGCACCGGAGGCACAGGAGCTGGCCTTCGAGAACCGAGGATTCCTGATCCGCGCCTGCCGGTTCCTGGCCAGTCAGACCGAGATCACCCAGTTCCTCGACTGCGGCTCCGGCCTGCCGACCGCCGAGAACACCCATCAGGTGGTACAGCGGCTGAACCCGGACACGCAGGTCGTGTACGTCGACAACGACCCCGTCGTGCTCGCGCACGGCAGGGCGCTGCTGGAGGAGAACGACAGGACACACTTCGTGGCCGCCGACATCTTCCGGCCGCAGGAGGTGCTCGGCAACGAGGACGTCCGCAAGCACATCGACTTCGAACTGCCGCTCGCGCTGCTGCAACTGGGCACCCTGCACCACTACCAGGGCGCGCCGGAAGACCCCGCCGTGATCATGCGGGAGTACGTCGACGCGCTGCCGGTCGGTTCCTACGTCGCCCTCAGCCACTTCCTGGACCCGGAGGACGAGCACAGCGAAGTCGCCCGCAAGATGGAACACATGTTCCTGCACAGCCCGATGGGCTCCGGGACGTTCCGTACCCGCGCTCAGGTGCTGGAGTTGTTCGACGGGTTGGAGCTGGTCGAGCCTGGGTTGGTGCTGTGCGCCGACTGGTGGCCGGATGGGCCTCGGCTGCGTCCGCTGAACCAGGTGCAGCACTGTATCGTCGGTGCTGTCGCCCGTAAGGTCTGATTGTCGTCCACTGTGGATTTCGTTGCCTGGGTTGGTCGGCCTGCACTTCCCGATCGCTGCACTGTCGTAACGGCCGGTGGGGATCGGGAAGAGCAGGACTCCCGCGTTGGTTCACAGGGTGATGATCAGGCGCGTCCCTATGGTGAGCATCGTCGTGGCTACCAGACCGTCCAGCACTCGCCATGACTGTGGCCGGGCGAAGAAGCCCCCCAGTAGGCGCGCGCCGAAACCCAGCGTGGCGAACCAGAACACGCTCGCCACCGCCGCGCCCAGCCCGAACTCCCACCGCAGCGATCCGTGCCCTGCCGCCACGGATCCCAGTAGTAGCACCGTGTCCAGGTAGACGTGTGGGTTGAGCCACGTCATCGTCACGCACGTCAGTGCGGCGCGCCACCGTGATCCGGCCGGCCCCCCACCCGCTGGTGACTCGGTCGCCGGTCGTAGCACGCGGCGGGCGGCCAGCACTCCGTAGCAGAGCAGGAAACCGCCGCCGGCCAGCCTTACCACGGTCAGTGCCGATGGCGCCGCTGCCACGATCGCGCCCACTCCGCCCACTCCCAGCGCGATCAGGACCGCGTCGGACAGCGCGCAGATCGCTACCACCAGGAACACCGCGTCACGGCGGATGCCTTGTCTCAGCACGAAGGCGTTCTGCGCGCCGATGGCGACGATCAGCGACAGGCCGGTGCCGAATCCGGCGAGTGCGGCCAGTAGGACCGTCCCCATACCATCGAATCTAGGAGCGCGCCGGACTTTGGTCCAGCTAATGATTCTTAGGTATCATTAGCGCTCATGATGCTCGACCAGGCGCGGACGCTGCTCGCCGTCGTCGACGAGGGCACGCTCGACGCTGCCGCCGTTGCCCTGCATGTGACGCCGTCCGCTGTCAGCCAGCGCGTCAAGGCGCTGGAGCAGCAGACCGGCCGGGTGCTGTTGATCCGCACGAAACCGGTGCGACTGACCGAATCCGGCGAGATCATGGTGCGTTACGCCCGTCGGCTGGCGCAGTTGGAACGCGACACCATGGCCGAACTCGGCCTCGGCGCCGAAGGCGAACCGGCCCGCATCGCCATCGCTGTGAACGCCGATTCGCTGGCGACCTGGTTCCTGCCCGCCATCGCCACGGTGCCGCAGGCGACGCCGATCCGCTTCGAACTGCGCCGCGCCGACCAGGACAACACGGCGACGCTGCTGCGCGAGGGCCTGGTGATGGCCGCCGTCACGTCGGCGGCGGACCCGGTGGCCGGCTGTTCGGCCCGCAGGCTCGGACGGATGCGCTATCTGCCGGTCGCCAGCCCCGGCTACCTCGACCAGTGGTCGCACACCGCGCTGCCCACGCTGGTGTCGGAAGCCCCGGTCGTGGTGTTCGACCGCGACGACGACATCCAGGACCGGTTCGCCCGCGCCGTCACCCGGCGCGGTGGCGCGAGCGGCGCACGGCACTACGTCCCGTCGACGGAAGGCTTCCGCGACGCCGTCGTCGGCGGCATGGGCTGGGGCCTGGTGCCACAGTCGCAGGCGGAGCCGCTGCTGCGCGCCGGCGCCCTCGTCAACCTCGCGCCGGACCGACCCGTCGACGTACCGCTGTTCTGGCAGCAGTGGAAGCTCGACTCACCGGCACTGGCCGCAACGGCGACCGCGGTACTGGCGGCGGCACGCGCCGCGCTGACCAACCGAAGCGCTTAGGCCCGCAACCTTGCTGGTAGTGCTGCCAGTCGCCAGGTGCTGGGGTCCTGGGTTCGGGTGTTCTCGGTTTCCACCGTCAGCTTGGGGAATCTGTTCAGGAGGGCCGTGAGTGCCGTTCCCGTCTGCACTCGGGCCAGGGCCGCGCCCAGGCAGAAATGTGGGCCGTGGCCGAATCCCAGGTGCGGCGTTCCTTCCGCGTCCCTGGTGATGTCCAGGCGGTCGGGGTCGGGGAACGCTCGGGGATCACGGGTGGCGGCCGCGATCACTGCCGAAACCGCCTCTCCCCTGTCGATCCGCACGTCGCCGATTCGCACGGCTTCCTTGGCGTAACGGGGAATGGCCAGCAGTTGCGGGCCGCACCAGCGGATCAGTTCTTCGACCGCCCTCGGCGCGCGGCGATCATCTTCCCGAAACGCCACCAACTGTTCCGGGTGTGCGGACAACTCGGCCACCGAATTGGCGATCAGGTTCGTCGGTGTCTGGCCCGACAGCACCAGCAGCCACACCAGGCTGATCAGTTCCGTGTCGCCGAGCCGGTCGCCGTCGTCGGACTGGGCCTGGATCAGGCTGGAGATCACGTCGTCGCTCGGCTCGACTCGCCGTGTCGCCACGGCCGACTTCGCGCCGTCGACGATGCCTGGGATGGCGTCGGTCAACGCCTTGCCGTAGCCCGCCGCCACCGCGGCGCCGTACTCTCGCCATTTCGGCCGGTCCCGCGCCGGAATTCCGACCAACTCGCAGATGACCTCGATCGGCAGCGGCCTGGCGAAATGGCGCACCAGGTCGACCGAGCCGTTCTCGGCGTGGTCGGGCAGTTCGTCCAGCAGGCGCGCCACGATAGGCTCGACGCGCGGCCGGAACTCGGCTGCCCGCCGTGCCGTGAAGGCGGGCGACACCAGACGCCGCAGGCGTAGGTGCTCCGCGCCTTCCGTCTCCTGCATCGTGCGCAGGAAGGGCTCACAGTCCGCCGGCACGTTCGGCCGCTGATAGCTGTCGGTGTTCAGTTCGAACCGGGCATCGGTGAGCATCTCCCGTGCCTCCGCATATCGCGTCACACCCCACATCTCGCCGAAACCGGGGGCCGACAGGCGCGCCAGCGGCGCCTGTTCGCGCGCCTTCCCATACGCGGCAACGGGATCACGCAGCACATCGGGATCGGCCAAGTCGACCTCGGGCACCTTCGGGCTCACGTCGATCACTCCAGATGTTGTCATCAGATGTTCTCATCATCTCGATGGTCACGGTATCTTGATCCGGAACCGATGGCAACACCGAGGGAGCACCATGGGCCGGCTCAGCAGGGCGCAGACCCAGGAGCGCAACCGCGCGACGGTGCTGGCCGCCGCCCGTGCGGAGTTCGCCGAGCGCGGCTTCCGCGATGCCAAGATCGACGTCATCGCCGAGCGCGCCGAACTCACCCGTGGCGCCGTCTACTCCAATTTCCCCAGCAAGCGCGCTCTCTACTTCGCCGTGCTGGCGGACGAGGCGGACGAAGTGCTGCACGGCCCGCCAGGTGGCACCGTCCGCGACGCGCTCGGCTCACTCGCCCGCGCCTGGACCACCCGGCCCGCGCACCACCACAGCCTCGCCGAAATCGTCGCCGACGACGCGATCCGGCGGCCGTTCACCCAGCTCATGAAGCTCGACGCGCTCCTGCTCGCGCTGGCGATGGAACGACTGCGACCACTGGAAACAGCACCAGACGGACCACTCCCCCGCCTGGTGCGCACGGCGGAGGTCGTGCTGACCACCCTGCACGGCGCCGGCCTGTTGGCCTCGGCAGCGCCCGGCTTCGTCGAACCGTTCGACGTCATCAGCGCCTGCGAGCGACTGGCTGGTCTCGATCTCAACGACTACTGGGCCCCGCCGCACGCCGGCCCGCGACCTGAGTCCATCCGCGAGCCATGGTCGCCGCCGCCTGCGGTGATCGACATGGTCAGCGCGGAACCCGCGCGGTTCGCCGGCGACGGTGTCGTTGCCGTGCTCGGGCTGCATCGCGTCGCCGCCGTCGAGGACGCGGTCCGGTCCGGTACCGATGTCGTGGCCGTCCTCGTCAGCAGCGATCCCGGCGAACTGATCCCGCTGGCCAGGCTCACCATCGCGGAAGTGGCCGCCTGCCTGCGCCAGGCGTTCCCCCGATCGGCATGGCCACGCGTCCAGGTGATCTGCGACGACACCGGCGCCATCGCGGCCGCGGCCGGCGTGCCGGCGGTCAGCGACGAAACCGAGACGGCGGTGCGCATCGAGGCCGGTCGGATCGTCGCCCGCGCGGAGGGCCGTGGCGCCGGCCATGCGGCGGCCGCGATGCGCTTGACAACAGGGTCCGATATAGTTTAGCTATCAACTAATCGGTACGCTTCAAGGAGGTTCGTGTGTCGGACGGCCCCAACGACTTCAACAGCAATGTTGTCACAGAATTCCGGGAGAACGGCGGCAAGGTCGGCGGCATGTTCGCGGGCATGCCGATTCTCCTCGTGCACCACATCGGCGCAAAGTCCGGCACCGAGCGTGTCTCGCCGGTGGCCTACCTCGCCGATGGCGACCGCATCTTCATCTTCGCCAGCAAGGGCGGCGCGGACGAGAACCCGGCGTGGTACCACAACCTCGTCGCCAACCCGACGGTCACCGCCGAGCTCGGCACCGAAACCTTCCAGGTCACCGCGGTAGTGCTCACCGGCGCCGAGCGCGACGAGATCTTCGCCAAGCAGGCGGCGGCGGTACCGCAGTTCGGCGAGTACGAGAAGAAGACCACCAGGACGATCCCCGTCGTCGAACTCCGGCGCGCCGGCTAGCCAGCCCGTAGCCACCAGTCGTCACCACCGCGTCCCGGCATGAAGATCGCGCTGCCGGACGCGGTGGTCTGACGTTAGATTGAGTCACATGGCGCGTTACGGCTCCCAGTACGGTCCGGACGTCACCTTTCTGGGCGTCGCCCGCTGCGACCACACCGACCCGGACACCTATCCGGACGCCGACATCGTGATCATCGGTGCTCCGTTCGACGGTGGCACCACGAATCGCCCCGGTACCCGGTTCGGGCCGCGCGCCATCCGCACCACGGACTACCTCCACCACGGCGGCGGCCGCCCCAGCCTCGCGCTGCGCACCGACGGCCTGCGTGACCTCACCGTCTACGACGCGGGTGACGTCGAGATGTTCTCGGGTGACGCCGCCAGGTCCCTCGCCGACCTGCGGGTGGCCGTCGCCACGATCGCGGGTACCGGGGCCGTTCCGGTCGTCCTCGGTGGAGATCACGCCGTCACGTACGGGGACGCCTCCGGTGTGGCCGACGCGCTCGGTGCCGGTCGCGTCTCGATGATTCACTTCGACGCGCACGCGGACACCGGCGACATCGCGTTCGGCTCGCTCTGGGGACACGGCGCGCCCATGCGCCGCCTCATCGAGTCCGGCGCGCTGCGCGGCGACCGGTTCCTCCAAATTGGACTGCGTGGTTACTGGCCGGAGCCGGCGGTCCTGCGGTGGATGGCAGAGCGGGACATGCGGTCCTACGAGATGACCGAGATCGTGACGCGCGGCCTCACCGAATGCCTCACCGAGGCGTTCACCATCGCGGCCGACGACTGCGACGGCGTCTTCCTGTCCGTCGACATCGACGTCTGCGACCCCGGCCACGCGCCCGGCACCGGCACCCCGGAACCGGGCGGCCTCTCCGCACGGGAACTCCTCGACTCGGTGCGCCGGATCTGCCTGGAACTCCCGGTCGTCGGGATGGACGTCGTCGAGGTGAGCCCGCCCTACGACCACGCCGACATCACGGCGGCGCTGGCCAACCGCGTTGTGCTGGAAGCACTGTCGGCCATCGCGCGCAAGCGCACCGGCGTGCCGTGGAATCCGCGGCAACCCCTCCTGGACGGCCGCAAAGACGGCCCCGCAACAAAAGACGGCACGGCACAAGACGCCGACGCCCCTGGTTCCATGTGAGGATGCTCAACCGAGAACACCATTGAGAGGGCGACACATGGCGATGGGCGGGCCAGTTTCCTGGTGGGACACGACAGGCGCGATCCTGCTGCTGTTATGGGCGATCGGCATGTGGGCGGCGGTGGCCGTACTGAAGTTCAGCAATCGCGGCGCCGGCCGGCCGTGGGTCTATCCGGCGACCATGGGCCTGATCGTACTCGGCGTGATCGGCCAGATCGGGCATGCGCAGGAACACTTCGCCCAGGTGGCCTACTGGGCACTACGCCCAACTCAGCAACCGGGCATGACGCCGTGGGGAACGGGGCTGGCCAAGGGTTTCGAGCAGGCCGACCCCGGCAAGGCGACGTTCGGCATGGAATTCCTGCACCTGACCGGCAACTTCATCTTCCTGGCCGGTCTCGCCGGCGTCATGGTGATCACCCGACGCGCCCTCGGCAGCAAGGCAAGGCGATGGGGCAGGATGGGCGTCTGGATGCAGGGCATCCACGGCCTGGAACATCTGTCGCTGACGCTGTCGGTCGTACTCGGCGCCCCGAGGGCGATCGGCCTCTCCACGTGGTTCGGCCTGATCGCGCCCGGCCCCGCGCTGTGGACGTACCGGGTCTGGTGGCACTTCCTGGCCAACGTCATCGGCACCACGATCTTCGCCATCGCGCTGTACCACCTGTACCGCGAGCGGGAGAAGATCAAGGCGACCTACCGGCCCAGCTCGGACATCGGGCTCGTCACAGCCCCAACGGAACCGTCCAAGGCGGCGGCCGCTGCGTGACAAGCACGAATAGCGGACGACCGGCGATCGTGGCTCGTACAATCGGGCCATGACGGGCAGAGACGGCAGCCGGTCGGAGTGGGACGCTCCGCAACCGAACGGACCGGTACCGCCGCACAACCAGCCGTACCATCCGCAGCAGCAGCCGTACTATCCGCAGCAGCAGTACGGTCCGCAGCAGCAGTACGGTCCGCCGCAGCAGTACGGTCCGCCGCAACCACAGCAACCCTATTGGCCGCCGATCGTCATTCCGATCGAGGGCAAGGGCGCCGCCAAACTGGCCGCTCGGATGAACCGTCGCTCCGTCGTCATCAGCCAGGAGGGATTCGCGCACGAAGGCAAGCAGGGGGCCTTCCGAATCGCGTGGCCCGAGCTCCGGCGGATCACGATCACCACGGCGTACCACCAGGACACGACCAAGATGTTCTCGACGAAGGTGTGGCGAGTCCGCATCGTGATGGACGCGGCGGACCCCGGCTTTCCCCAGCGCCACCCGGAGATCGGCGGCCTCCAGGGCAAGTACGGCGGCTCGGGCCCCGGATCGTACGGCCTGCCACTCGGTCCGGTGAACAACATCGTCGGCCAGCTCGCGCAGGCGTTCGCCACGTACGGCGCTCGGGTGTTCGGTGGCGTGGTCGAGGAAGGCCAGGTCATCGGCTTCAAGTACCTCTGACCAGCAGCCATGACGGAAGATCGAGCCGACCCGCACGCTCACCACGATCGACGGCCGAGCGCTACCGCGTGTCGACCAGTTGCCAGTCGATGGCTGGTGGTGGTGCGCCTTGGCGGGTCGGTAGCGCGATGGTCTCCGCGTCGTCCAGTGGTACCAGGTGGCCGGGGGCGTAGCGTGCCGACGCCGACGCGATGACCCTGCCTGCCCCGTTGACCAGCGCCAACGAGTGGCCGAGCCGCCGCAGGGCCGGTAGGACCCGCTGCTCCAGACGGGAGACGAGCACGTCCGCCGCCGCGACGCCCAGGAACACACCGTCCACGTGTACCGGCACCGCGACCGTGGTGGCGTACTCGGTGGTGCAGGCGTAGTCGACGTACGGCCCCGCGACATGGCGTGCCAGTGTGCGCATGGCCAACGACGTGGAATACGGCCTGGCGTCATCGGTATGGACAATGGACCACGGCAGGGCGATGCGGGTGTCGAATCGGCTGGATTTCGGCTGCGTGTGGGTGAACTGCCACATTCCCATCGTCGCGAAATGCCACACGGCGGATTCAAGCACTCCGGCTACGGCAAGGATCTGTCCGTCTACAGCCTGGAGGACTACACCCGGATCAAGCACGTCATGCACAACATCGGCTGACGCCCCCACTGGAGGGGCGCCCAGCCATCCGAGTTCAGTTGACGCCGAGCATGACCTCCGTGGACTTGATGACGGCCGTGACCGGGGCGCCGACGGCGAGATCGAGGTCGGCGACCGACTCCTTCGTCACGGACGCGGTGACCTCCTGGCCGCCGGGCAGTTCGATCTTGACGATCGTCATCACGGCGCCGTCCTCGATGGCGGCGACGGTCCCGTTGAGCTGGTTGCGGGCAGAAAGGCGCATGGTGGTTTCTCCTGGTCAGAGGGGATGTGCCCGCGACAGTAGTCGTTGATCGACGCCGCTGCCGAGCCACGACAACGGCCGATCGAGTCGTCAACGGACCAGGAGCCGCGTCGTCGTGTCCGACTTGACGACCACATCCGCAAGTGCGGCGGTTCGGGCGTGGCTATGAATTTGGACACGTCAGGCGGCGGCCAGCAGGCGGTTGCCGGCCGCGCGGATCAGCACCACGGCCCAGGTCCGGAACGGCTGCCACGCCCGCGCGAGTTCGGTGAACCGCTCGGCATCGGGTGTCTCGGCCAGTCCGTAGAGCCGGCGGGTCATCTCCAGCGCCTTCGGCTCGTCGACCGCCAGCACGTCGGCCAGCCCACACGCCCTGATCACGATCAGGGCACTGTAGAACGGGCCGATCCCGTTGAGCCGCTGGACATCGCGCATTGCCTCGTCCGGCGCCATCGCGGCCAGCCGGCGCACGTCCAGCAGCCCGTCCAGCGCCGCCCGTGCCACGCCGTGCAGGCGGTCCATCTTGACCTGGGGAATGCCGGGAAACTCCGCTACCCGCAGCAGTTGTTCTGGCGTCGGCAAGGCGGCCATCCGTTGCCCGACCAGCTCGAACGTGCGGCCGTGCGCCGCGCTGAGTCGGGCCCGCACCTCGGCCATCCGCCGGGCCGGGCGGCGCGCGGAGAGCACGCACCACGCGGCCGCCTCGTACGGCGAGTAGAACAACGGCGGCCGCAGGCCGGGCGCGAGGCGTTGCAGCCGACCGATCACCGGATCACGACGACCGACATCGGCGAACGCCATCCCGTCGTGATCGAGCGACAACACCCTGGCCACCTGCGCGCGCACCGCGTCCACATCGGACACTGGGCCCGACACGGCACAGTGCACCCCACCGTCGTCCTGGCGCACCTCGACGCCGACCTGCTGCCGGTAGTCGTCCAAACCGAACGCGAGCCGCAGGACGCCGGTGAAGTCCTCGGCGTGCCGCTGGCCGAACCCGAACATGGCGGCCTCGCGGAGCGAGAACGGGCCGCTCGGCGTGATCGTGAAGGTAGTCATGACACCATCGTCCGGCGAAATCCTGACAACCTGTGTCAGGATTTGACGATGCGTGCCGACCGGCTGTTGTCCCTGCTCTCGCTGCTACAGGCGTACGGCCGCACGAGCGCCCGCCGGCTGGCCGACGAGCTGGAGGTGTCCGAGCGGACCGTGTACCGCGACATCGGGGCACTGTCCGCGGCCGGCGTGCCGGTCTACACCGAACGCGGCCGCAACGGCGGCTGCGCCCTGATTTCCGGCTACCGCACCGACGTCAGCGGCCTGACCACCGACGAGGCACGGGCACTGTTCACCTTCACCGGCAACAGCACCCTGGCCGATCTCGGCCTGGAGGGCGACCTACGGGCCGCGCTGCGCAAACTGCTCGCCCGCCTGCCGGAACCACAGCGCCCGGACGCGCTGCGCGCCAGGGACAGCGTGGTCGTCGACCCACACCGCTGGGGCGGCGAGGCAGAAGACGTGCCCTGGCTTCGGGTCCTACAGGACGCCGTGCACCAGGGCAGACGTCTCACGATGGCGTACCGGGGCAGCGGAACGACGGTCGCCGTACCGCGCACCGTCGACCCGTACGGCCTCGTCGCCAAGGCCGGCGTGTGGTACCTGATAGCGGCGACGGACGCCCAGCCGAAGCTGTACCGAGTCGCACGGGTGAGCGACGCGACGATCCGGCCCGAGCCGGCGACGCGCCCGCCGGACCTCGACCTCGAAGCGCTGTGGGAATCGTTGCGCCGCAAGGTCGAGGAACGACCGGCCGGCAGCGCGGTGTCCTTGCGGGTCAAGGCAACCGAGGCCGACCGGCTGCTGCGCATCTGCCGCGCCCAACTCGCCGGCCCCGCCCCGGCACCCGCCCCGGCCGAGGACGGCTGGACCACGCTGGACCTGACCTTCGTCGCCGAACCGGCGGCGGCCGCCATGCTGGCCGGCTTCGGCCCACACGTCGAGGTCACCGCACCGGACACATTGCGGACCCGCCTACGCGACATCGGCACCGCACTGGTCGCCCGATACGGCTGACTCGGCCAGCGTCTTCATGGTGACGTAGCTGGTCACCGCCGCCACGCCGGGCAGGCTGGCCAGCCGGTTGGCATGGAATTCCTCGTAGGCGGGCAGGTCGGCGACCTCGACCTGGAGCAGACAGTCGTAGTTGCCGGTGACGTGGTGACTCTGCGCCACCTCCGGCAGTCGGATGACCGCGCTCGAACGCCACCACGTCGGCGCGGGCGTGGCGCAGCAGGCGGACACCGGCGAACACGCGTAGGCCACGGCCGATCGCGGCCGGATCGATCAACGCCTGGTAACTGGTCCGCGCCGGCCGCGTGGTCGAGCGCGACGGCGTTTGGTGGGCGGCGGCCGGCATCGCGCTCGACGGCACGTGGCGTCCCACGCCTGTCCAGCGTCAGCCGGCTTTGGTGGTCATGTTCGTGGTGATGAACTGCGCGGTTCCCGGCTTCACGGCGACCGGGTCCGGCACCGGACCGGCGGGGGTCGGTTGCTGGGCCGGCGTCTGGACGTTGAACTTCGCGACGAACTGCTGGCCCTTGACCAGGATCTTCTTGCCGTTCTTCGTCAACAGCGAGGTGTTCGTCGGGGTGAGCGTGAGCTGCAACGTCCCGGTGCCGGGGATGACGAACGGTGGGGCCGTGTAGGGCATCGGCGACTTCAGCGTCGGCGGCAGCTCGTCGCCCTCCAGGCAGGCCGGTGCGCCGACCACCACGAGATTGGTGCTGGAACCGACCAACGGCACCGGCGCCATCAACATGGGCACGATCGCCGGCGGCGTTATCGTCACCTGGATCATGTCACCGGTACGCATGACGAAGTCGGCGGGCATGGCCCGACGGTACGCCTGACCAGCCCGAACCACCCGGCCACGGCCCATTGGGGCAACCGATCACGCCCGTCCGCGCCGGGAGCCCTCCCCCGCGGCGCTGTCACGAGGTCGAGGTGCACGCGCCGGAACGCATCGCGCTGACCGGGGAAGGCGACGTGACATCGATGGCCATCGATCGGATCGGCGCGGACGGGGTCGACTTCACCGTGACGAGCACGGACGGCGGCGCCAGCACCGGGTCCATCCAGCACGGCCGCACCCTCACCTTCTACTCCGGTGGCGGCGGCTCGTCGTGCGGTGGCGGCGAAGGGCCACCGGACCGGCAGACCAGCGTACTCGCGCTCCGGTTGGTCGGCCAGGACGGGGCCAAAGGCCGTGCTGCGGTTGTTGGCGGTGTAGGTCAACAGCAACAACCCGTTCACCGGCCCGCATCCGTGCATTGTGGACGGCCACGTCGTCGCTCACGCTCCGGCCGATCAGCGGGGCGGGCGTGGTCACCCGTAGCCCGTCGCGGACCGCGTCCGGCAACGTTCGGGATGGTCGATCAGGTGTCGTTGCTGGCCGGTGTCGTGCGGCAGGGCGACGGTGTGGGCCATCGCGGTGGCGGCGGTCTCGGTGACGGCGACCATCAGCAGGGCGGCCAGTCCGGATGTCTCCTCGAGCGAAAGACCCAGTTCCCGGCAGCGGCCCAGCAGCGTGTCGGCGGGCGCGTCGGCGAACGCCGTCGGCACGTTCCTGGTCAGGTCGGCGATGATGACCTTGGCCTGCCGGATGACGTCCGGCGGCAGTTCGGTGGACGCGGCGCTGCCCAAGGCGAGCCGAGCAAGGCGCTCGCCGGTGCCGAACACGGATCGGTAGGCGTCGTCGTCCGGCGGCAGGTCCAGCCCCAACAGATCGGCCATCATCCGGCCGACCAACACCCTGGCCAGATCGGCGGCGTCGCGCAGTGGCGTCGGTGAACAGGTCACGAGCGCGGGAGCGCAGGTGGGCGTGGCCGGGCCGTCGAAGATGCGGTAGACGTAGTCGCCGAGCACCTGCGCCCACAGATGCCCGACACCGCCCTCGCCGAGCAGCGTGAAGTGCGCGGCGTCGTTGAGCACCTGGCGCACGACCACCGGATCGGTCACCAGCCAGCCCATCGGGATAACCCCTCAGTTCGAGTCCGATCCGTTGGGTGCGTGGTCGGGTTGGGTTCGCCCTCTCACGTTGGTCTCTCGCGTTAGTCTCTCGCTTTGGGCGCTCATCACTGTCCCGTCAGGACGGACTGTGGCCGATTTGGCGCTTCCTCGTTGCAACCAACGGTGCAGTGCGCTGCCTGGCCGGGCCGGAACCAGCACGCCTCCCCACCGTTCGAGCTCGGCGCTCTGCCTGGGCGACGGTGAGTCCGACGTGACTACGGCGAAGCCACCGCCCACGACTTCGTCGAACCTGCGTCCGTCGTCGAGAATCACGTTGGGGCACAACGTTCCGCCTAGCGCGCGTGGCCTTCGCGGCCGGACCACCAGGTCCGACCTGTGCAACGCCGGGGTCCGGCTGTCCAGAACCAGTGCGCTGAATCTTGGCAGCAGTGGGGCCAGCGCGCCACGCAGGGCATTACCGACCCGACCGCCCTCCGTCATTGCCGTTCCGATCAGCTTTGCCAGCCGGATCAGCGCTCTGACATGGGGTTCGCGCTCGATCTCGTAGGTGTCCAGCGCTCGCTCGGGGAGGGTGCCCGCTCGGACGGCGGCCAGTTTCCACGCCAGGTTTGCCGCGTCGCGCACGCCGGCTCCCATGCCCTGGCCTATGAACGGCGGCGTGAGATGGGCCGCGTCGCCCAGTAGGAACACCCTCCGGTCCCGCCATCGGCTGGCGATCCGCGCTCGGAAGGTGTATTCCGCTACACGTACCAACGTGAGATCGTCGACCGCGGTCCATGGCGCGATCAGCGGGCGCACCCTGGCCAGGTCACCGTAGTCGTCGATCGTCTCGCCTGCGGACAATCTGAACTCCCAGCGATAGCGGGTGGCGCCGATGCGCATGTAGGTCGCTGGGCGGGCCGGGTCGCAGACCTGGTGCACGCCCTCCCACTGGTCGATGTCGGCATCGGTGGCGATGTCGACCACCAGCCAACGCTGCGTGAAGCCCAGATCCCGCATCGTGGCACCGATCGACGTGCGGGTCACGCTGTTCGCGCCGTCGCAGCCGAGGACGTGGCCGGCTTCGATGATCTCCTGCCGGCCGGTGGCCAGATCGGTGCAGGTTACGCGTACGTGGTCGGCCCGCTGTTTCAGTTCGGTGACCTCTGTGTTGCCCCGCAACGTGATACTCGGACAGCCGGCCAGGTTCGCGCGCAGGATCGCCTCCAGATCGGGCTGGTCGAACATGTTGGCTTCGGGGTGGCCGTGCCTGCCCCGTTCTGCGCTGCGGTCGAACTCGGCCAGTACGCGCAGGTTCCGGTCGACCAGGCGCAGTCCTCGGCACGGGCGGGAGATCTTGGCGAACTCGTCGGCAAGGCCGATGCGTGCGAGCAGGCGGTAGACCTCGTCGTCGAGGTGCACCGCTCGCGGTTGCGGGTAGATCGACTCCCAGCGGTCGAGGACGACGCATTCGACGCCGTACTGGGCCAGGAAGGCCGCCGCGGTGAGGCCGGTCGGTCCGGCACCGATGATCACGACCGGGATTCGCGTTGTCATCAGCCGCCCGCGACGCAGTGCACGACCGGAACTGCCGGCCGGCCACGGGCGTACGAGCCCAGGAAGCCGAACGTCGTCGACGATTCGGCGGACACGGTCGCGTTGTAGTTCAGGCTGACGACGTGCGCCGACGCGCCTTGGTGGGACAGCGATCCGTCCCACAGCGAGTTGATCGTCTGGCCGTCTGGCAGGTCCAGCGTCACGGTCCAGCCGTCCAGCGGGGTGTCGCCCGCGGTCACCGTGACCTGGGCCTGGTACCCGCCGGGCCACGAGTTGGTCAGCGTGTAGTCGGCTACGCACGCGACTTCGGTCGTGGTGGTGGGCGGTGGCGGGATCGCCCTGGTGTACGCGGGCGGAGGCGGGGTGGCGACGACGGTCGGGTGGCTGCCGGCGTCGAGCACGAGCCCCACTGTCAACCCGAGTGCTACCAGCCCGACAACGGTCAGCGCGACGGCGATCGCCCGACCGCTCAGGATGGGTCGGTTCGTGTCCAGCGGCAACGTCGGCTGTGCCGCTGGGCGGCCGACTTCGGCCAGGGCACCCGCTGCCTGGGCCATCGTCGGTCGCGCGTGGGGTTCGCGGCGCAGCATCCACATCAGGACCGGGCCCAACGGGCCGGCATGCGCCGACTCGGGCACGACGCCGGTGGCCACCGCGCGCAGCAGCGCGGCGGTGTCGTCGTCGTAGCCGAACGGGGCGGCGCCTTCCACCGCCGTGTACAGGGTGGCACCCAGCGAGAACACGTCGGACGCGAAACTCGCGTCGGCGCCGGCGGCCACCTCCGGCGCCAGGTACGCGGGTGTGCCCACCAACGGACCGGCGCGCACGGCTTCGCCGATCATCCGCGAGATGCCGAAATCGGTGATCATCGCGGTGCCGTCGTCGGTGAGCAACACGTTGTCCGGCTTGACATCCCGGTGCACGATGCCGACCTTGTGCGCCGCTGCCAGCGCCGATGCGACCTGCTGGCCGATCCGCGCGGCCTCGACCGGCGGCAGCGGCCCACGTTCGGTCAGCGGATGTCCTGGCACGTACGCCATGACGACGCATGGCACGCCGTCGTGCTCCACCACGTCGTGCACGGTGACCGCGTTCGGATGCCGTAGCCGAGCGGTGATCCTGGCCTCACGAATGGCGTTGCCGGGCAGGGCGCCGGGCAGCAGTCGCTTCACGGCGACGGTGCGGTCCAGGCGCTCGTCGTGCGCCCGCCACACCTCGCCCATCGAGCCGCCGCCCAGCCGCTCGATCAGCCGATAACGCCCGGCGATCAGGCCGTCATCGGGCCTGTCCGCATCGGTCACTGCCATCCTCAGGGAGACTACACAGGTGAGCGGCGACGTGGTGACCGGTGAAATGACGATCGACGGGCTGCCGCGCGGCTTCACAATCCGGCTGCCGAGGTCGGCGGACCGGCGGCCGCCGCTCGCGCTCGTGCTGCACGGCAACCATCCGGGTGCCGGCGGCCGGATCATGCGCGACTGGACCACCTTCGACCAGCAGGCGGACACGTGGGGCTGGGCGATCGCCTACCCGGACGGCCACGGCGGCTGCTGGGCCGACGGCCGGGGTGTCACGACGGCCGACGAGGCGGGCATCGACGACGTCGCGTTCCTGCGCGCGATCGTCGAGTGGTCGGCCGAGCGGCATGGCACCGCGCCGGATCGGGTCGTGGTCGCCGGCATCTCCAACGGCGCCATCATGGCCCACCACCTCGCGTTGGCGGCCGGCGACCAGGTGGCCGTGGTGGCGGCGGTCGCGGGCGGGTTGCCGGCGGCCCTGCTCGACCGCCAGCCGACGCACGCGGTGTCCGCGATGCTGATCAACGGCACGGCCGACCGGATCGTCCCGATCGAGGGCGGGTACTCCCGGCATCGAGGGCCGGGCGGTGAACTGCGCGGCCGCGTCCTGTCGCTGCACGACACGGCGGAGCGCTGGCGCGCCATCAACCGATGCCAGCGGGGATCGGGCCAGACGCACACCACCGAAGGGTCCAGCCGCACGACGACGGACGGCGGCGTCGGTGGCGCCACGGTCGTCGCATGGACGGTGTTCGGCGGGGGGCACACCTGGCCGGGCCGGCCGACGCCGCCGGGATGGGCCGAGCCGACCTCCGTGGAGTTCGACGCGGCCGAGGAGATCTGCCGTTTCGCCGACCCGCTGCTCGCGGGAGCGGAGACCCGGCGGCTCTGAGCCGTCCCCATTGGACACTCGCCGCGTGATATCGACTACTGGTCTCAACGGGTGAAAATCCTCGCTGGTTCGTTGGACGTCGTATTACATTGGCAGTTGGTCGACCCTCGCACCGCCACCGACGTCCGCGTTACCGCAGGGGAGACATGGGACATTACGACCCGTGGATCACACGCCAGGAAACGATTGTCGCATCACTGTTATCCGCTGTGTCATCCGATTCGCTCGGACATATCTCGCCATCGGTCTACGAGACGGCTCGACTGGTGACGCTGGCACCGTGGCTGACTGGACATACCGAGCGACTGTGGTTCCTTGTCAAGAGCCAGCACCGAAACGGCGCCTGGGGCGACGGCGACGACGGCTATCGGCTCGTGCCGACGCTGAGTGCCACCGAGGCACTGCTCACCGTCAGCAGACGTGATCGGGACGTCGACGAGATCACGCGCGCCGCGGTGCTGGAAGCCGCCGAACGGGGGCTCCGCGTTTTGCTCGGTTGGCTGAATACCGAACGCGGGATCTCCGTTCCGGACACGGTCGCGGTGGAAATCCTGGTACCGGCACTGGTGACCGACATCAATACGCATATGGACGAACTCGAATGGTGCGCTCGGCCACGTCTCGCGCTGCCGAACGGCACCGACGGCGAACTGTTGGCACGGTTGCGCGACACGGTACGCCAAGGTCGTGCGCTGCCGGCCAAACTGGCGCACTCACTGGAGATCATCGGTCAGCCACTGGCGAACCTGCCGTGGATACAGCCGGCGGAGGGCGCGGTCGGCTGCTCCCCGGCCGCGACCGCCGCGTGGCTGGGCGAGACGACGCCGGGCGACCGGCGGTCGTCGGTCGGCTACCTGGCCGCGATGCAGGATCGGCACGGCGGACCGGTGCCGGTGTGTGGGCCGGTGCCCGTCTTCGAGCGGTCGTGGGTGATCGCGGCGCTCACGTCGGCCGGTGTGTGGGTGGCGATCCCGGATCGGGTGGTGGACAGCCTGGATGCCGCGTTCGGTGAACTCGGCGTCGCCGTCGGTCCCGGCCTGCCGCCCGACGCCGACGACACGGCGATCGCGTTGTACGCACTGACCGGCACCGCCCGCGCGCGTTCACCGGATTGCCTGTTGGCATACCGAATCGGCGAGCACTTCAGCAGTTTCCCGTCCGAGCGCACGTGGTCGACGTCCACCAACGCGCACGTACTACAGGCGTTCGGCACCCACGACAATGCACGGCCGACGCGGTATCTGGACACGATCCGCCGACTCGCCGGGTGGCTGTGCGAGCACCAGGACGAACACGGTTGGTGGACGGACAAGTGGCACGCGTCGCCCTACTACGCCACGGCGGGCTGCGCGGTGGCACTGGCGCGACACGGCGGATCAGCGGCCGATGGCACGGTGCACAAGGCGGTCGCGTGGGTGCTGGACAGCCAGCGCGCCGACGGATCGTGGGGCCGATGGCAGGGCACGGCCGAGGAGACCGCCTACGCGATGCGCGTGCTGCTGCACACCGGGAAACACCCCGTCGGCGATGCCGTCGTCCGAGCCGCCGCCCGAGGATGCGCGTTCCTGCTGCGATCCGAGGCGAGTGCGCATCCGCCGCTGTGGCACGACAAGGATCTCTACACCCCGACCAGGGTCGTCCAGGCCGAAGTGATCGCGGCGCTGTGGCTCGCGCACGCGAATCCACGCGTCGCGGCGCTGGTCGAACGCGACGGCGGCGACGGCGGCGGCGGCGGCGGTCTGACATGAATCGAAACGAGCTGAACCTGGCGCTGCGGACCCGCGCGTTCCTGGACGCACACGTGCACGACCCAGACGGCATTCTCGAATTGCGTACCGGGCCCACCCGCCGCATTCTGGTGTGGCATCCGGACGCGATCGACTGGATCTTCCAGGCCGACCGGCACCTGCGCCACCAGCCGAGCCGCACCCTGATTCCGTTGCTCGGCCGCCAATCCCTGCTGTGGACCGACGGTGACCGCCACCTCGCGTACCGCAGGACGCTCGGTCCGGCACTGCGCGGACACCAACTGGTGAACTATCGGCAGATCATCACCGACACCACGAACCAGGCGATCGACGCACTGGTTCCCGGTACCGTTTTCCGGTTGCCGGACTGGACGCGA
Source organism: Pseudonocardiaceae bacterium (assembly GCA_036269975.1). Taxonomy (GTDB): domain Bacteria; phylum Actinomycetota; class Actinomycetes; order Mycobacteriales; family Pseudonocardiaceae; genus DATEPR01. The sequence goes on along the minus strand of DATBDL010000106.1, from coordinate 2,634 downwards.
ACGCTCACCCTCCGCATCATCGGACAGATCGTGTTCCACCAGGCGAGCGACGCGATGCTGGCGGAGTTCGCGCGGTGGATCAACCGAGCGTTGGGCTCACGTTTCCGCACACTGACGTACCGGCACGTGCTGGGTGGCCTGCCGTCGGCCGGTGCTGCGCTTGACCGGATGCTGGTGCACGCGGCCAGAAGCGGCGAGAGCACCGGGCCGCTGGCGCGGCTGCTGCTGGCGGACGACTCACCGGTGGGTGTACTGGCGGACGGCGAACTGCGCGACCAGGTCGTGTCACTGCTGTTCGCGGGGCACGAGACGACCGCGTCCACCGTCGCGTGGACCCTGTACTGGTTGAGCCGCGACGAAACGGTGCGCCGTGACGTGGTGGCGGAGCTGACGGCCACCTCGGACGACGGCTCGGACGTCACGCGGTTTCCGTTGCTACAGGCCGTGATCCAGGAGGTGTTGCGGCTGTGCCCACCGGCCCCGGTGGCGGGCAACCGGGTACTGACCGAGGACGGCGAACTACTCGGCCGCCCGATGGCCGCCGGCACGGTTCTGGTCCCCAGTATCTACCTGGCGCAGCACCAGTCGGGCCTGTTCCCCCAGCCGTATCGCTTCGATCCGACGCGCTTTCTCGGCACACGCGTGCCGTCGCGATCCTGTTTTCCGTTCGGTGGCGGAATCCGGCACTGCCTCGGCAACGAGTTGGCGACGCTGGAGCTCCGCATGATCACGGCCTCGGTCTTCCGCAACCGCAGGCTGCGGTGCCTGAATCCCAACGCGGCGACGGCGCGGCTGCGCGGCCCGGCGATGGCCCCCTCACCCCGCCTGCTGATGAAGGTGATCGCGTGAGTAGCGACCTGGCCCGCGTCCACCGGCTCGAATACCCGCTGCCGGTGCACTACGCCTGCTACGCCGTGTGGGGAGCCGCCTATGCGGTGACCGGCGTCCGGCAGTTGGTGGGGCTGCCGATTCCGCTCGCCGTTGTCGCGAACCTGCCACTGCCGGTGGCGATGAACTGCCTGAACGCGGCCGTCGACGTGCGGACGGACGCCGAAACGGCCGACAAGCGCGGCAGCGCGGCCGCGGTCCAGCGGCTCGGCGTACGAAGGGTGGTGTGGTGGGCGGCGATCGAGATGGCGGGTTCGCTGGCGCTGGCCGTCGTGGTGTCGGTGTGGTTGGGTCGCTGGCTCGTCGCGCTGTCGGTTGCGCTGATCATCGCGCTGCACGTGCTGTACAACGTGGAACCGGTTCGGTTGAAACGCCGTGGACTGGCGAATCCGCTCACGCTCGGTATCGCATTCGGTTTCCTGCCGTGCCTGGTGTCCTACTACGCGGTGGACGCCCACGTCACCATGCCGCTCTTGCTGATCTTCGCCGGCCTCGGTGCGACGGTCGCCGGCCGCGCGCTGTGGTGGATGGTCCCCGACCGGGCAGGTGACGCGGCAACCGGAATGACGACACTCGCGGTGCGATACGGCGCGCGACGAACGGTGATCGCATCGTGCGTCCTGGTGGCGATCGGTCCGGTGCTGCTGGGCTGGGGACTGTGGCTGAGATACCCACCGATCTGGGCCGGAGCGGGAATCGTGGCGGGCTGCGTGTTCCTCGTCGGCCAGTACGTCGTGCTACCTGGTATCTCCGACCGGAAACTGCCGAGCTCGGTACGGCTGCGCAGACGGAACATGACCCCGATGATGCTCGCCAACGTGTTCCTGGCGGCGCTGCCGATGCTCGCCAGATAGGAAATCACGGTTTACGAGCCAACAGCCCGTAGTCGTAGAAGTGCTCAGGGTTGCGATGAACGCTGGGATCGGAGCTGTCGGAGCGCCATACCGTGACCGGCACGATGCCCGGTTCGACCAGGTCGAGTTCGGCGCAGAAAGCCCGGATCTCGTCCCGGCCGCGAAAGGTCAGTTCGGGCAGTGGCGCGCCGTACATGCGACTGAACATGTCCATCGCGGCGATGACGCCGTCGTCCTGCCCCATGTGCGAGATGGCGAGGTAACTGCCGGGACACAGGGAGTCCACGTAGGCGGCGACGATCGCCCTCGGGTCGTCGGAGTCCGACACGAAATGCAGGACGTCCACCAACAGCACGGCAACGGGTTCGTTCGGGTCGATGAGCTTCGACACGTCGGGGTTGGCCAGAATCAGGTCCGGCCGGCGTAAGTCGGCCTGGACGTAGACGGCGTCCTCGTTGCCGGTCAGCAACTCGCGGCCCTCGGCGACGACGACGGGATCGAGGTCGACGTACACGACGCGGCATTCTGGGACGATGGACTGGGCGACCTCGTGCACATTACCGACCGTGGGAACACCAGATCCGAGGTCGATGAACTGCCGGACACCGGCGTTGACGAGGTACGTGACCACCCGGTGCAGGAATTCCCGATGAATACGCACCCCGTACGGTAAATGCGGTGCACAGACGACGATCTGATCGGCGAGGACGACATCCACGTCGGTGTGATGGGAACCACCCAACCAGTAGTCGCGAATCCTCGCCGTGCTCGGCTGGCTCGGGCCGTTCTCGCCCGGTGCCCAGACAGCGGAAGCCACCCCGGAGCACTCCTTCAGCGTTGATCACCCGACGCCCAGGACTGTACTCACCACCGCCCGAAGCGCCATGCCTAC
>DATBDL010000105.1:0-33028 GCA_036269975.1 Pseudonocardiaceae bacterium | reverse complement strand
GCTTCCATGATCGCCTGGAACCAGGTCCAGTTGTTGTCCCACACGGGATCGCCGACGATGCCACCCAGCCAGGCCACGATCCGCTGCCGGACGGCGTCGTCGAGCCGGTCCCAGATCCAGGGCCGGGTCTCGTGCAGCGCGATGGCGATCGACGCGCCCTCCACCTTGGCCTGCCGGCATTCGGCGAACGTCGGCCAGCGTTCCGGCGACGCCGGGTCGGTGCCGGCCGCGAGCCCTTCGGCGTACCACTCGGCCAGGTTGGCCCGATCCGTGTCACCGGATCGGGCCAACCTGAAGCCGGCCAGCAGGAACGTTCGCGCGAAGCCCTCAAGGCCGTCGCTCCACGTGCCGGACCAGCTCGGTGGGCCGGGCAGCTCGATCAGGGCGTGCGTCGGGCTGCCGTGGCGGCGGACGGCGGACAGGGTGGAGTCGGCCAACTCCTCCCATGTCCGCCTGGTCCAACCGGTGTAGGGGGAAAGCGTCACAGAACCGGAATCGACTGGCTGACCACGTCCTGGTTGGGCAACGTGGTGCCGGGGCTACCACGGAAGTCCGTCCACGTGGGATGGACACGCAGGTCCGCACCGATGGCGATCGCCGTGTAGTCGCCGATGAACACGCCTTGCAGTGTATTACCGGTGACCGCGCCGATTCCGACGAACTGGACCTGCGGATTCGACGTTGCCGTGGTGATCCGCCGAATCGGCGAAGCGGCCGCCCCGAACCCGGAACCCGCCACGTAGGCGAAGTCGAGGCCGACACCGGACGGATCGTAGTGCCGTGTGTAGAACGACACGGCGACCCGGCCGGCCAGCGCGGCGACGGCCGGGAAGACCTCGTCCTGCGCCGTGCCGATCTTCGCCGGCTTCGTCCAGTGCTGGCCGTCGGTGGACGAGCTCAGGAACGCGTCACCGTTGGAGCGCACCGACTGCCCGTCGACGTACTGGCCGTCGCTGTCGTCGGCCCACGTGACCCAGAGGCGGTTGGTGAGCCGGTCGTAGGCCAGTTGGGGGAAGCTGTTGATCCGGAAGTTCTCCCCCGTCAGCACGTTGTTGCCGACGTCGTCGCTGAACGGGAAGTCGAAGTCGAGCGCCACTTCCGTGTTGCGGAACGTCCGGCCGCCGTCGTGCGAGGTCGCCATCACGACGCCGTCGTGGTCGGCCGGCGCGTCGCACGCCGCTGTCGCGCAGATCGACGTCTCGTAGGCCACGTACAGGGTGCCGTCGTTCGCCACCTGCGGGTTCGACCCGGTCGCGAAGGGCGTGATACCACCGGTGAAACCGGTCAGCGACGGCGAGATGCGCCGCAGCGGCGACCAGGTCCGGCCGAAGTCGTGCGACACCGACTCCACGATCGGCGACTCGACGTTGTTGCCGTCCGTGTCGTTGGTGAACTGCGTCCAGGTCACGTACACCGTGCCCGAACGCGGATCGGCGCCGACCCACTCCTTGTCGTTGAAGATCAGCGTCGGGGTCGGGGTGCCGTCCGCGTTGACGCCGTCGGTGTGCACGATGGCCGGGTTGCCCCAGGTCAGGCCGCCGTCATGGGAGACGGAGACGGCGATGCCACTGGCCGCCTGGTCCGGGTCCGACACGTCGGCACGGCTGAACACCAGTGTCGCGAAGTAAACCGTGTTGAAGGGGCCGAACGTCACGGAGGGGTCGCCAGCCGAGTCCATAAAGGACAAGGCACCGGTCGCGCCGCTCTGGAAGTCCAGCTTCGGCAGTTCGACGTCCTTCCAGGTCCGCCCGCCGTCGAACGACGTGTACGCCCAACCGGACGCGTCGTTGCGGTTCTCCCGCGTGTTGAAGATCCGGTAGTCGTTCGAGCCGGCGACGATGTTGCGCGGGTTGGCGGGGTTGACGGCGACGGTGGTCTCGTTCTGCGGCGTGCTACAGCCCTGCTGGCTGCCGACGGGGGCGATGGAGTCACCGTTGATGGTGTCCACGTTCGGCGAGATCGCGTGGAACGGCGTCGGCTGCCCGACGAAGCTCTGGCACAGCGCGGACACATCGGGGTCGTCGCCGTTGTCGTCGTCGCCACCCATCGCGAACTGCTCTTTCAGCAGCGGGTTGGGCACGGTGTGGTGGGGTAACGCGAGCGCGCTCGCGTGCCGGGCCGACGGATGGCTCGGGTCCACCGGCGCCGGTCGAGCCGAGTGGGACAGCGGCGCGGCCGCACTGGTTGCCTGGCCGGCGATGGTCAGCGCGACGGCGGACAGGAGAACAGCCGCGAATGCGGCAGGCCGTGAGCGTTGTCGAATCATCGAATCGTTCCTCCGCTCGGAGTAGTCGCTGGTGAGCAACTGCCCCGCATGCTATGGCGGTGGATTCGAGGACGGTATGGCCAATTGGTTGGTCTCGTTAACAGCCGGCGAGCGGCGAAGATCGGCCGGATCGGGGATGCTGGACGCATGCCTGACCTGACCGAGTACCGGCGGAAACGGGACGCGGACAAGACGCCGGAGCCGGTGCCGGCCGACGGACCGTTGCCGCACGGGAACAACGACGTGTTCGTGGTCCAGGAGCACCACGCCCGGCGACTGCACTACGACGTCCGGTTCGAGCGCGACGGCGTGCTGGTGTCGTGGGCGGTGCCGAAGGGCCTGCTCATGGAGCCGGGGACGATCCACCTGGCCGTGCACACCGAGGACCATCCGATGGAGTACGCGGCGTTCGAGGGCGACATCCCCAGGGGTGAGTACGGCGGCGGGAACGTCGTCATCTGGGACAGGGGCACGTACGAGACGGTGAAATGGACGGGCGACGAGATCCAGGTCGTCTTCCACGGTCAGCGGGTCGATGGGCAGTACGTGTTCTTCCGCCGGTCCCGCACCGAGGACACGCGCGACTGGATGGTGCGCAGGACAGGTGTGCGCGCCGAGACCACGGCGGTGCAGGTACAGGTGGACGGGCGACGGCTGCGGATCACCAATCTGGACAAGGTGCTGTATCCGGCGTCCGGTTTCACCAAGGCCGAGGTGATCGACTACTACCGGCAGGTAGCCCCGCTCATGCTCCCCCACCTGGCCGGCCGGCCGGTGACGTTTCGCCGGTATCCCGATGGAGTGGCAGGTGAGTCGTTCTACGAGAAGAACGTGTCAAGGCATGCGCCGGACTGGCTCCGCACGGTGCGGATCGCGACACCAGGCAGCGCAAAGGGTGCGGAGTCGGCAGACTTCCCGATGATCGACGATCTGCCCGGCCTGATCTGGGCGGCGAACCTGGCGGCCATCGAACTACACGTTCCACAGTGGACGGTAAGGTCGGACGGAACCCGCAACGATGCGGACCTCCTGGTGTTCGACCTGGATCCAGGTGTCCCCGCGACGATCGTGGAGTGCTGCCGAGTAGCGGAGTTGATCAGGGACGCGCTGGCGGCGGACGGCCTGGTCGGCTACCCGAAAACCAGTGGTGGCAAAGGGATGCAACTCTACGCGCCGATCAAGCCGACCCCAGCCGAGCACACCGCCGACTACGCGAAGGCACTGGCGGAACGACTGGCCGCCGAGCACCCGGACCTGGTGCTCGCCACGATGACGAAGGCAAGGCGGGTAGGCAAGGTGTTCATAGACTGGAGCCAGAACCGAGCAGCGAAGACCACGGTGGCGCCATATTCACTGCGCGCCAGAGAAGCGCCAACCGTATCGACGCCAGTGACATGGGCCGAGGTGGCGGCATGCCGACAACGAGCCGACCTGACCTACGAAGCAGACGAGGTACTGGCCAGAATCGAGGAACACGGCACCCTGCTGGCCAACCTGCACACCGCCCCCGGCCAACTACCGGACTGACGGACCACAGGAGCCAACCCACCACCGAAGCCGCCGCCCAGCACCGCAACAGGCTCAAAGCACCGCAACCACAACACAAAGCCGGCCGGCAAGGCCCAAACATGCAGGGTGACCACGAGCAGAGAGAACCACCTGGCTTTGTCTGATCACTTCTGCCTCACCCCGATCCCGGCAGCGCGTCACGACAATGAAAAGATCGGAGTGAAGCAGAAACCCAAACAACGAGGCCATGCTGCTACTCGACCTCGGTAGACCCAGCCAGATGGAACTTGCGGCGCGTTCGCTGATAGAACGTCGTACGCCCCAACCGAACCACGCGCGCCGCGTCCGTCAGCGACACGACCTCCACCACAGCGCCAGCACCGAGATGCCCGACCAACCGCCCATCGGCCTCAACAGCCAGCTCACCGCTGGTCGGCAGCACCTCCAGAACGACCCGCTCACCGCTGGACAGGAACAGCGCCCGGTTGAACGCCGAGTGCGGCGCTACCGGCGTGACCAGCACGCCTTCCGCCTTCGGGGACACGATCGGGCCGCCGGCCGAGAAGCTGTACGCGGTGGAACCGGTCGGCGTCGCGACCACCAGCGCGTCGGCCGAGTACCGGACGAACGGGTGGCCCTCCACTCTCAACTCCACGTCGGTCATCCCGTGGCCGGGCACCCGAACCAACGCGAGATCGTTGAAGGCCACGGTATCCCGATCGCCGGTGAACACCCGCAGGCCGGAGCGCGGCTCCACCGTGAACTCGTGCGCGTCGATCATGCACAGCGACGTGTCCAGCTCGGGTATGTCGATCTCGGCGAGAAAGCCCAGCCGGCCCAGGTTCACGCCGAGCACCGGAATGCGCCGTTCGAAGCCGAGTCGCATCGCGCGCAGCATGGTGCCGTCGCCGCCCAGGCTGACCAGCAGGTCCGCCCGGTCGCTGATCTCCTCGGTCGTCGTCGCCGACAGCAGGCCGTGCGTACGAGAGACCTCCTCCTGCACGCCCATCGCGTCGATGTCCCGTGCCCGCGCCCACTTGGCGATCGTCTCGACCACGTCACCGCAGTCCCGTTGTGGGTGCAGGACCAGTCCGATCGCGTTGATCATGCCCATGAGTCGGCCCTCCGTGGCTCATGCGGGACGGTACCCGCGATGACGATTGACGATCGGGACCTGGTGTAGCTAACGTACGTTGAAACAGATGCTACAAACAGGGAGTACCGGTGACCGCGGCGGTATGGGGCGTGGTGATCGCCGCGTTCGTCGCCTGCTTCGTCGAAATGGTCGAGGCGACGACGATCGTGCTGGCGATGGGATTCACAAGGGGTTGGCGATCCGCGCTGCTCGGCGCGGCGGCCGCGGTGGTCGCACTGGCGGTGTGCACGCTGGCCGCCGGCTACGCGATCACGCGCTGGCTGCCGGAATCCGTGTTGCAGCTCGTGGTCGGCTGCCTGCTGTTGATCTTCGGGTTGCAGTGGCTGCGCAAGGCGATCCTGCGCGCGGCTGGCCGTAAAGCCGTGCACGACGAGGACGCGATCTACGCCGAGCACGTCGCCGAGGCCGAGACGGTCGAGGCGACAACGAACGACCGCATCGACATGTTCGGGTTCATCGTGTCGTTCAAGGGCGTGTTCCTCGAAGGCACCGAGGTCGTGTTCATCGTGATCACGTTCGGCCTCAACGCGCACAACGTGCCGGCGGCGGCACTCGGCGCCGTGGGCGCGATCGTCGTCGTGCCGACCATCGCGGTGCTGCTGAAACGACCATTGTCGATGATCAACGAGAACATGCTGAAGTACGTCGTCGGGCTGATGCTCGCGTCGTTCGGCACGTACTGGTCGGTCGCCGGTGTCGGCGTGTTCCGCGCCGGCCACGAAGTACTCGCCTGGCCGGGCCACGACCTGGCCATCCTCGTCCTGCTCGCGGTGTGGTTCGGGCTGAGCCGGCTGTTCGTGGCCGCCCTGCGCACGCGGGCGACGACAGGAGAGGTCGTGGCGTCGTGAGGTTCGTCAGGGCGTTCGGGCGGTTCTGGTACGAGTTCATCGTCGGCGACGACCCGAAGATCGCGATCGCCGTCGTGGTCGCGCTGGCCGTGCTGGTGGGCGCGCTGTCGGTCGGCCTGTTCGGGGACACCGGTCTGGCACTGCTCGGCGGCGTGCTGATCGTGGCCGCGTTCGCGATCACCCTGCTGATCGACACCCGACCGCCGAAGACCAAGCAGCTCGTCAGCTCATCGTCGGCGGATCGCTGACCGTCCGCTCGTAGACGTCCGCCTCGAACTGCTCCAGCAGCACCTCGCAGTCGGCGACCCGCTGCCGCGCCACGTCCCTGCCGTCGGCGCCGACCCAGTCACGGGCTTCGACCCGGTCCAGCCAGCGGCGGAGTTTCTCCAGGTCCTGCCGGATCTCCTCGGCCTCCTCGAACGTGTAGTTCTTGCGGAAGCGCTCGAACTCGATCTCCTTGACGAACTTCGTGTCGCACTCCTCGATGATCTCGGCGTACTCCTTGGCGGACTGGTCCCGGAAGCCGGTCACGAACCGGGTCCGCGCGTCCTCCTCGACGTCGCGCAGGGTGAGGAAGATGCTGGATCCGCCCAGTTCGTCGATCCGCTCCCGCAGCCGCCCCAGGCTCGCGCGCAGGTCCGGCCGGTCCGGCAGCACGCAGACGGCCTGTTGCACGTAGAGGCCGCCGAGCCGTTTGAGGTCGCGCCAGACGGCCACCCGCGCCTTGGACGAGTCGCTGGGCACGCGGTAGATCAGCATCAGCCATGGGCCGTTGGTGGCGTCCATGCCATCGTCTGGCGGAATCCTGGGTGCTGCGGTCGACATGCACGTCAGATTAGTGACCGGACCGAAGCTGGTGAGGTGTGGTGTCCGTGCGGACTGAATCGATCCTGGTGCCGTTCCGTGGTGACGGTTCCGGTACGGCCGAGCTCACGTGGGGCCAGTGGCAGATCTGGCCGAGGATGCGCGACTACCCGTCGGTGTTCAACATGGGCGGCTCGGTGCCGTGCCCGCCGGGCACCACGATCGCGGACTTCGTGGACATCGTGCGGTTCATGATGGGCCGGTACCAGGCACTGCGCACGCGGCTGCGGTTCGACGCCGATGGCACGCCGTACCAGGTCGTCGCCACCTCGGGACGATTGCCGTTGGAGATCGTCGAGGCCGCCGACGACGAAGATCCGATCGCGGTCGCCCATGCGGTCGAGGCCAGGTACCAGCACACGGCGTTCGACTACGAATTCGAGTGGCCGCTGCGGATCGCGGTGATTCGGCAGCACGACAAGTCGACGCACTCCGTGGTGATGCTCAACCATCTGGCCGTCGACGCGGCCAGCCTCGACCTGTTGGCCGCCGGGTTCGTGAGCGTCGCCGACCGGGTCACCGATGACGCCCCGCCCCTGGTCCAGGCCGCCTGGCAGCACGGGAAGTCCGGGCAGCGGACCAGTGGCGGCTCGTTGCGGTCGTGGGAACGGCTGTTGCGGGACGTGCCGTTCGACCGGTTCGGATCGGGTGGCGATCCCCGGCGGCCGAGGTACTGGCAGGGGGCGTACCGGTCGCCGGCCGGTTACCTCGCCGTGCGCGCGATCGCCGATCGGGAGCAGGCCGACACGGCGGCCGTGGTGCTGGCGGCGATCGCGGTGAGCCTGGCGCGGATCACGGGTAACGCGTTGTCGGTGTGGCAGTTGGTGGTGAGCAACCGGTTCCGGCCCGGACTCGGGACGGCGATCGGACCGGTGTCCCAGCACGGGTTGTGCGCGATCGACCTGGCGGGCATCACGTTCCGCGAGGCGGTCGTGCGGGCCCGCGGCGCGATCCTGGCCGCCGGGATGAACGGCTACTACGATCCGCGAGCGCGCGACGAGCTGCTGGCCCGGCTGACGGCGGAACGGGGCCGCGAGACGGACATCACGTGCGTGGTGAACGACCGGCGCCGGCCCCAGTTCGACCGGCCGCTGGATCGGCCACCCGCCGCCGACGAGATCGTCGCGGCGGTCGGGCGGGGCGAACTGCGGTGGGATTTCACGACGGACCGGCCGAGCGACAATTTCTTCGTGCACGTGAATCAGGTGCCGGACATGCTGGACTACGCGATGTGCGCTGACACGCATCGGGTCGGCGTCGACGAGCTGGTGGCGTGCCTGCGGGGCGTCGAGGAGGTCGCCGTCGAGGCGGCACTCGACGAGGCCGCGATGACCGGGGTGTCAGCGAGCTAGACCGCCGCCTCGATCGCCTTCGCCGCGCGCTGGACGTCCGCCGCCGTGGTGCGCCAGTTGCCGAATGCCGCTCGCACTCCGGGCACACCGTCCAGAACCGTTGGTGTGACGAAGGTTTCGCCGCTCGCCGCGATCTTGTCCACCAGCGCGGCGATCCGCTCGGTGGTCGGGGGACCAAGTCCGGCCACGGTGAGCAGACCACGTTCATGCGGACCGGTGCCAGCAGGCGGACGCGGCCGCCGGCAGCCAGCAGGTCGCCGAGTTGGCGTGCCGATTCCCGTGCGACGGCGAGGCCGACCAGATTGGACATCGTCGCGCCGGTCACGAACGTGCCGGAGTGCGCGGGGCCGATGCCGAACAGTTCAGCCAGCCAGGCGATCGTACCGGTGCCGGGCAACGGGTCGAGCGGCCTTGCGGGCGGCGGTGTGGCCGCGACCGGGCGGTCCGCGACGCCGGCCAGTGCGCGGACCGCCAGGTCCGTCGTCGCCAGCAACTCCGGTAGGTCTTCGACGTCATCGGTCAGCCGACCGTCCCTTGCTGGCCTATTTCCTTACCGGTCGGGAACTGAATGTCCTTGAAGAACGACTCGGTCTCCTGTGCGCGGATCTCCAGCACGCGGCGGCGGCGGGCCGGGATGTCCACCAGACCTTCTCGTGCAGCCGGGGCAACGCCTCGCGGACGGGGTGCGGCTGCTGCCGTAACGGCGGGCCAACTCGACCGAGTTGACGTCGGCGCCCGGCCGGAGCCGACCGTCGATGATCCGCATCGCCAGGTCGTCGACCATGCGGTCGACCAGCGAGTCCGCTGCCCCTTCGGACCCCGACATCCGCCCGAGAATGCCGACCGAACCGTCCGAAGAGCCATTCGTCGACCACACATCGCCATTATCACGAATCAGGCCGTCCCGTGCCGACATATCTGATCACGTCCACCTCGTCCACGATGACGAGGCCGTCGGACACCAGTTCGTCCAACTGCGGCAGGAACTCCCTGACCTTCTCCTCGGTGTCCACGATGATGACGACGGCCGGCAGGTCCTCGGCCAGGGACAGGATGCGGCTGGTGTGGATGGCCGAACTGGCACCGTATCCCTCGATGCCACGCAGCACGGTGGCCCCCGCCAGGCCGGCCTTGTGCGCTCGGTGCACGATCTCGTGATAGAGCGGCTTGTGGTGCCAGATGTCGTCGACGTCGACGAAAATCGTCAGGCGCAGGGCGCGGCCGGTCAGGCGCATCACCCGATCGTCCTCCGAAAATGCCGCGCCAGCACGCTCGGCACGCCCCTACTGTCTGCGGTCATGTCCGATTCCACCGCCACGCTCACCCTGGTCGACCCACACGGCCGGCCGCTGGGCACCCTGCCGCCACTGCCGGTCGAGTCACCGTGGTGGAAGGACGTCGCCGAGATCGTCGAAGGAACCCGCGAGCGGGACGGCATCGACGTGGTCGTGCTGCGCCTGTTGACCGCCGGCCGGCCGAGGCCACCGGGCGGTGCGGTGACGTATCTCGCCGAGTACGACGGCCCGCCGGTGCCGGGGCTGATCCCGACCGAGGAACGGCCGAGTTGGCTGGCACCGCATCCGTTGCGGTTGCCGTGGGCGGAGATCGGCGGGCCCGCGCGCAGCCTGGCGTGGGCGGACGGGGTACTGGCCGACCTGGGTTGGAAGGTGTCCGGGCGACGGCAGATCCGGTCGTGGAACCTGTCGTCGATCTGGCGGATCGACACCGATCGCGGCCCGGTGTGGCTGAAGGAGGTGCCGCCGTTCATGGCGCACGAGGGCGCCGTGCTGCGCTGGCTGTCCCGACCCACCACGACCGTGGTGCTCGGCGCCGACGAGCGGCGGATGCTGCTGGCCGACATCCCCGGCACCGACCGCTACGAGGCCGGTCCGGCCGAACGCGCCGGCATGCTGGCCGCCCTGCTGGACATCCAGACCGAGGCCGTGGCGAGGTTGGGCGAACTGACCGCGCTCGGCGTGCCGACCGAGTACGGCGACGACTTCGGCGCCGAAGCGGAGATCCTGCTCCCCCGCTGGCTGGCCACCCTGAGCGACGCCGACGACAGGGCCGTCCTGACCGACCTGGTCGACGGGCTGGCGGCGCGGTTCGCAGAGGTCGAGGCGTGTGGGGTGCCGTACACGCTGGTGCACGGCGACTTCCACCCCGGCAACGTCCGATCCGACGGCACCAACACGGTGATCATCGACTGGGGCGACGCGCGGCTCGGCCACCCGGTCATGGACATGATGCTCATGCGCGACTGGCGCGGCGGCGACCCGGTGACGTTCGCGGCGCTGTGGTGCGCGCACTGGCGGCGGGTGCTGCCCGGTTGCGAGCCGGACCGGGTCGTCGAGCTGATGGAACCGGTCGCCGCGCTGCGTGGTGCGCTGATCTACGGCATGTTCCTGCGGTCGATCGAACCGGCCGAGCGCCCGTACCACGACGACGACGTGCCGATGGCGCTGCGCGCGGCGATCGACCAGCACCGGCGGGTCGCGCGGCCGGCAACTCACATGTGAGTTATTGTCACCCACATGGTCGATGGTTCCCAGTTGCTCGGCGATTACCTCAGACGTATCGGAACGCTGATCCGTGACTCGCGCAAGCGCCGAGGCTGGACGCAGGCCCAGCTCGCGGACGCACTGGGCACCAGCCAGAGCGCGATCACCAGGATCGAGCAGGGCAACCAGAACCTCAGCCTGGAGATGCTGACCAGGATCAGCAAGGCGCTGGACGCGGAGATCGTGTCGCTGGGCCATGCCGGCCCGACGCACCTGCGGGTGACCGGCGGCGGCCAGCTCACCGGCAGCATCGGCGTGAAGTCGAGCAAGAACGCCGGCGTCGCGCTGCTGTGCGCGGCGCTGCTCAACTCCGGCCGAACCACGCTGCGCAGGGTGGCCAGGATCGAGGAGGTCAACCGCATCCTGGAGGTGCTGGCGAGTATCGGCGTGCGCACCAGGTGGCTCAACGAGGACAACGACCTGGAGATCGTCCACGACAACGAGATCGACCTGGCCGGCATGGACATCGACGCGGCAAGGCGGACCCGCAGCATCATCATGTTCCTGGGCCCGCTGATGCACCGGCACGACCGGTTCGAGCTCCCCTACGCCGGCGGCTGCGCCCTGGGCACCCGCACGGTCGAACCGCACCTCACAGCGCTACGGCCGATGGGGCTGGAGGTCAAGGCCACCGACGGCCGCTACCACGCCCAGGTGGACCGAAATGTCCGGCCGAGCAGGCCGATCGTGCTCACCGAGCGCGGCGACACCGTGACCGAGAACGCGATCATGGCGGCGGCCAGGACTCAGGGAACCACGGTCATCCGCAACGCCAGCTCCAACTACATGGTGCAGGACCTGTGCTTCTTCCTGGACGCGCTGGGCGTGCGAATCGAAGGCGTCGGCACGACGACGCTCACCGTGCACGGCGTCACCGAGATCAACCGGGACGTCGACTACGCGCCGTCCGAGGACCCGATCGAGGCGATGAGCCTGCTCACGGCGGCGATCGTGACCGGATCGGAGCTGACCATCCAGCGGGTGCCGATCGAGTTCCTGGAGATCGAGCTGGCCCTGCTGGAGGAGATGGGCCTGGACCACGACCGAACCGACGAGTACCCGGCCGCCAACGGCCGCACCCGCCTTGTCGACCTGACCGTCCGGCCGTCCGTGCTGCACGCGCCACACGACAAGATCCACCCGATGCCGTTCCCCGGCCTGAACATCGACAACCTGCCGTTCTTCGCCCTGATCGCGGCAACGGCACACGGCTCGACACTGATCCACGACTGGGTCTACGAGAACCGAGCGCTGTACCTGACGGAACTGACCAAGCTGGGCGCGACGGTCACGCTGCTCGATCCGCACCGGGTGTACGTGGCCGGCCCGACGCACTGGTCCGGCGCCGAGGTGATCTGCCCGCCCGCGCTGCGACCCGCTGTCGTGGTGCTGCTGGCGATGCTGGCCGCGAAGGGCACCAGCGTGCTGCGCAACGTCTACGCCATCGACCGAGGCTACGAACAGCTAGCCGAACGCCTCAACCAGCTAGGCGCCCGAATCGAGACCTTCCGCGACCTGTAGGCCAAGCCTGCGGTTTGCCTGATCACTGCCCTGTCATCGGCCGGGACAGCAGGGCCAGCACCTGAGCCTGGTGGTCGACGAGGTAGAAATGCCCGCCGGCGAACACCCTCAGGTCGAACGCGCCGACCGTGTGCTCGCGCCACGCGTCGACGTCGGCCACGTCCACCCTCGGGTCGGCGTCGCCGGTCAACGCGGTGATCGGGCAGGTCAGCGGCGGCGTGCCGGCGTAGCGGTAGGTCTCCGCGGCGTGGAAGTCGTTGCGGACACCGGGTAACACCATTTCCAGCAGTTCGTCGTCGTGCAGGACGCTGGGGTCGGTACCGGACATCTCGGCCAGCTCGGCGACGATCTCGTCGTCGTTCATCTGGTGGATCATCTCGCCGTCCCGGTGGCGGGAGGGCGCCCTGCGGCCGGACACGAACACGCGGGTCGGTGGGCAGCCCCGCGCGATCAGCCGGTTGGCCACCTCGAACGCCAGGCTGGCGCCCATGCTGTGCCCGAACAACGCGAACGGCCGGTCCAGCCACGGCCCCAGTGCCACTGTCACGGCGTCGGCCAACTCCGCGATGTTGTCGATCAGCGGGTCGAGCCAGCGGTCCTGCCGGCCGGGATACTGCACGGCCAGCACGTCGATCGTCGGCCGAAGCGCCGTGGCGTACGGGAAGAAGAAACTGGCCGAACCGCCGGCGTGCGGCAGGCACACCAGTCGTGTGCCGGCACCGTCGGCCGGTGCGAACCGGCGAATCCACCGCGCGCTCTCCTCCGGTGTTGTCACCGCGACAGTCTGCCAAACGCCCTACGCTCATTTCAGGTCGACAGAGGGGGACGCAGTGGACGAGCAACCGGAAAAGGTGCAACCACAACCGGCGGCACCGCAACCCACGGCGCCGCAACCCACGGCGCCGCCGGCAACGTCGTGGGTGGACGGCTACGCCACCCCGATGGCCGGCATCCAGATGGGCGCCGAGCGCTACCTGCACGAACGGGACTGGGAGGGCCAGCTCGCCGCCGCCACCCGTGGCCCGATGAACTGGGGCATCCCGGCGTTCTTCGCCAGCTACGGCAGCTTCTACCTGGTCGGCCTCGTGATCTCGGCGGTGTTCGCGTCGATCGCGGTACGCCTGGACAGCATCCCGGCCGGCGACCGTGGGCCGTTGGTGCTGCTCGCGCTCGCGCCGAACGTGCTGCTGGGCCTGGGGCCCGCCGTGTTCTCGTGGTGGAAGGGCCAGGGCCTGCGGCGCGACTACGGCATCGTGCCGACCCGGCGCGACCTGTGGATCGGTGCGCTGTGCGGTCTCGTCGCGTTCGGTCTCGGCCTCGTCATCAACATTCTGTTGCAGGCTTTCGTGTTCAAGAACGGCGCGTCCGGCAACAACGCGGTGCAGCAGTTGAGCGGCCTGTCCGGTGGCCGGTCGGGGTGGCTCGCGTTCGCGGCCCTCTTCGTCGTCATCGGCGCGCCGTTGACGGAGGAACTCCTGGTGCGCGGCGCGTTGTGGGGCGCGCTGGAGCACTACCGCATGCACAGGTACGCGATTCTCGCGCTCACGTCGCTGGTGTTCGCGTTCATGCACCAGGAGCCGACCGTCACGCTCGCGCTGTTCTGTCAGGGCGTCGCGATCGGCACCGCGCGGATGATCACCGGCCGGATCGGCGCGAGCATGATCGCGCACGCCACCAACAACCTCGTTCCGGCGCTGCTGCTGTTCTTCGTACTCGGCTGACCGCTCAGACTGCGGGGTCCAGCGCGGACACGGCGTCACGGACCGGGCCGACGTAGCGGTCCAGCAGCGCCGGCAGGTAGTTCGGGCCGAAGCCGAGTTCGTCCCATTCCGGCATGACCGCGCGCAGCCGAGCGGTGGCGATCACGGTGCGGACGGCGTCCGGCTTCTCGATCATCTCGCGGCGGGCCGCGAAACCCAGACGCCGTTCGATCTCGGTGACGATCCGCTCGACACGTTCCGGGTAGCCGGACGCGATGTTCACGATCTGGTCGCTGATCTCGTTGGCCAGCAACCGATCCAGCGCGGCCATCACGTGCCGCACGTCGATCAGGTCGCGGTACACGTTGCGGTGCACGGTCACGACGCCGGTGCCGATCTGCGTCGTCAGAGCGGGAACGAGCTGGTGCGGCTGCTGGCCGCTGCCGACGACATGACCGAGTCGCACGGTGAGCCAGCGCGCGCCGCAGCGGGCCAGCACCGCCTCGATACCCAGCTTGTGCCGGCCGTACGGGGTGGTCGGGAACACGGGGCCGTCCTCGTGGCCGGGCGAGTCCGGCGCGCCGTACATGCCGTCGGAGGACGTGGAGAAGAACACGACGGTCCTGCCCTGCCAACGGCAGCGCCGTGCCACGTCGTACACCAGGTTCGCCTCGCGGTCGAAGTCGGCGACCGCGGCGGCCAGCGTCTTCGTGACACCGGCGGCGATCACGGTGACGTCCGGGTAGCGTTCCCCGAACGCGTCGACCAGATAACGCGCCAAAAAGCCCCGACCGACGACTTCCACGTGACGAGGTCATCACAGGGCACGAAGCACAGTCCACGACTTGCACGGAATCCTGGCGTTAGTCGGTTGCACGGAATCGTGCCGGCATCAGTGTCCACTATGGTCCTGAGAGGGTGTCTCCCAATCTGACACCGAACCCGGCACTGTTCTCACCGTCCGTCACCGTCCTCCGCTGCGAGAATGCGGACATGCCACTTGACCCGCAGGTTCAGGCGATGCGTGCGGAGCGGGCGAAGTCCGCGGCGCCGCCGCTCTACACGCTGACCGTGGCGCAGGCCAGGGCGGAGGACCTACAGTCCATCCAGGATGCCGGCGGCAACCCGGAACCGGTCGCCGAGGTGCTGGACGACGAGATCCCCGGCCCCGGCGGCCCGATCCCGATCCGGATCTACCGGCCGTCGGGACAACGCCCGCTGCCGGTGCTGGTCTACTTCTTCGGCGGCGGCTGGACCCTGGGCACGATCGACACCTCCGACGGCGTGTGCAGGGCGCTGACGAACGCGGCCGGCTGCGTGACGATCACCGTCGGCTATCGCCTGGCACCGGAGCACAAGTTCCCGGCCGCACCGGACGACTGCTATGCCGCAACGCAGTGGGTCGCAGAGTACGCCACCGAGCTGGGCGTCGATCCGGACCGGATCGCGGTCGGCGGCGACAGCGCGGGCGGCAACCTGGCGGCGGCGGTGACCCTGCTGGCCCGCGACCGTGGCGGCCCGAAACTGGCCCACCAGTTGCTGGTCTACCCGAACACCGACTACCTGTCGGACACCCCGTCCCTGCGCGAGAACACCGACCCGCTGCTGTTCAACCGGACGTCGTCGGACTGGTACTGGGGCCACTACCTGGCATCGCCGGCGGACGGGATCAACCCGCTGGCGTCGCCGCTGCGCGCGCCCGACCACACCGGCCTGCCGCCGGCCACCGTGCTCACGGCGGAGTACGACCCGCTACGCGACCAGGCGGAGGCATACGCGAACGAGTTGGCCGAAGCCGGCGTCCCGGTGGCGCTGACCCGCTACCCAGGCATGGTGCACGGTTTCTTCACGATGTCCGGAATACTGGACGCGGCCCGCGACGCGGTGGGCGATGCGGCCGCCCGCCTGCGGGAGGCGTTCGGGACGGAACAGGTGCGATGACGGAAACAGTTGTCCCCCAAGCACTCAAGCTGCGCCTGGGCGACCTGCACGGTTCCCTGTCCGATCCCCTACTGGACGCGATGACGTTCCTCAACGAGGTGACGTCCAGGTTTCCGAACGCGATCTCGTTCGCACCGGGCCGGCCGTACGAGGGCCTTTTCGAGACCGACAGCGTGCACGACCACCTGACGGAGTACACGGAGTACCTGGTCCGCGAGAAGGGATACAGTCCGGAGCGGGTGCGGACGGCCATGTTCCAGTACGGCCGGACCAACGGCGAGATCCACGACCTGATCGCACGCACGCTGGCCAACGACGAGGACCTACACGTACCAGCCGAGTCGGTCGTCGTCACGGTCGGGGCGCAGGAAGGCATGATCCTCGCCCTGCGAGCGTTGTTCGCACACCCGGACGACGTCCTGTTGGCGAGCTCGCCGTGCTACATCGGTATCACCGGCGCCGCACGGCTGTTGGACATCGACGTCGTGGGCGTGCCGGAGGCCGAGGACGGTCTGGCGCCGGACCGAGTGGCGGAGGCGGCGGCCCGCCTGCGCGCGGCCGGCCGCATGCCGAGGGCGTTGTACGTGGTGCCGGACTTCGCGAACCCCTCCGGCGTGAGCATGTCGGTACCGAACCGCCGCCGGCTGCTGGATGTCGCCAGGGACAACGACCTGCTGATCATCGAGGACAACCCGTACGGCTTCTTCACCAGGGACGACGTCGTCCGACCGACGCTGAAGTCGCTGGACGACGAGCGTCGGGTGATCTACCTGGGTTCGTTCGCGAAGACCTGCTTCCCCGGCGCACGGCTCGGCTACGCGATCGCCGACCAGGAGGTCGAGGACGCGGCAGGCAACAGGTCGTTGCTGGCCGACCAGTTCGCCAAGATCAAGAGCATGCTGACGGTGAACACGCCTTCCCTGAGCCAGGCGGCGATCGGCGGCATCCTGGTACGCAACGACTGCCGCCTGCGAGACGCCAACAAGGACACGATCCGGTTCTATCGGTCCAATATGGACCGCCTGCTCAACGAGCTGGAGCGGCACTTCCCAGCAGGGCGGGGCGTCGAGTGGAACACGCCGGGCGGCGGCTTCTTCGTCGTGGTGACGGTCCCGTTCACAGTGGACGAAGCGGCGCTGACGCGGTCCGCCCAGGAGTACGGCGTCCTGTGGACCCCGATGAACGCGTTCTACCTCGACGGCGGTGGTCGACGCCAGTTGCGACTCTCGTGCAGCTACGTGGAGCCGACCCAGTTGATCGAGGGAGTCCGACGCCTTGCGGCATTCATCGACGCCGAACGCGACTGACGACGCGACTGAAACCGGAGACCTCAGACCGGCCGCCGCCGAACCGCTGACGGACCGATGTCGGCGATCGTCGGGCGGCCGGCCAACGCCATGCAGTCGACCAGTTCGTCCCGCAACAACCGCAACACGGCGCCAGCCCCAGCCGCGCCCCCCTGCGCCAGCCCCCACAACACCGGCCGGCCGATCAGCACCGTACTGGCCCCCAACGCCAACGCCTTGAAGATGTCGGTCCCACACCGGATTCCGCCGTCCAACAACACCGGAATCCGGCCTTCGACGGCCGCGACGACCTCCGGCAGCGCGTCCAGGCTGGGCACAGCCCCGTCCAACTGGCGGCCCCCGTGATTGGACACCACGATCGCGTCCACCCCGTGGTCGACTGCCAGCCGAGCGTCCTCGGCCGTCAGAATTCCCTTCAACACCAACGGAAGTATCGTCCGCTCGCGCAGCCAGGCCAGATCCGACCACGTGATCGTGGAGTCGAACTCCTCTCGGGAATGGCGTTCGATGGCCGACGTGCCGGCGGCCGACTCGTGTGAGGACGCAGTCATCGGCAGATCCAGGTTCACCGCCCGGATGCGGTCCGGCACGGCGAACGCGTTGCGAACGTCACGTAGTCGCCTCGCCACCTGCGGCGCGTCCACCGTCAGCACCAGCGCACCGAAACCGATCGACTCCGCTCGCCTGATCAGATCGACGAGGGCGGCGCGCTTGCGCAGCCAGTAGAGCTGCAACCAGAGCGGCCCGGTGGCGTCCTTCGCGATGTCGGCCAGGGTCTGGCTGGCGAAGATGCTCACCACGAACGGGCCGCCCACTTCGGCGGCGGCCGCCGCTGTTGCGAGTTCGCCGTCCGGATGTAAGAGTCGGTGATATGCCATCGGCGCGACACCGATCGGTGTCGGGATCGGGGCGCCAAGCAACA
The DNA here is from genome assembly GCA_036269975.1 of Pseudonocardiaceae bacterium. GTDB lineage: Bacteria > Actinomycetota > Actinomycetes > Mycobacteriales > Pseudonocardiaceae > DATEPR01. Next base: position 15,081 of record DATBDL010000105.1, on the reverse strand, counting down.
CCGTCGCCGGATCACACTGTTTCACGTCAACCAGAACCCTCGGGCGAACAACAACCCGATCGAATGCGGCACGATTTTCTGCAATGGTCCATTCGACACCACTGCCGCCTTGCACATATCCCCAGACGTCTACGGGGAGGTTGGATTGCGCCAACTCCGCGTAGTCGTCGACCCGCAATGGTTCCACGTCGGCGGCACCTCTCCCCGCTCCATCCAGCGGCACGTTTCGTGCTCGACGCCCGATTGGTACCCGGCCGAAGGCAGCGCAGCGGGTACCCCGAAACACTGCGCGTAGCCAACCGCCAACCCACCCGCCAGCACCGGCTAGCAGGCAGTAGCCCGCAAGACCGGTCGCCGGCAGCGGTTTTCCTACACCTTAGTTCAGCACAGCGTCACCGCACACAAGATGATGACACGAAACTGTGCACCTAACCGGTCTAGACCAGATTTGAGAAAGCCCCCCAAAGGTATAAACGGTCGGGTCCGGGGGTTGACCGGTCTCCCCCTGTGTGAAATTCTCCGGTCACCAAGCCGTCGCGCCGAATAAGACAATCCGTCGCTATTCAAAGTCGCTTATGCCGGGGGGCTCATGAAGGGCTCAGTTGTGTCGGGTGCAGCCGAGTCCCAGCTTGTCGGGGACTGGGTCGACAGTGTGCTGCTCGCCGGAGCCGACGCCGACACCTGCCTGTGGTTGGACGGACCCGTCGACCGCGCCGCGCTGCGCGCCCTCGTCGACGAGCACCAGCGGACGTTCGCGAAGGCGGGCCTCGTCGCGGGCGGCACGATCGCGCTGCGCCTGCCGCCGTCGCTGACGTTCGTCGCGATGCTGCTGGCCGGCTGGCGGACCGGCGCCCAGGTCAGCCTGCTCGACCACCGCCTGACCGAGCACGAGATCGAGCGCGCGCTGGACAGGGTGGCCGCCCAGTTCGTGGTGACGCCGACCGAGGTGCGCGGCGGCCGGCTGCGCGGCTACGCCGACGTCGTGGCGACCGTGACCGCACGCGAGAACGGCGAGCCGGCGCGGACGGAACACGCGCTGATCCAGTTCAGCTCGGGATCGACCGGCGCCTCCAAGGTCATCGCGCGCACCGCCGCCGACCTGATCAGCGAACTGGACCGCTACGACCGGCTGGCCGAGTTCCCCGGCGCCGGGGAGCGGATGGTCGTACTGGCGTCGATGGTGCACGTGCTGGGTCTGGTCGGCGGCCTGCTCAACGGGCTGCACACCGGTGTGTCGCTGGTGTTCGTGGAACGCCTTACCGCGGACGGAATCCTGGCCGCGGTCGCGGCCGGTTCGGCGCCGACCACCGTCCTCGGCGTGCCGTTCCACGCCGAACTGTTGACCTCCGTCGCCGAGGTGCCCGTGCTGCCGCAACTCAAGCGGATGATCGTGGCCGGCGAACTGGTGCGGCCCGGCGTGCCCGGCAGGTTCACCGAACGGTTCGGCGTGCCGCTGGGGACCATGTACGGGATGACCGAGGTCGGCGTGATCGCGACCGACCTGGACGGCACGCAGTGGCCGGCCGTCAAACCGGTGCACGGCATCGAGGTCCGCACTGACAACGGCGAGTTGTCGATCAGGATGCCCGCGTCGCCCTACATCGGGCTGTCCGACCCGACCCGGTTCGCCGACGGCTGGCTGCGCACCAAGGATGCCGCGAAGTTCGACCAGGCCACCGGACTGGTCACCATCCTGGGCCGGCTGGACTCGCAGGTCTCCATCGGCGGGCTGAAGGTCGACCTGACCGAGGTCGAGCAGACCTTGGCAGCGCTGCCCGATGTCGCCGAGGTCGTCGTGGTGTTCGACGGCGAGATCGAGGCGTACCTCGCGCTGCACGGCGACGGCGGCGCCGACTCGATCGAGCCGGCGATCGGCCGCGAGCTGGCGCCGTTCAAGCGGCCGCGACGCCTGCACGTGCTCGACAAGCTGCCCCGAACCGCCACCGGCAAGCTCGTTCGCAATCCGACGGCCCTCCGGGATGCCGCGGCCGGCGATCCGGCCTGAACGACAGGTAACCCAGTCCCACGAATCCCGGAAGGAGGGTCGGTCGCCCGCAGGACGACCGAACACCCACATGGAAGCAGAGATCCGCTCCTTCACCGTCGACGCGCTGCGGAACATGAACTATGACGTCAGCGACATCAACGACGACACGGAGCTCGGCCCGGCCGGCCTCGACCTCGAGTCGCTGGCGCTGGCCGATCTGGCCGTGCAGTTGGAGGACCACTTCCACGTCAAGTTCAACGACGACGACATGGAAACCCTCGCGCTGATGACGCTGGCCGAGTTCACCAGGGCGCTGTCCGTACGGATCGCCGCGGGCGAGGCCGCAGTGGCCGCGGACACGACGGTATGAGTTCGACTCCCTTACCCGATCGCGCCGACGTGCTGGTCATGCTGGCCAGCTACGGTGACCGCGAACCGCAGGACGTCAACGAGGAACTCGGTTCGCTCGAGCTGACCTGGCTGGTCGCCCAGGCCGAGCAGCGGTATTCGGTGCTGCTCGACCTGTCCGACGAGACGTTCGCCGGCATGGGCACCGTCACCGGCGCGGTGGCGGTGCTGCGGTCGGAGATCGCGGCACAGCTCAAGATCACGGACGTTCAGGTCGAGGCGGGCCATGGCTGACCCGGTCGCCCGGTCGGTGTCCACGCGTGCGGCCCGAGAACCCGTCGTGGTCTCGGGTCTCGCCGTGCGGAGTGCAGCCGGGTCCGGAGCGGACCTGCTGGCGCGTGCGTGCGCCGGCAGTCCCGCGTTCGACGCGGTCACCCGGTTCGACGCGACGGGCTACCGGACCAGGGTCGCCGCGACGCTGCCGGGCGATCCGGCGCTGGTCGACGAACTGGCCGCCGTGATCGACACCGCGTGCGCGGACGCGTCGCTGGACTCGGACCTCCGTGCCGGCACTCCGCTGTTGCTGGCCGCGCACGCCGACCGCGACAACCGCGCCACCGCGGCCGAGATCGCGCGCCGCACCGGTTTGCCGACACCGAGCCGCATCTACACGGCGGCGTGTGTCGCGGCCACCAGCGCGGTGGCCGACGCGGCCGTGATGATCGCGGCCGGGCGGGCGGAGCGGGTCGTCGTCGCGGCCGGGTATCTGGTCGAGCCGGGCACGTTCGCGTTGTTCGACGCGGGCCGGACACTGGCGCGGGACGGCCGGGTGCGGCCGTTCAGCGCCGGGCGGCAGGGCATGGTGCTCGGGGACGCGCTGGCCGCCGTCGTGGTGGAGTCGGCGCGGTCGGCCGAGCGTCGTGGCGTGCCGGCGTTGGCGCGGCTGGCCGGCTGGGGCCGCTCCGGCGACGCCTACCACGTGTGCCAGCCCCGCCCGGACGGCACCGGCCTCGCACACGCGATCGAGACCGCGCTGGCGAGAGCGGGCGTCGCGGCGGGCGATGTGGGCTACGTGAACGCCAACGGCACCGGCACGGTGTTCAGCGACGGCGCCGAATCCGCCGCTCTGCACCTCGCCTTCGGCGATGCCGTCCGCGAAATCCCGGTCAGCTCGACGAAGTCCGTGCACGGCCACGCGTTGGAGGCGTCCGGGCTGATGGAGCTGGCGCTGACGGTGCTCGCGCTGCGGGCCGGGCAGCTACCGGTGAACGCGGGTTTCATCGAGCCGGACGAGGCGTGCCGGCTGGATCTGGTGCTCGGCGCGGCGAGGGCGACCGACGCGCGGTACGCCGTCACCGTCAACGCCGCGTTCGGCGGTGCCAACACGGCGCTCCTGGTGGGTGCGCCGTGACAGCGACGCCGTTGGGGACAGCCACGCCGTTGGGGACAGCCACCGACGTGGCGGCATCGCCGGAACCGCTCGTGCTGGCCAGGGTCGAGTGGCCGAGTGGTCCAGGCGACACGGTCGCGAACCTGCCGCAGATCGCGGGTTTCGTGATGTCGGACTTCAACCCGCTGGTCGCCGAGATCGCCGAGCGCTGCCTGCGCTCGCACTACGGCGCCGCCCCCGCCGATCCGGCGCGCGGCGCGTCGACCGGTGTGGTGCTGGCCAGCGTGCGCGGTGACGTGATGACGGTGGCCGCGGTGCACAGCGCGTTGGCTGAGGGCCGCCGCGTGCCGCCGTTGCTGTTCTTCCAGTCCAACCCGAACGCGGTGGTCGGGCACGTCACGGCGCGGTGGGGACTGCATGGCCCGGTGGTGTGCACGAGCCCGGTCGGCGATCCGCTCGCCGACGGTGTGGCCGTCGCGGCGCTGCTGATCGAGGACGGGGCGGCGACCGAGGTGCTGGTCATCGCGGCGGATCTACCAGCACACGAGAACGAGAACGACCGAGAGTACGCGGTGGCACTGCTGGTCGCCGGAGTGGAAGCGGGAGAAGGGTGAGGATGGCGATGACCGCGAAGAGCATCCGGGCGCAGTTGGCGGCCGATCCGGATCTTGGTGCCGGCAATGTGCTGACGACGTTGGTGGAGCGTGGTTTCGGGCTGGACAAACCGACGTTCACGTTCGACACCGACGTCGACGGCCTGATCCCGGCGTGGCAGGCGCTGACCGTCGCCGAACTGGACGAACGGGTCAGGGCGCGCGCCGCGACGCTGCACCGGTTGGGCATCGGCCGCGCCGATCCGGTCGCCGTGCTGGTGACGACGGCCGCGGACACCGTGCTGAACTTCTACGCGCTGGTCCGGCTCGGCGCGATCCCGGCGCTGGTCAACCCGAGGGTGCCGACCGAACTGGTCGCGCTGTACCTGAGCCGGTTGCAGGCCGAGGCGCTGATCGCGGACGCGGACCGGCGCGTGGCACTGGAGGGTCACGACTTCGGTATCGCCAAGGTGATCGACGCGGAGACGCTCGGCGCGAGCGACCCGGCCGACGCGCCGGCGCCCTACCGGCACTACTCGCAGGACCCGGTCGCGATCACGCACTCGTCCGGCACCACCGGCGTGCCGAAGGCGGTCGTGCACTCGCACGAGAGCCTGTTCGCCGCGGTGAAGCACAAGCTGCGGATGCCGATGGCGCAGGGCACCGAGCGGATGCTCAACGCGCTGCCCGCACCGCACGTGGCCACGCTGATCGTGATCAACCAGGCGCTGACGCACCAGACCGAACTGCTCGGTCTGTCCGTGCAGACCGGTCCATCCATTGTAGACACCATCGAACGCTGGCAGCCGAGCTGTGTCTTCGGTTTCGCGACCACGTGGGCGGACCTGGCCAAGCAGGACCTGACCAAGCGCGACATCGGCTCGGTCGCGATGTGGTTCAACACCGGTGACTGCGCGCACGAGGCGCACATCCGCCGGCTGGTCGTGCTCGGTCACCGCGTCGTCGCGACGAAGGAGGGCCGGGTCCGGCAGTCCGGTTCGGTGTTCATCGACGGCCTCGGGTCCAGCGAGATGGGCCACTCGCACTTCTTCATCACGCACACCAGGGACACCGACCGCTACGGCCGCTGTGTCGGTCGGCCGTACTCCTTCTGCGACCTCAAGGTGTTCGACCCGGACGGCAACGAGCTGCCCAACTACGAGGTCGGCGAACTCGGCACCCAGTCCCCCACGCTGGCCCTGGGCTACTGGAACAACTCGGCACAGATGTTCCGCACCCGGTTGCAGGGCTACTTCCTCACCGGTGACCTCGTCTACCGGGACGACGCCGGCTACTACTACCACATGGACCGGCTGGTCGACTCGGTCGATCTCGGTGACGGGAAACGGCTCTACACCGCGATGTCCGAGGAACGCATTCTGGCCGCCTGCCCGGACGTCGTCGACTGCACGGTGAGCGCGGTGCACGAGGACGACAAGATCGTCACCGACGTCATGCTCCAGTTGACGGCGGACGCCGATCCGGCCGCCGACCGCACCGACCGGATCATGGCCGCGCTGGACGACTACGTCGCCGCGACGGTCCGCAAGATCGAGGTCGTCCCGGACGACGCGATTCCGCTCGGCCCGACCGGGAAGGTCCGCAAGTTCCGGCTGCGCCAACTCCAGACACAGGAAGCGACATGACGACGGTGTCGCGGCCGGGCGTCACCATCACCGGGATCGGTCTGGTGACGCCGGTCGGCCGCAAGATCGACGACATGTTCGACGCTCTGTGCGCCGGGCGGTCCGGGCTGCGAGTGCCGCCGGATGGCCATCCGGTCAGCGGCTGGGTGGACGCAGTCGGGATCTCGCCGGACATCGACCCGATCGAGGTGCTGCCGGCGATCGAGACGCGCTGCGTCGACCGTTTCGTGCTGCTGGCCATGGCCGCCACCGACGACGCCGTCGCCGACGCACGCCTCGAGGTCGGCAGGGACGTCGACCCGGAGCGGATCTCGGTGGTGGTGTCCACGGGTGCGGGCGGTTTCAAGACGTACGAGGACTACGCGCGGGACCGCTGGGACCGCGGCCGGCCGGCGATCAGCCCGTATCTGTTGCCCGGCATGCTGTCCAACATGGCGGCCGCGCGGATCGCCATCAAGTACGGCATCCGCGGCTACAGTTCGGCGCCGGTCACGGCGTGCGCGGCCGGCGCCCACGCGGTGGCCGAGGCGATCCGGCTGATCCGCGCGGGTGACGCCGACGTGGTGATCTGCGGTGCCGGGGAGGCGTCGCTGCACCCGACCATCACGGCGGCCTTCAGCAACGCGCGGGCACTGGCGCACAACTGGACCGACCCCACCCAGGCCAGCCGGCCCTTCGACCGTAAGCGCAACGGTTTCGTGCTCGGCGACGGCGGCGGTGTGTTCGTGGTAGAGCGCACCGACTTCGCCGACGCACGCGGCGCGACCGGCTACGCCGACCTGATCGGCTGGGGCGGCACGACGGACGCGTTCCACCCGACCAAGCCCCGTCCGGACGGCCAGGGCGCGGCCGGCTCGATGCGCAAGGCGTTGGCGGACGCGGGTATCGCAGCATCCGATGTGGACTACGTGAACGCACACGGCACCAGCACGACACTCGGTGACGTCGCAGAGACGGTCGCCATCCACTCGGTGTTCGGGGAGCGGACGCCGGCGGTCAGTTCGATCAAGGCGTTGACAGGGCACCTCCTCGGCGCCTCCGGCGTGGTGGAGGCGGCGGCGACGGCACTGTCGGTGAGCAGGGGAATCCTGCCGCCGACGGCGAACCTGGACGACCCGGACCCGGCCTGCGATCTCGACCACGTACGGGGGACGCCCAGGGTCGGCCAGGTGACGGCGGCGCTGTCCAACACGTTCGCCTTCGGCGGCCACAACATCACCCTCGCGTTCGGCCAACCGGGCACGAGGTCCACCAGGTCGGCGGTCGGCTACGTCGGCACCGTCCCGACCGCAGACCAAAGAGGTTGAGCAGATGCACGTACAAGGAATCGATCACGTCGAGTTCTATGTCGGGAATGCCGACGAGGTGGCCGCGGCACTCTGTGCCACCTATGGTTTCCGCGTCCAGGGCCAGGTGCGCCTGCCCACCGAAGACGTCGACCACCGATCGGTGCTCATCCGCCAGAACGACATCCGGCTGCTGCTGACCGAGGGCCTCACCGAGACCCACCCGGCAACACTGTTCGTGCGGAAGCACGGTGACGGCCCAGCCACCATCGCACTGTCCACCGACGACCCGAACGCGGCGCTGACCGATGCCGTAGCGGCGGGCGCGGTCCCGGTGTCGGCGACGGCACCGCTGTCCGAGGTGTCGGCCACCAGCCGCGTGCGGATCACCGCGTTCGGCGACGTGGCACACACGTTCGTGCGGCCGGGCGAGCTGGACGAGGTGCTGATCCCGATGGCCGAGCCACTGGCCGGCGGCGACAGCGAACCGTTGGAAATGCTGGACATTCTCGACCACGTAGCGGTGTGCGTGCCGGCCGGCGAGCTGATCCCGACTGTCGAGTACTACAAGAAGGTGCTGGGCTTCGGCCAGATCTTCGAGGAGTACATCGAGGTCGGCGTGCAGGCGATGAACTCACGCGTGGTGCAGAGCCCGTCCGGCGGTGTCACACTGACGATCCTGGAACCGGACACGAGCAGGATGCCCGGCCAGATCGACGACTTCATCCGCGCACACGACGGCGCAGGCGTCCAGCACCTGGCGCTGCGCACGGACGATATCGCGGGCAGCGTGCGCACCCTGCAGGAACGTGGCGTGGGTTTCCTTTCCACGCCAGGCAGTTACTACGACGAGTTGGCGGTGCGGTTGGGGCACATCGGACTGCCGGTGGACACCCTCCGGACGCTGAACGTCCTGGTGGACCAGGACCACGAAGGTGAGCTGTTCCAGATCTTCGCCCAGTCCACGCACTCCCGCCGGACCTTCTTCTTCGAGGTCATCGAACGGCGCGGCGCGCTCACGTTCGGGAGCGCGAACATCAAGGCCCTGTACCAGGCAGTGGAACGCGAGCGGGCCAGGACCAGCCCCGATGCCGCCGTCTCCCGTTGACGTGGAAGGAAAAACGTGTCCAGCGACATATTGTTCAGTCCAACGAAGAGTTTCACCCTGACCGACGAGGAGCGAGCGTTACTCCCGTCGGAAACGGACGTCCAGTGGTACGCCGACCACGGCTGGTACCTCACGAAGAAGCTCTTCACAGACGACGAGATAGACGCGGTAGTAGCCGAGACGGAGCGGTTCTATCTGGGTGAGCGCGACCGTGCGCTACCGCTGCGCCCGCCGAACCTGGCCTACTGGACCCAAGAAGATGGTCCGATACAGCGGCACAACGACTACGTCATGTACGAAAGTGACGTAATCCGGGACATCCTGAGCAAGCCACTGGTAGGAGCGGTCGCGGCGCTGCTGGCGCAGGCGGACGAGATCAGGGTGTGGCAGTCCACCCTGATCTACAAGCCACCAAGGCCGGACGAGCCCACCAACCGAGTGCCGTGGCACATGGACCGGCACTACTGGCAGACGTGCACATCGGAACAGATGCTGACGGCCTTCATCCCATTCCACGACTGTGACGAGGAAATGGGGACCATCACGATGGTCGATGGCAGCCACAGGTGGGTGGAGGTCCCAGGCGACGATTCCACAAGGCACTTCGCCCAGCGCGACAGGTCGGAGCTGGAGCAGTTGCTGGCCGAGAATGCCAGGTACAATGGCGCGGAGGTACATCGGATTCCGATGAACATCCCCAAGGGCCACATGAGCTTCCACCACTGCAAGACGTACCATGGAAGTGGTCCGAACCTGTCCGACCGCCCCCGCCGCGCGCTGTCGCTGCACATGCAGGACGGCGCCAATCGGTATCGGCCGTTCACGAAGCCGAGTGGTGAGGCTGTGGTGTACAACCACGATGTGTTGGTGCGGAAGAACGAGCAGGGATACCCGGACTACACGGACCAGACGTACTGCCCGACGATCTGGCACGCCTGATCTCGTCACGTTGGTTTCGGCCCGGTCGCCGGCAGCGGCGGCCGGGCCGACCTGTCGCAGCACAAGACAGTTGCCAGACCCGGTCGATCACCAAGGTCACCGAGACCGCCCAACACAACGCAAGAGGGCCCGCCCAACCGGACCGCCCACCCGGCGGACCGAACCCCAAACCCCCGTGGTTATCCCGATCCACCAGGGCAACCCGGCTTGTGGCGGCGGCGACGCAGGGCTCGAACGCGCTGACCCTGCTGGCCGGGCCGCCGGTGATCGGCTCGATTGCCGGCGCGAGCAGCCTGGCATGGGGTATGGGTGTGGTCGCCGTCGCCGCGATCGGGGTGTCGGTGTGCGCGCTGCCGATCCGCTGACCGGTCGCGGCGGTCACTGAGCTGTCCGGTTCCGGGCAGCTCAGTGACAATGCCGTCAGCTCTTGAGCACCTTCCGCACGGCGGCGACGAGCTGCTCGCGGGTCGGCTGTAGGACGACGTCCAGTTCGGGCGCGGCGCCGACCATCGCGCCGTCCGGGCGGGTGATCCGCCTGGGCGGCGCCACCAGCCGCATCTCCTCGGCGGCCGTGGCCACGATCTCGCCACCCATGCCGCACGAGCGGTTCGAGTCGTCGAGCACGACCAGCCGGCCGGTGCGTTCCAGCGAGCTGGCCAGGCCGTCCCAGTCGAACGGATACACCGAACGCGGATCGAACACCTCGATCGACGCCTCGCCGGACATGTCCTCGGCGACCGCGAGCGCGTCGTGCACGAGGTGGCCGACGGCGACCACGGTGACGTCGTCGCCCGGCCGGTGGATGCGGCCCTTGCCCAGCGGGATCGGTCGGAGTTCGGCGTAGTCCACGTCCTCGCGGACTCCCATGGTCGCGATCGGGCCGAAGAACACGACGGGGTCGTCGTCCCGGATCGCCGTGACGAGCAGGCCGTACGCGTCGCGCGGCGTGGCCGGAATGACGGTTTTCACGCCCATGTGCGCGAACATGCTGTAGGGCTGGTCGGAGTGCTGCGCGCCCCACGCCGCCCGCCACCCGGCCGCCGGGCAGACGTACGTGACCGGCACGCTGGTCTGGCCGCCGCTCATCAGCCGGAACTTGTTGGCCTGGTTGGTGATCTGCTCGAACACCAGCAGCAGCAGGAACGGGATCTGGAACTCGACCACCGGTCGCCGGCCGGCCATCGCGGCGCCGGTCGCGAAGTTCGTGAACCCCTGTTCGGTCAGGGGCATCTCCAGGATGCGCTCCGGCCCGTACTTCTCCAGGAAGCCGGCCGTGACGTTGGTGAGCGCGAAGTTCATGTCCTCGCCGAGCACGAAGACCGAGGGGTCGCGGTCCATCTCCTCGCCGAGGGCCCGGTTCAGTGCCTTCAGGTACGACAGCTTAGGCATTGCTGGCCACCCCTGCTCTTGGGCGTAGACCGTCGGAGTACATGTACTCCAGCGCATCGGCGGGGTCGGGCTTCGGGCTGCCCACCGCGAACGCCACCACGTCGTCGAGTTCCCGCTCCACGTCGGCGTCGATCCGCTCGCGCACGTCGGCCGGCACCCTGGCGGCCTGGATGTCCAGCGGATCGCGCCGCTTCCACCGCGCGATCTCCGCTTCGGTCCGGTACTTCAACCGTGCCTTGAGTTCGAACGTGTGGTGGCCGTGGTAGCGGTAGGTGTCGAACTCCAGCAGCGACGGCCCGCCACCGGAGCGCGCCCGCTCGACCGCCGCCGCCGTGGCCGCGCGCACCACCTCGACGTCCTGTCCATCCACAGTGGACGACGGGATGCCGAACGCGGCGCCACGAGCGGTGATCGAGCCGGCCACTGCGGTCTGCACCGGCAGCGTCGTGGCGTACTTGTTGTTCTCGCACACGTACACCACCGGCAACTGCCACAGCGCCGCGAGGTTGAAGCCCTCCAGCAGCGCGCCCTGGGTGACGGCGCCGTCGCCGAAGAAGCTGACGACGACCCGGCCCGGCGTGTCGGAGCGGGCGACCGACCACGCGATGCCGGCCGCGATCGCGCACCCGTGGCCGACGGTGCCGGTGGAGTTGTAGACGTTCGCGCTGAAGTCGGACGGGTGGAACGAGCCGCCCCTGCCCTTGTCGATGCCGGTGACGCGCCCGCACATCTCGGCCATCACCCGCGCCGGATCGCAGCCCTTGGCCAGCAGGTGGCCGTGGCCACGGTGGCTGCTCAACACGATGTCGTCGTGCGTCAGCGTCGAACACACGCCGACGCCGACCGCCTCCTGGCCGATGCACGGGTGCACGCCGCTGGCGATCTCGCCCGCGGCGACGAGGTCGACGGAGCGCTCCTCGAACCGGCGGATGAACCGGATCTTCCGGTACAGCCGTTCGCTTGGTACCGGGTCAGTCATGGCTACCGCCGCCGATCGCCGCCAGCACGTCGGCCGGCCACTTCTCGGCGTGCGGGCCGTGCCGGTGGATCAGCGCCAGCGCGACGCGTTCCATCCCGAACGCCATGCACGACGTGTTGCCGACGGCGCCGTCGACGGTGAAGTCGAACGCCTCGCCGAAGTGGTCCTTGTGGTAGTTGGCGGACGCGATCGCCTGCACCAGGTTGTCGCCGACCGGCACGCGCAGTTCGAACTTCAGCTCCTGCATCCGTTGCGCGGCCTGGAAGAGCTTCTTGCCCGGCCCGAAGAACGGGTCGTCGGCGACCTCGACCGAGACGCTGAGGCCGAGCGCGGTGAACCAGTTCTCGACCCGCTTGAGCCACTGGCCCCGGTAGTCCAGGCAGTAGTCCTCGGTGCCGGCGGTGACCAGTTCGACCATCCGGAAGGTGCGCAGCCGCCCGGTTTCGGCGGTCGCCTCCTGCCGGAAGCAGTTGGCCTCGACGTGGAACTTGCGCGGCCCGTCGAACTGCTGGTGCACGAGTGTCTCGTAGACCGGGTAGCAGGCGGCCGGCAGCAGCACGAGATCGCTGATCTGCTGCTGGCTGTGCCATTCGCCGCCCTCGTCGACCAGCGGCTTGAGCTTGCCCCAGGTCTTGGCGTCGCCGCCGTAGCTGTGCACGGTGCCCAGTAGCTGCGGGAACGTCTTGACGTAGCCGGCGTGTTCGATGGTGCGCCGGGAGATCACCGGCGGAATGGTCAGCCGGCGGAACGAGCCACCTGCGGCCAGCGCCGTGATGCCGTCGCGCAACAGGCCGATGATCGTCTCGAAGGACGCGGGATACAGGTAAACGCCGGGCACGCCGGTCGGAACCGGGCGGGCGTCGTCGCCGACCTCGATGTCGGGCGCATCGGCTACCCCGATGTGACTGTCGAACATTTCTCCACCGCCATCATGTCGGATTCATCGGGCAGATCGTGGTCGAATTCGGCCGGCCACCAGTGCCGCACCACCCGGTAGGGCATCTCGCCCTCCAGCGCGACGGCGGCCATGAACCGGTCGGGTGCGGCCAGGTCGCGCACGGCGTACGGGCCGGGCAGCGGGCCACCGGGATCGCGCACCACACCGCCGCCGCGCACCGGCAGCCGCAGGCCGGGCATCAGTCGGCCGCCGGTCGCCTTCACGCAGGCTTCCTTGCGCGTCCACAACAGACCGAACCGGTGCACCTGGTCGGCGGGTTGTTCGCCGGACGCCACGAACCTGGTCTCCTCGGCCGGGAAGAACCGCCTTGCCAGCCGGATCGCCTGGGTGGCGTCGGGCAGCAGTTGCAGGTCGATGCCGCAGCGGCGGCCCTCTGTCATCGCGAGCATCGCCATCTCGCCGGAGTGCGACATGTTGACCTGCGCGTCACCTGGCGTGCCGGTGAGTTCGGGCTTGCCGTGCGGCCCGCGCCGCCAGCCGATCCGCTCCGCCGGCACCCCGAGTTCGTGGCCGATGATCACCCTGGCCACGCCGTGCGCCGCGATGAACCGGCGCCGGTGGTCGTCGAGGTGGTGCCGGGCGGCCCTGCGTCGCTCGTCGTCGTCGAGCACCGACGTCAGGCCGTTGATCTCGGGCGTCGGCAGGTCCGCCCGGATCAGCCAGACGTGCACGACGTTCTCGGTCATCAGGTCCACTGCCTTCCGGGCACCCGCGTCGGCCGGCTCGCGCCGCCGGCGGGCACGGTCGCCACGCCGGCGCCGAGGTCCACAGCGGACAGTGACAGGTAGCCAAGTGCCCGTTCGTACTCGGCCAGCAGCACGAGCCGGCCGCCCGCCCGCCATTGGTCCAGGCCACCCGCGAGTTCCCACCACGGCCCGGTGTAGGGCATGCCGGGCGGCGCGAGCACGGTGTCGTCGGCCAGGTACGTGTGGCCGAACTGCGCCAGCCCACCGCCGAGCACCAGCGTCACGTCCGACCGGCCCGCCGACAGCGCCGCCACGTCGTCGGCCAGTAGCGCGCCGGCCAGCCGCGGTGACACGTCGGCGTGCTGGCGCACCACGATCGGCTGCGGATGCCCGACCGGGCTCGCCTCCAGCAGCAGCGCGACCGCGGTGTGCTGGACCGGCAGTTCGACCGGCGAAGCCGGCTCGTAGTGCAGTGCCGACTGTTCCGGCACGACGAGCAGCGCGCGGTTCGCGGCGCCCGCGCGGCCGTACTCCCCGATCAGCCGCAACGCCGTGAACGCGCCGGCCGAACCCTGCTCGCACACCGCGAACGCCATCGGGTCGCCTGGGCAGACGTCGGCCAGGTAGCACGCGGTGGCGCGGCCAAGGCGAATGTCGTGGATACCGAACGCGAGCACGACCAGGTCGACCGGCTCGTCCACCGACACCAGGTCACCGATCACCCGCTCGGCCATCTCGCCGTAGGACTGGCCGGCGCCGTGTTCCAGCAGATCGTCGCGCAGCGGCAGGCCGTACGGGCGGACCATGTCGCGCAGGTACACCCGCAGCATCGGATCGAACGCGAGATCGGAGACCTCGTCGAACACCCGGCGCGCGGCCCTCGTCACCCGAGGCGCGCCGTGCCGCTCGGTGTCGGTGCCGGGTGGTGGCCCCGCCGCGTACATCGGCTCACTCGTCCGTCAGCGCGTGCGCGGCGACGAACGTGGCCAGGGTGCCGATCGACGACAGGTCGCCCTGGTCGATCTCCTCGACGTCGATCTGGATGTCGAGTTCCTCTTCCAGCTCCAGCAACAGTTCCAGGGTGCTCGCCGAGCCAAGGCCGAGTTCGTCGAACAGCCTGGTGTCCTCCGGCATCAGCGGCACCTCGCGCTTGAGCACCTTCGGCAGCAGCGTGCCGATGGCGTCGACGACCCTCGGTCGCAGGTCGGTTTCCGGCTGTGCGGTCGCTTGGTCCATCACTGTTCCCATCTGCTTCGGCCTGACCAGCTCCGCGCCGGCCATCCAGCCCATCGCTAGTGCTCGAAAACCATGGCGGAGAACGTCGCGCCGAGCCCGGCCGCCGCGATCAGGTACCTGTCGCCCTTGTTGAACAGCCCCCGGTCGGCTGCCGTGCGGTAGTTGATGAACGGGTCGGCGGCGAAGTTGTGCCCGGTCAACGGCACGTTGTCCAGCACGACTTTGTCCAGCGGGACGTCCAGCCGCCGGCACAGTCGCCGCCACGACACGACGTTCACGTTGTGCGGCAGGATCAGGCTCAGTTCGCCGAGCTCGACACCCGCCTGCTGGGCCGCCGTCCCGATCACCTCGGCCAGCGATTCCGGATACACCTTCTGGTAGCGCGACAACAGTTCCGGGTCGTCGCCGAGCCGGCCGTCGAAGTCGCCGCGGATGATCGTGGCGTAGGACAGCATCCGGTCCCGCGGCCCGTCCGCCGACACCAGGCTCGCCGAAGCGCCCTCGCCGAAGAACGTGGTCTCCGGCACGTACTGGGC
>DATBDL010000104.1:0-2207 GCA_036269975.1 Pseudonocardiaceae bacterium | reverse complement strand
CCGGCGAACATGTTGGCGAAAAGACGAACGGCCAGCGTGACCGGCCGCACGATCAGGGTCGAGATGAACTCGATCGGCGTGAGCAGGATGTACATAGGCTTCGGGACACCTGGCATGAACAGGATGTCGCCGAAGTACTTCTTCGCGCCGTGCTTCTTGACGCCGACCCAGTTGAACAGCAGCCACGAGATGATCGCGAGGAACGCCGGGTAAGCGATGTGCGCGTTCGGCGAGATCTGCGCGACCGGGATGATGCCGAAAACGTTCGTGACCAGGATGAACATGAACAACGTCGCCAGATACGGCGCGTACCGCACGCCCTCGTGACCGATCATGTCCTCGGCGATGTTGTTGCGCACCAGGCCGTACAGCGACTCGGCCATCCATTGCCCGCGGCCGGGCACGATCTTCGGCTTGCGGACCGCAGCCAGGAACAGCACGATCAGCAGCGCGACGGCGATCCACACCAGGATCGTGATCTTGGTGATCTGGAAGTGGACGTTGAACCATTCCCACTTCACGAACGGCTTGTAGAGAAAGGACTCCGTTCCCGGCGCGCAAAAGCCATTGTCGCCCTTGCATGGCGGGTCGGCCATTACCACGGTCACCCGTCGTCCCCTTCGTCAGTGCGAGCCGGCCGGCACAGGTTGTCCGACGGCTCGATCGCCGATTTCAGTTGCCGTACTTGCGGATGATCAGGTAGATCGCACCGGCGAAGCCGACCAACATCCCGACCACGATGCCCACCCAGGTGTGCAGCCAGAGGTCGATCAACCAGCCGATACCGCCCCACACCACAATTCCGGCGAGGAGCGTACTGAGGACGGCCCATCCAACGCCGGCGTCTCCAGGACGTGGCTCGGGTCCCTCAGGCATCGCACCTAGAGATTAGCAGTCACAGAACGGTGCGCTTGACATCGGCCCGCCCGAGGCGTCTACTGCGCGCCCGCTTCGCGCACCGTGGCCGCCAGTTGCACGCCCAGCCACACGAGGACAGCAGCCAACGTCGCGCCGGCCACGGGCAGCCGGCGCAGCAGCCCGTGGTCGCCCACCGCGTCGATCAGCAGGGCCAGCAGGCCGAGCGCGGTGAGGTAGACGGTCAGCGCCACCGGCAACGTCAGGTGCACCGACACGCGCTCGGCGGCCAGCACCGCCGCCGCGCTGGCCGTGAAGAACGCGATGACGATCGCGAAGCCGCAGGCCATGGACGCGACCCCCGACCAGCCGGTGACGCCCGCCCCGATCGCCGTGGCGACGAGCCCCAGGCCGGCGTCGACGGCGAGCGCGTACTGGACCGGGCGGGGCAGGAGGGCACTCACGGATGCCCGGTGCCGACCGGGTCGCGCGGCGGCTCGGGCGTCGGTGCCACGGCCGGTGCGCGCGGCGGCTGCGGGCGGCCTCCAGCCGAATGGCGCCCGGCCGCGTGCCGGCCCTTGGCGCGGCGCAGCCGGGGGACCACCGACATCAGCAGGCCGAACGCGGCCAGCACCCCGAGTATCGCGATGACCAGCCCGGGTCCGCGCATCAGCGACAGCGTCACGCCGCCGAAGGCCAGCAGCGCCGACCAGAAGTAGAGCAGCAGCACGGCCCGGCGATGGGTGTGGCCGATCTCGAGCATCCGGTGGTGCAGGTGTTCCTTGTCCGGGGCGAACGGCGACTGCCCGCGGCGCACCCGGCGCACGATGGCCAGCAACAGGTCGACGAACGGGATCGCCAGCACCGCGATCGGCAGGAACGGCAGCAACAGCGGCAGCGAGCCGAACAGGCGGCCGAACGACTGGGGGTCGGCGCTGGTGGTCGCCGTCGTGGCGGCCGCGGACAGCACCAGGCCGACGAGCATCGAGCCCGAATCGCCCATGAAGATCCGGGCCGGTGAGAAGTTGTGCGGCAGGAAGCCGATGCAGGTGCCGGCAAGCGCGGCGGTCAACAGGGTGGGCGTGTTCGCCACGCCGATGTAGTTGTTCGACACCAGGTGGTAGGCGTAGACGAAGAACGCCAGCGCGCCGATCGCGGTCACCCCGGCGGCCAGGCCGTCCAACCCGTCGATGAAGTTCAGCGCGTTGATGGTCAGGACGGTCAGCAAGATGGTGATCGGCACGCCCATGTCGGTGCCGAGCGACAGGGTGCCGGTGTGCCCGATCGGCAGGTAGATCGTGGTCATCTGCACGCCGCCCTTGGTCACCATGACGCCGGTGGCCACGACCTGA
>DATBDL010000103.1:0-2321 GCA_036269975.1 Pseudonocardiaceae bacterium | reverse complement strand
ACCAACCGGGACTCGAACGCCGTGCTGGCCGACCACGAGCGCATCGCGGCCGCGCTGGCCAGGCAGAACGTCGGTCCCCGGAACCTGATCAACCGGGTGGACATCGCCAGCGTCCGTGCCGGGCTCGTGCTGGTCGACGGTCAGGAGTTCGGCAGCCTACCCAGCACCGCCAACCTGCCGGCCGGCGTCAAGAAGGCCACCATGACGCTCGTCTCCCGTGGCGCACTCAACGGCGCCAAGCTGACGCTGCTGGTGGACACGTCGCCGATCGAGAAGGCGCAACAACAGCTACGCAGGGTGTTGCTGTTGGCCGGGCTGATCGCGCTGGCCGTGACCGGGGCCGTGCTGGTCGTGGCGATCCGGCTGGCATTGAAGCCACTGGCCGTGATGACCGGGCTGG
This sequence comes from Pseudonocardiaceae bacterium, assembly GCA_036269975.1. Taxonomy (GTDB): domain Bacteria; phylum Actinomycetota; class Actinomycetes; order Mycobacteriales; family Pseudonocardiaceae; genus DATEPR01. Next base: position 1,921 of record DATBDL010000103.1, on the reverse strand, counting down.
CCAGGTCGATCGCGCGGGGCGGCCGGGGCAGGCGGCTCTCGCCGACCCGGCCGGACACCGAGCTGGGCTCGACCGCGGCCGCGTTCGACGACATGCTCGACGCGCTGGAGGGCGCGGAACACCAGGCCAGGGTGGCCGAGGCGGCGTCGCGGGCGTCCGAGGAACGGACCAAGGGCTTCGTCGCGGACGCGGCCCACGAGCTGCGCACGCCGATCGCCGGTGTGCAGGCGGCCGCGGAAGCCGTGCTACAGCAGTCACCCGATGCCAGCCAGGAGGATCGCGACCGGCTGCATCTGTTGCTGGTACGGGAATCCCGGCGCGCCGGGCAGCTCGTGAACGACCTGCTCGACCTCGCGCGGATCGACGCGGGCATCGACCTGACCATGGCGCAGGTCGACCTGCGGGCGCTGGCCGACGCGCAGGCCGACCGGATTCGGGTGTTGGCACCGGAACTGACCGTGCGGGTGGACGGGCCGAAGCTCACGGTGTTGGCGGACGAGGCGCGAATCACACAGATCGTGGCCAATCTGCTGGACAACGCGCGCCACGCGACCGGAACGGACGGCCACATCGGCGTCTGGCTGCGGCAGGTCGGCGGATTCGCGGAACTGCTGGTCACCGACGACGGACACGGCGTGCCGCCGGCCGATCGCGACCGGATCTTCGACCGCCTCGTGCGGCTGGACACCGCACGGGACCGGCGGTTCGGCGGCTCCGGCCTCGGATTGCCCATCGCACGGGGATTCGCGCGTGCGCACGGCGGTGACCTGACCTGTGGACCGCCCCCGGTTGGTGGCAGCGGCGCCGTGTTCCGTCTGCTGCTGCCGATCCGCGTCGATCCCGGCGCGGCCACGGAACGGCTGCGGGCCAACTGGATGCCAGTACCACAGCAACCCACTGGTCCGTCCGAACTGTCCACCCCACTGTCCCCAGTGGCCGAACCGACCACGGTGCGTGCGCGAATGCCGCTGGTCGACGGCGAGCGGCCGCACGCAGATCAGGATTGGTCACGCAGTGTCGACACCTGACGGGCCGCGCTATGCTGCACACGTGCCGTTATCGCCACAGCACGCCGCGTCCGCACTCGGCTGGCGCGGCGTCGTCGTTCCCGACGTAGGCATCCTGGGGTATCGGGTGTCTGCCGTGGTGCGGGTCCACGAAGAGGTGGATCGCTGGCGCCGGTCGAACGGTTGGCCGCCCCAGCCCGATCCGTCGTGGTTCCGCACGTGGTTCAACCCCGGACCGCTGGACCGTACCCCGCTGCCCGCGGTGGAGCTGCTCGGCATCCTGGTCACCGAATCGGAACCGGATCGGGCGCTCACCGCGTGTGGCACGCTGATCAGCCTCGCGCCGTGCGCGGTCGTGCTGCCGGAGCCGGTGCTGAACGATCCGTGGCCGTTGAGCGAACTGGACTATTACGGCGTCGGCGTTGTCGGCGGCAGCGACGAGACCGGCGGCAAGGTCGTCGTGCCACCGGAGGACCGCTCCGGCGAGTTCGGTCCGTCGCTGTACGGCCGCTGGCTACAGGAAGTCCTGTACGACCGGGTGGTGAAAGGGCTGCACGTAGCGCAGTCGACCTAGTCGTCGTCCCGACCTGGTACCGCGTTGAGCAGGTCGGCCAGGCCGGTGACGTCGAGCAGGTTCGGCGGTCGGAACGTGTGGTTGTGCGCCACGTAGTGGAAGACGGCGCGCACGTCGGCGATGTCCGATCCGGACAGTGCGGCCCATGCCAGCCGGTACGCCGCGAGTTGCACGGCGAGTGTGGGCATCCGCTCGTCGTCGGGCAGCCGGCCGGTCTTCCAGTCGACGACGGTCCACGTTCCGTCTTCGTCCTTGAACACCGCGTCCATCCGGCCGCGGACCGTCATGCCGGAGATCTCGGTCTCGAACGGTATTTCCACGTCGTATGGCGTGCGCGCGG
>DATBDL010000102.1:0-1656 GCA_036269975.1 Pseudonocardiaceae bacterium | reverse complement strand
CCTGGCAGGGGCGGTTCCCGTACCGCAATGACGGCGCGCTCGGCTGGGTGGGAACATCGCCGGTCGGCACGTTCCCCCCGAACGCGTTCGGCCTGGTCGACATGATCGGCAACGTATGGGAATGGACGACGACGCAGTTCTCGGCGCACCACCGGCTCGACGCTCCCGTGCAGTCCTGTTGCGGGCCTTCTGGAGCCGCCTGGCCGGCGACATCCGATCTAGTGCCTGATCCAACCATCAGCCAGACGCTCAAAGGCGGCTCGCACCTATGCGCGCCGGAATACTGCCACCGCTACCGTCCGGCGGCCCGCTCGCCGCAGTCGCAGGACACCGCGACGACGCACATCGGCTTCCGCTGCGTGAGCGGTCAGGCCGCGTCACCCTGACCACCGAAGCGGACCGCAAGCCGCCGGAACGTGCCGGGAGCCAGCGCGCGCACGGTCGGGGCGATCCGAAGCCACCGTGGTCTCCACTCTTCGGCGCGGTCGCGCTCCACGGCTCGGACCACGGCGTCGGCCACCGTGTCGGCAGGTATCGGTCGCGGCCTCGTACGTGCGTAGGGACTGCCGCGAGTCTCGAAGAAACCCGTGTCGACCACGCCGGGAACGACGACGCTGATGTTGACGCCGGATCCGGCGGTCTCGCCCCGCAGGCTTTCGGCGAACGCGTCCAGGCCGGCCTTGGTCGCCGAGTAGACGGCCTCACCCGCGACACCGGTCCGGCCGGCGATCGACGTCACGAAGCAGATCGCGCCGCGCTTCCGTTCCACCATCCCGGGCAACAGTGCGTGGGTGAGCTCGATCGAGGCCAGCAGATCGACCTCGATGAGTCGCCGAATCACGTCGACAGCCATGGCCGACACACGTCCGAAATAGCCGAAGCCGGCGTTGTTCACCAGGACGTCGACGCGTCCGAACGCATCGAGGGCCTCGGTGGCGAGCCGCTGCCGGTCTGCGGGTGAGTTCAGTTCCGCGATCAGGGCGCGCCCGCCGACCTCGCGGGCGACGTCGCGTGTGCGGTCCGGGTCCCGGCCATGCACCAGCACCGTGGCGCCTTTTGCCGCGAAGCGGGCCGCGGCGGCGCGGCCGATTCCGGCCGATGCGCCTGTCACCAGCACGACAGCGTCGCTCAATTGCATGGCAACCATGATCGGCGCCGAGCGCCTGCGTTGTGAATGGATCGGCAGAGGTGGGTTCAGGCCGCGACGACGGCACGGTCACCGCGGCCGGCATCGGCCCGGTACAACCGCCGTGTGCTCGACGCGTTGGCCAGGCCGACGATGCCGACCGTGATCAGCACGCCGGACGCGACGATGGCCGACAGCACGCCGAGGCCGCGGGGAGCGGGCGCGTCGAAGGCGAGTATCCCCAACACGAAACTGGCGACGGGGTTGGTGACGCTCATGGCGGCAACCGCGGGCGGCAACGGCCCGCTGGCAAACGCTATCTGCACCAACAGCATTCCGCTCACTGCGGTCACGGCCAATGCGTAGACAGGCCAGTCGAAGAGCGTGGCCGCCGCGCCGCCGTGATACACGTCCTCGACCGTCAGCTTCAGATACACGGCGTTGAGGGCGTGGGACAGCCCGGCGGCGACCCCGACAAGTGGGCCCGCCAGCGACGGGAAGGTGTGCCGACTCAGCTGGCGCAGAATCAC
>DATBDL010000101.1:0-7654 GCA_036269975.1 Pseudonocardiaceae bacterium | reverse complement strand
ACCTCGACCATAGGTCACAAGGTTTACCGCTCGAACGTGTAGCACGATGTTTGTGTGGCAAATAAATGCATACCAGGGGTTGTCATCTGGGCAACCGTATGGTTTCATCCGTATTAGCTGGATGATTTCATACAATGCTGTCACCGTGCTGGTCGAAATTCCGGTCGCGCTAGTCTCTGCGGCAAAGCGGAGCGCGGAGGAATGGGTGACGGAGGACTGGGCGGCCGTATCCAGGGCCATCATCAAGCGCATGACGGAGCTCTCGTTGAAGCAGAGCGACGTCATCACCGTGTCACGCGTGTCCAAGGCGATCGTCGGGGAGATTCAGCACAACACCGTGCAGCGGCGCCGCAGTGAGCGCACCCTCGTCGCGCTCTCGGAGGCCCTCCAGTTGCCTCCCAACTACCTCGACGCGGTCCTCAAGCAGCGGCCGCTGCCGCGCGTCGACGCCCCGGTCGGCAAGCCCGACAAGGACGTACCTGGGCGACTGACGGTCATCGAGAACGAGCTACGCCAGATTCACGACCTCACGGCCGAGATCAAGGCCGACGTCCAGCGCATCATCGAGAACCTGCCGCCGCCGGCCTGAGCGGTTACACGACAGGACCGGCCTTGGGGCGGTGCTTGGGCTTCGACGCCGGCACCAGCTTCTGTCCGTCCACGAACAACGCGGCCAGCGCGGTCAGCGCGGCCGCGAACGCGGCACCGGGGTTCTTCGCCGGCACGACGAACATCGCCACGCCGATTGCGACACAGGCCGCCATCGACACCCAGATCAGGACGGCCCACAGTTTCTGGAATGCCCTGTTCTGCGGATTGATCGTCAGGCCGACCAGGCCAGTGCCGACTGCCGAATAGACGTTCGACAGATCGGGTGCGGTTTTCAGCCACGCCGTGGACGTGATCGCGACAAGGGCACCGGCCAGAATGATCGGCAGTCCGTACGCCAGCCGGTTGTCCGGTCCGGTCGGCGGATCTTCCTTGGCCATCGCACAGCTCCTCATAAGTACCGTGTCCTGGCTATCGGGGCATTGTCACCACCTGTTACCGGCCGCCGAAACGGGCCGGGGTACCAGGTCCCCGCGCTACGGTCGGGGTACCACGCGGCCGGGCCGGTGGGCCGACCGCGTCAACAAGCGGTCAGGGTCGGCTGCGGGGGCGTCAAGGTTTCGTCAGGATCGGCTGCCGGCGAGCGGGCACGGCCTTGACTGCCGGTATGGCTTACGAGTTCCAGGCGGGGCGCATGCCGGCGGCGGTCGGGTGTGCCGTCAGCTTCGGTGTGTACCTGGTGGCGGCGGCCGGGTTGTCCGCGACCGGGCCGACGCGGGCCGTTGGTGTGGCGGTGCTGCTGGTGGTCGCCGTGATCCTCGGCTGTTGCACCACCTTGCCGGGCGCCGCGCTCATCGGGCTGCTCGGTTGGCCGTTCTACTCGGGTTTCGTCACGCACAGCCAGGGCGTGCTCGCCGCCACCGGGCGGCAGGACGCCGTTGTCGTGAGCCTGCTGGTGGTGGCCGCAGTCGCCGCGTCGGTGGTGCGCGGGCTGCTGGCCAGGGCGCCGATCGACGAACCAGCGCTGGTCGACATCCCGGTCCAACGGCGGCCGGCCGAAGAGTTGCAGCATCGCTGACGTGCTATTGATGCCGTGTGCGGAACACGGCTGTCGGGCTCGTACGGGCCTGCCACTTCGAGGCTTGCGTCGCGGTCACCGCTGTCGCGGTGCTGCTGGGGATCGCGGTCGGCGGGCTGTCGCCGGCCCGACTGCTCCTGGGTGGCGCCGTGCTGGCCGGGCAGTTGTCGATCGGCTGGCTGAACGACTTCCTGGACGCCGGGCGGGACACGATCGCCGGACGTACGGACAAGCCGATCGTCGGCGGGCTGGTCGGGCGCGAGACGGTCGGCATCGCCGCCGTGGTGGCCGCCGTGTGCTGCGTGCCGCTGTCGTTGCTGGTGGGCCTCGTGCCGGGGACCGTGCATCTCGTCGCGGTGGTGTCCGCTTGGGCCTATGACGCCTGGCTGAAGTCGACCGTGGTGTCGGTGGCGCCGTTCTTCCTGTCGTTCGGACTGTTGCCGGTGTTCGTGGTGCTGAGCGTGCCGGGGGCACCGGTGACGTGGTGGCTGCCGGTGGCGGGGGCGCTGCTGGGCGGCGGCTCGCACTTCGCGAACGTGCTGCCGGACCTGGCCGGGGACGCCGCCACCGGTATCCGCGGGCTGCCGCACCGGCTGGGCGCGACCGGGAGCCGGTGGAGCGCGACCGTGCTCCTGCTGGCGGCGGCCGTGGTGCTGGTCGTCGGGCCGGTGGGGCACACCGTGCCACGGCTGATTCTGGCAAGCCTCGCCGTGGTCACGCTGGTCGTCGGGTTGGCGCTGGGCCGGCGAGCGGGGTCGCGGGCGGCGTTCAACGCGGTGCTGGTCGTGGCGCTGCTGGACGTCGGCCAGTTGCTGTTGGCTGGCACGCACGCCTAGAGGTCACAGCAGCGTGAGCTGGCTGGGGCGTTTCGCGCGGGCGGTGGTCGGGTCCGCGCTCCGGTCGGCGAGTCGATCGTCCAAAACGGACAGGAACGGCGACGGGCGCAAGTCGCGGTCGGATCGGTTGTCCCGCAACGGATAGCTCAGGTAGAGGTGAGCCTGGGCACGGCTCACGCCGACGAAGAACAGCCGTCGTTCTTCCGCGTCGTCACCGTCCTCACCCGGCCACCGCAACGGCAACAGTCCGTCCGCACAACCGACGATGAACACGACCGGGAACTCCAGCCCCTTGGCGGCATGCAGGGTCAGCAGCGAGATCCGGTTCGCCCTCGGATGCCACGTGTCGACCTCGCTGCCGAGCGCGAGTTCGGCCAGCAACTCCTCCGGTGTGTGCCGTGCGGCCAGCGGCGCGAGTTGTTCGAGCGCGGCACGGAGGTCCTCGGTCCGTTCGTCGTCTCCTTCGGCGTCCCGCAATGCCTTGGCACCGGCCGATTTCAACGCCGTGCTGCCCGACGGCGTGCCGGCCGACAGGTACGGCAGCAGCGCGCGGACGCCGGGGTGGTCGCGCAACCGGTCGTGCGACCGGCGCTGGAACGGCAGGCCCTCCTTGGCCAGCGCGGTCATCAGCGGCCGGGCCTGGGCACCGGTGCGGTACAGGACGGCGATGTCGTCGAACGACAGTCCACCATGGACACCCTCCGGCGACCCAACCCGGCCCGAGTCGTGGGCGTGGAACGACGAACCGCCGAGGAGTTCTTCGATGGTGTGGACGACGAACCGCGCTTCGGCGTCCGGATCGGCGCAGGCCCGGATGGTGATGCGGGCGCCGTCGCCCTCGCGTGTGCGCATCGGCCGCAGGACGCGGTCCGGGACCAGCGTGCTCGGGGCGATGGCCGCCAGCGCACTGGCCACGATGGCGGGGCTGGAGCGGTAGTTGCGGGTGAGCGCGGCCGTGGTCGCGGTCGGGAAGTCCTGTTGGAAGCGCAGGAAGAAGCCGACGTCGGCGCCACGGAACGCGTAGATGGCCTGGTCCGGATCGCCGATCGCGCACAGGTTGCCATCGGGTGGGCACAGCAGCCGCAGCAGCCGGTACTGGACTTCGTCCACGTCCTGGTACTCGTCGACGCAGATCCAGCGGAAGCGGTCCCGGTAGTGCGCGACGAGCTCCGGCTGGTCGGTCAGCAACCGCACCGGCAGCACCAGCAGGTCGTCGAAGTCGACGAGGCCGGCCGCGTGCAGCGCCTTGTCGTAGCGGGACGCGAGATCGTCGCCGGTGCCGGTGCGCTTCGCCAGTGACACGGCCGCCATGGCACGCCGCAGTTCGGTCGCGGACGCGTCGGGCAACAGGTCCCGCAGGATCGCCGTGCGACGGCCTTCGTCGGCGACGGCGAAGTCGGAGTCGAGCCCGGCCGCCGCATGCCGCTCGCGCAGCAGGTCGAGGCCGAGCCGGTGGAAGGTGGCGACGGTGAGGTCGGCTGCCCGCGCGCCCAGCAGGGCGTCGAGGCGTTCGCGCAGTTCGTCGCACGCGCGTCGGGTGAACGTGATCGCGAGGCAGTGCGTGGCCGGTATGCCGTGCGCCGTCACGATCGCGGCGAGCCGATGGGTCAGCGTGCGGGTCTTTCCGGTACCGGGACCGGCGACGATCAACAACGGCCCGGTGACCACGTCGGCGGCGGTCTGCTGATCCGGATCCAGCCCGGCGGCGACCGCGACCGGAGCCCGAGCAACCGGTTCCGCCGCCACAACCGACGGACGCGGCCGTGCGACGACCGGCACCGGTGCCGGCAGCGCGACATCGAACAACCCCGGCGCCGACGCGGCCAGCTCACCCGGCTCGAACAGCGAGATGGTGCCGTATTCCCCGTCGTAGCCGGCATCCCGGATGACACGGCCGGCCCGTAGCCGCGTGATGGCCTCGGTCAGCACCGGCGACCTGGCGCGCTCGATCTCGTCGATCGGCAGTTCCAGCAGAATCCCGAGCTCCGGCCCCAGCGTGCGCACCAGGTCGTCGACGGCCGACATGACGGACTTGCTCTTCGGCCCGACACCGAGGATCTCGCCCATGATCTCCGGCAACGGCACGATCGAGCTGAACTCCCCAGCAGTGTCGGGCCGCTGACCGACCGGCCGGTCAGCCAGCTCCGACACCCGGTGTTGCACGCCGATCGTCAGTGGCTTGCCGCAGGTGGGGCAGATGCCGCGGTGCGCCTTGCTCTCCGCCGGCTCCATCCGGACATCGCACTTGCGGTGCCCGTCCAGGTGGTACTTGCCTTCTTCCGGGAACATGTCCACCGTGCCGACGTAACCGTCGCCGGTGATCAGGGCGTCGCGCAGTTGGGCGAAGCCGAATTCGGTGTCGAACACAGTGGCGTTACGACCGAGAATGGGCGGTGAATGCGCGTCGGAATTGCTGATCAGCCGAAACCGGTCCAGTTTGGAGACCTGCCAGTTCATCTCCGGATCGCTGGACAGCCCGGTCTCCATGGCGAACACGTGATCGGCGAGGTCGACGTAGCAGTCCTCGATCGCGTCGAAGCCGGATTTCGAGCCAAGCACGGCGAACCACGGCGTCCAGGCATGCGCCGGCACCAGGTAGGCCCCGTCGCCGGACTCGAGCGTGATCTCCAGCAGATCCCGCGAGTCCAGCCCGAGAATGGGCCGGCCGTCCGAGCCGAGATTGCCGATCTTGGCCAGTGCTGCGGTGAACCTGGCCATCGCGTCGAAATCGGGCAGATGACAGAGATGATGTATCTTGCGGGTGCGGTCGCCACGTTTGTAGATCGTGGAGATCTCGACTTCGAGCTGAAATCGGACCGGACCGTGACAGGTCGGCGGAAGCGTGCGCAGCACTTCCCGATCGAGGTCGTCACGCAGCTTGAAGAGCCCGTTCTCGGCCGGCACCAACGAAGTACGCAGTTCCTCCGCCCACGCCGGATGCGTGACATCCCCCGTGCCCAGCACCGAGATCCCCTTGCGCCGCGCCCACCAGGCGAGATGCACGAGATCACAGTCGCGGCTGCATGCCCTGCTGTACTTGGAATGCACGTGGAGATCCGCGTAGTAGCGCACGGACGGGCATCCTGCCACACCGTTCGGACGCTACCGACGGAACGTCAGGCCACAGCAGCCGTGTTCTCCGGGAAGTGGCACGCGACCCGCTGCCCCGGCACCAGCTCCGCCAACGGCGGCTCCTGCGTCCGGCAGATCTCCTGCGCCTTCCAGCACCGCGTGTGGAACCGGCAGGCCGGCGGCGGATTCAGCGGACTCGGCACGTCACCGGTCAACCGGATGCGGTCCCGCTTCGTCCGGCGGCCTGGGTCGGGAATCGGCACGGCCGACATCAGGGCGACCGTGTACGGATGGCGTGGCGCTGCGTAGACCTGGGATGCCTCCCCGATCTCCACGATCTTCCCCAGGTACATCACGGCGACCCGGTCCGAAACGTGCCGCACGATCGACAGGTCGTGCGCGATCATCACGTACGTCAGGTCCAACTCTTCCTGCAGGTCCTCCAGCAGGTTGATGACCTGGGCCTGGATCGACACGTCCAACGCCGACACCGGTTCGTCGGCGACGATCAGCTTCGGCTTCAGTGCCAACGTGCGCGCGATGCCGATGCGCTGCCGCTGGCCACCGGAGAACTCGTGCGGATACCGGTTGTAGTGTTCCGGGCTCAACCCGACCAACTGGAGAATGTCCTGCACGGCCTTCTTGACGCCGTTGGGGGTCGCGACCTTCTGCAACCGGAACGGCGCGCCGACGATCGTGCCGACGGTGTGCCGTGGATTGAGCGACGAGTACGGGTCCTGGAAGACCATCGCGATGTCCTTGCGCAGCGGCCGCATCTGCGCCGTGGACACGTGCGTGATGTCGTGGTCCTCGAACAGGATCTTGCCCGCGGTCGGTTCGAGCAGCCGGGTCAGCAGGCGGCCGGTCGTGGTCTTGCCGCAGCCGGACTCGCCGACCAGGGACAGGGTCTCGCCCCGCCGGACGCTGAAGTCCAGCCCGTCGACGGCCTGGACCGCACCGGATTTCCGTTGCAGCAGGCCACGACGGACCGGAAAGTGCTTCTGCAGGCCGGTGACCGTGAGCAGATCGGTGTCTTCCATCAGTCTCCACTCACAGTTTCGGCTTGATGTCGGTTTCCCACGCCGTCAACCGCTGTTCCGGGGTCAGGTGGCAGGCGACGCTGTGGTCGCCGTCCACCTGCCGCAACACCGGCTTCTCGTCGGTGCTGCGTCCGCCGGTGAGCTTGTCGTACGTGCAACGGGGATGGAACGCGCAGCCCGACGGCACGTTGATCAGGCTGGGCGGTGTGCCCATGATCGGCAGCAGCCGGTCGGAGCGCTCACGGTCCAGCCGTGGCATCGAGCCGAGCAGGCCCCACGTGTACGGGTGTTGCGGGCGGCGGAAGATGTCGTCGGCCGGGCCGTACTCCGCGGTACGGCCGGCGTACATCACCATGATGTTGTCCGCCAGTTCCGCGACGACGCCGAGGTCGTGCGTGATGATGATGACCGCTGAGTTGAACTCCTGTTGCAGGTCCCGGATCAGGTCCAGGATCTGGGCCTGCACCGTCACGTCGAGCGCGGTGGTCGGCTCGTCGGCGATCAACAGTTCCGGATCGCACGACAGGGCCATCGCGATCATCGCGCGTTGCCGCATGCCGCCGGAGAACTGGTGCGGGTAGTCGTCCACTCGCGACGACGGCTGTGGGATGCCGACGCGGTCGAGCATCTCGATCGCGTGCCGCCGGGCGGCCGCCCTGGTGACCTTGTTGTGGATGCGGTACGCCTCGATGATCTGCGCGCCGACCGTGTAGTACGGGTGCATCGCGGACAGCGGATCCTGGAAGATCATCGCCATCTTCTTGCCGCGCAACGTCCGCACGCGGTCCGGGCTGGCCGCGACGAGTTCCTCGCCGTCCAGCCAGATCTCACCGGTGATCTTGGCCGACGACGCCTTGTGCAGGCCCATGATCGCCAGGCTCGTCACGCTCTTGCCGGACCCGGACTCGCCGACGATGCCGAGCGTCCGGCCGCGTTCCAGCGTGAACGACAGGCCGTCCGCGCTCTTGACCAGGCCGTCGTCGGTCGGGAAGTGCACCCGCAGGTCGCGCAGTTCCAGGAACGAGTCCGACGGCGTCGGCGCGGAGTCGTAGAACTCCGCCTCGCCCGGCCGTGGGCGG
>DATBDL010000100.1:0-5632 GCA_036269975.1 Pseudonocardiaceae bacterium | reverse complement strand
ATACGGCAGGCGGGCGTCGCGGGAGATCGCGGATATTCTGCACGGCGAGCTCTATCAGGCCCGGCAGTGGCGGGGTGGCGACTACGCCGACTCCATCGCGGTCTTGTGTCGAGAATGGGTGACCCGCCGCAATGGCCGCATCGTCGTCCTGACGACCAACTACGACCAGTACCTCGAAGAGGCGTTCTACCAGACCGCCGGGACCACGGAGCCGGATGGCCTCGTCGGCAGCTTCACGCTGGACCGGGAGTCCGGCAAGGCACTCAGGTCGCTCCGTAAACCGGTGTCGATCATGCATATCCACGGTGTCGTGCTGAGAGAGCCGGTTGCCGGCAGGCTGGACCAGATCGTGCTCGATGACGGCGACTATTTCCGTACCGAGAACGACACGGCGGATCTGCTGACCTCCCTGTTCAGTCGCAACGACGTACTCATTCTGGGATCGAGTCTGGAGGACGCGCCGCTGTTGCGCGCGCTGTGGAACACGAGGCGCGGCAAACACCGGCGCTGGGCCGTGTATCCGCGCCAGAACCTCGCCACCGGGCCTGGCGCGTACCGCCGGCGCGAGTACAACGACATGATCTACACGGTGCGGGAGCGGACGTCCGATTTCCGCCTCGATGTGATAGCGCCGGACTTCTTCTGCCAGGCGGCGCAGTTCGTGCGCGAGGTCTGTGTCGCGTTGTGCCATTCCGCGAACGATCAGCAATACGACCTGGCGAATTTCACGCACGAGTACAACCGCAGGCTGAACGAGTGGTGGCGATCCTGGTACAAGTCCCGCCGAGCCAACCAGGTGGCCGCGCACCGGGCGGACCACGATGTGCTGGCCGCCGAGATCGAGCAGGTGCGCACGCTGCTGGGCACCAACGAACGGCTGAAACTCGAACTGTGGCTGCGGTGGCGGCCGTCACGGCGTAATCGAGTGCTCAAGCTGTGGGCGTCGTCGACCGTGACATGGCAGGACCCGGCGATGCAGCACGAGGTACCGATAGAGGCGGGCAGTCCCGATCCCGCGGTCCAGGCGTTCTGCGCCGGCGCGGCGCAACTGCACACGGTCGGCACCAGCCACGACCGCTGGCGGCGGTATCTCGCGGTACCGCTGCGCAATGGGGAACGCGCCCATTCGATCCAGGTCGGCGTGTTCACGCTCAGTAGCATGGATGAGCACAGCACGTCACTGGACGAGCAGAACCCGAGGCTGATCTGGGTGGTTGAGCGGCTCAGCGCGACCGCCAAGAACCTCATCGGCTCGGAATACCACCACGGGATCTGATCGCCGGTTACGACGTCGCCGTGTCCGGGACCGGGATTCCGTACTGCGCCATGCGCATCTTGACCGTTTCGGTGACGATCGACTTGGCGTCATCGCTGACGTCCTCGGGCAGGTACTTCAGGGCCTCGTCGATTCGGTGCTGGACATAGTCGACCCGGTTCGCGGGCAGCGAGATGGGGACCTCACGGAAGACCTGCGACTGCGCACTGTGCTCGGCCATTCGCTCCACCTCGGATACTGTCCTGTTCGCGGCATCCAAACCTACGCTGCGATCAGCGTAGGTGACCGCGCTCGAGCGCGATGCCGCCGTCCGTGCGCTGTCTACCACGGGTGTCGTGCCAGGACAGGTCCATGTTACTGCCGTCAGTCCTGGTCCGCACGGTCCCGCTCCTGGTGGGCAGGCGGGTGGCCCGGTGGGCGGTGACTTCCGGTCGGGTAGTGCGGCGGTGGCTGGGCGCTCAGCGGGCACGGCGCCCGAACAGGGCCATGGCCTCGGTCAGTCGGCCGCGTGCCCAGTCGTACTGCACGGCGTCGGTGTGTCCACGGTAGACGGTCTCGATCACCATGACCAACGCCAGGTACAGGCAGTACAGGCGACGGCGCACCCGCTCGGTCTCGGTCAGGCGGTCACGCCGGTATCCGCGGATGAAGGCGGTCGGGTCGCCGAAGGTGGGCAGTTGGGTGCCGGTGAACCCGGCCTCGATCAACGGGTCGCCGTAGAACGCGCGCTCGTGGTCGATGATGCTCACGATGACGCCGTCGCGGACCATGACGTTGCTGTCCCACAGGTCCCACTCGACGTAACGTGGGTCGGTGACCTCGTCCAGGCAACCGGCGTACTCGGCGAACACCGCCCGCACGGTGTCGTGGTCCCAGCCCAGGTCGACCCGCTGGCGGGCGCCGTCGCACAGCACCTGCTCGACCATGTCGGTGAACACAGCCCGCCAACTCGGGTCGCCGGGCCCGGCGAGCGGTCCGAAGGCGGTCCCTCGGATGGAGTTGAGTTCACGGTTGGCCGCCCCCAATGCCTCCTGGTAGCGGTGCAGTTCGTCCACCGGCAGCGTCCGCTTGACGATCCCGAGGTTGTCGGCGTCCACAAAGGACATGAAGAAGTAGTCGGCGTCGCACAACTCGTGGGTCCGGTCCACGAAGTCGACCGCCGGCACCGGCACGGTGGTGTGTTCGCGGATGATCGCCAGCGCCGCCAGTTCGGTCGCCATCGCGGCACGTTCGTAGGTCATCACCTCGACCAGCGGCGACGGCGCGATCTTGAGCACGACGCTGGAGTCGTCCCGCAGCCGGATGCGGTAGACGACGTTGAACCAGCCGTGCCCCAGTTCGCTGGCCCAGCCGTCGCCCGCCGAGACCCGATCACGCCCGTAGGCCCGTCCGACCATGTCCCGCAGGACATCCAGCGACTGGCGGTTCTTGGTGATGCTCTCCACCCGGCCGACCGTAACATCGCTTTTGCCGAATCTCTGACAAGTGTGAACAGAGCTCCGACCGCTGTGGTTTCGCTAGGCTTCGTCAACGAGAAAAACTAAGACACGAACCAGGAGAGTCATGTCCAGGCGAAGCGCGATCGTGTCGGTGCTGTCGGTCCTGTCCCTTCTGGTGGCCGTCGCCGGCCTGCTGAGCTGGCCCGCTTCGGCCATCGCCGCCGCCGCGACGCCGTGGACCGGGTCGTGGGCGGTCGCGCCGCAGAGCAGCGGTACCACCTTTGCCCAGCAGACCCTGCGGCAGATCGTGCACACCAGCATCGGCGGCTCGTCCGCGCGGGTTCACCTGTCCAATGTCTTCGGCAACCAGCCGCTGGTGGTGGCGGACGTGCACATCGCGAACAGCACGTCCGGCTCGTCGGTGGACGGCGGGTCCGACCGTGCCGTGACGTTCGGCGGCCAGGCCACCACGACGATCCCGGTCGGCGGCTCCGCCGTCAGCGACCCGATCTCGTTCACCGTGGGTGCCCAGGCGAACGTGGCCGTGAGCGCCTTCCTGCCGCAGGCCACCGGGCCGGCCACGTCGCACCAACTGGGGCTGCAGAACAACTTCGTCGCGTCCGGTGACGTCAGTGGCAGCGCCACGCTGAACAACCCGCAGACGATCGGCAGCTACTACTTCCTGACCAACCTCGACGTGCAGAACACGGCGGCGACCGGGGCCGTCGTCACGCTGGGCGCGTCCATCACCGACGGCGTGTCCTCCGGTACCGGTGACAACCGGCGCTGGCCCAACGACCTGGCCAGCCGCCTGCTCGGCACCGGCCGGACCGTCGGCGTGCTCAACGAGGGGATCAGCGGCAACCAACTGCTCGTCGACGGCGCCGGCCAGAGCGCGCTGAACAGGTTCCAGCGCGACGTCGTACAGCAGCCGAACGTGCGGTGGGTGATCTTCTCCGACGACCCGATCAACGACCTCGGCAACCCGTCCGCGCTGCCCAGCGCCACCCAGCTCATCAACGGTCTGAAGCAGCTCATCGCGGCCGCGCACCAGGCGAACATCACGTTCCTGTGCTCGACGCTGACACCGGCCGCGCCACGGTCCACGTGGTCGGCGCAGGCCGAGACCGAACGCGAGCAGATCGACGCCTTCATCCGCGGCGCCGGCAGCGGCTGCGACGGCAGCGTCGACCAGGACACCGCGACGCACGACCCGAACAACCCGACCACGTACCTGCCCTCGTTCAACAGCGGCGACAACCTGCATCCCAACGAGACCGGCCTGCAGGCGATCGCCAACGCCGTCGACCTCACCCCGTTCGGCGCGTCGACGACGCAGGTGATCAGCCTGCGGGCGCATGCCGACAACATGATCGTGACGGCCGAGAACGCGGGCGCCGCCGCGCTGATCGCCAACCGGACCGCGATCGGCCCGTGGGAGCAGTTCGACCTGGTCGACGAGGGCAGCGGCAATGTCGCCCTGTTCGCGCACGCCGACAACCAGTACGTCACCGCGGAGAACGCGGGCGCGTCCCCGCTGATCGCGAACCGGACCGCCGTCGGGCTGTGGGAGACGTTCGCGCTGATCCACAACCCGGACGGCAGCGTCAGCCTCCAGGCGAAGGCGAACAACCACTACGTCACCGCCGAGAACGCGGGCGCGTCGTCGCTGATCGCCAACCGCACCGCGATCGGCCAGTGGGAGGAGTTCGACCTGATCCACGACTGACGTCGCGTTCGACCAGGGTGTTTCCGTATCGCGGAAGCGCTGGCCGTCTGGCGACAGCGTGGGCCGGTTCGCTCAGCGGAACGATGATGGCGGACGGGGTTGCCGGCCGTCACGATGGGCGGCAAGGGACGACGGCACACGACGATCGGCGGTGGAATGGCAACCGAGATCGACGTCGAACCGGTCGGCCCGACCGCCGTCGGGAACTACTTCGTCGCCACCTATCCGCCGTTCTCCGCCTGGCTGCCGAGTCAGGTCGGCGCTGCCCATCGCGCACTCGGCGGGCCGGCATCCGCGAACACCGATCTCGGACTGTACCTGCACATTCCGTTCTGTCGGAAGAGATGCCATTTCTGCTACTTCAAGGTGTACGCCGACCGCTCCAAGGACGAGATCTCGGCTTATGTCACCACACTGGCCAGGGAAATGGCCAGCTACGCGGAAAAGCCGGCCTTGGCGGACCGCGCGCCGGCGTTCGTGTATTTCGGCGGCGGCACTCCGTCCTGTCTCTCCGTGCGCAACCTGCGGTATCTCGGCGACGAGTTGCACGCGAGGTTCGACCTGGCGCAGCTCCGTGAGTCACCAGGCTCAGCATCGGAGTGGAGAGCTTCGACGACCAGGTTCTCGAACTGAACGGGCGGGCAGATCGACGCGGCCTATGCCACGGCAGGCGCGGCCGGGTTTCCGCAGATCAACATCGACCTCATCGCCGGCATGGTGGGCGAAACGGAGGAGAAGTGGCTGGCGTCGCTGGCCAAGGCGATCGAGTTCATGCCGGACAGCGTCACCATCTATCACATGGAGGTCCCGCACAACACGACCCTCCATGCGCGACTGGGGAGTGCCGGCACTGCGGACATGGTCGCCGACTGGCCGACGAAGCGACGATGGACCGAACACGCGTTCAGTGCACTCGAGCAAGCCGGCTATCAGGTAGGCAGCGGCTATACGATGTCCAGGGCCGGGCGGGACAGCGACTTCGTCTACCCGCGACAGCCTGTGGCACGGCGCCGATCTCGTCGGCATTGGCGTCCCGTGCGTGGTGGCGCAGGCGGCTGTGATGCTGGCGTGCCTGGCCGTTTTGGAGGATCCCGATGGGAGCAGATCGTGACTGCCGGGCGATCTGGCGATGGCCCGTCAGGGCGCTTCAGGCGCATCCTGTGAGGTGCGCGGAGTGGGCGGGCGTGG
>DATBDL010000099.1:0-20892 GCA_036269975.1 Pseudonocardiaceae bacterium | reverse complement strand
ACGAGGCGGTCGGGGTGTCGGTGGCGTTCCACGACGTCACCGCGACCCGGCGTCTGCTGGCCGAGCTCAGCCACGCCAACCGGCAGCGGGAGTCGGCGTACGAGGAGCTTCAGTCGACGAACGAGGAGCTGGAGACCACGAACGAGGAACTTCAGTCCACGGTGGAGGAGCTGGAGACCACGAACGAGGAACTCCAGTCCACGAACGAGGAGCTGGAGACCACGAACGAGGAACTCCAGTCCACGAACGACGAGTTGCAGACCATCAACAACGAGTTGCGCGAACGCAGCAACGAACTGGACGAGGTCAACGAGTTCCTGGAATCGATCATGAACTCGTGGCACACCGGGGTCGCGGTCGTGGATCGCTCGATGCGGGTCGTCGTGTGGAACAGCGGCGCGGAGGAACTGTGGGGACTACGACAGGAGGAGACCGACGGCGAGCACCTGCTCAACCTCGACATCGGGCTGCCGGTGAGCGAACTGCGCCCGATCGTGCGGGCCGCGCTGACCGACCCCGCATACAGTGACGAACTCCAGCTCGCCGCCGTGAACCGGCGTGGCCGGCACATCGTCGTCCGAGTGGTGTGCAGCGCGATGCGCAACCGATCCGGCCAGTCCGCAGGAGCGATTCTGATCATGGAGCTGATCGAGCAGTCCGCCGAGGCCGAGCCCGAGCCGCCGCCGGCGTCCTGACCGGACCCCGGCTACGCCAGCACCGCCCAGACGATCTTGCCGCCACCCAGGTCCGGCGCGCATCCCCACACCCTGGACAGATGGGCGACCAGGCGCAGGCCGCTGGCCTGCTCACCGCTCCACTCCCGCAACACGGCCTCCCGTGGGCTGCCGTCCCGGACCGCCACGGTCAGCCGGCCGTTACGCAGCTCCAGCCGCAGCCGCAGGTCGGTACCCGCGTGCACGATGGCGTTCTCGACCAGTTCGGTCGCCACCTCGGTGGCGTCCGTCATGCGGTCGGCCAGTTGCCAGCGCTCGCAGGCCGTGCGCACGAACACCCGTGCCAGCCGGGAACTCGCCGTCACCGGACACAGTTCGACCTCGGTCCGTCGCCGCGCCGGCGGGTCACGCAACGCGGCCATCGCACGGTCCAGCCCGGCGTGAACCGGCACGAACCGGGCGATCGCGCTGTGCGTCAGGGTGGCACGCAGCTTCGCGTCATGGGCCACCAGCAGGATCGGCACGGCCGGCCAGTCACCGATCCGCATCCAGGCCGACGAGAAGGCGGTCAGCGAAGCCGACGACGCGATCCGCAGGTCGTCGACCACTACGATCACCGCACGCGGCTGGTCCATCGCGAACTTCACCAGATCGTCGCGGAAGAACCGGTACGTCACCGAGTCGAGATCCCCGAGCGGGGTCACCACCAGGCAGTCCATCCGGTGGCACGGTCGCCACTGGAGGTCAGGGGGTGTCATCGCGGTCTTTCGAAGTCATGGCCACCGGCAGCGCGGACAGAATCGTGAGCAGCCGGTCCGTACCGGTGAGCCGCAGCGGCCGTAACACCGGGCTGTGGTCCGCGATGACCCGCAACGCCAGTCCGGCCGTCACGCAGCCCTCGTACGCCGTGACCAGCACGCGCAGTCCGGCCGCGCCGAGGAAGCTCACCGCACGCAGATCGACGAGCACGGCCACACCCAGGTCCGTGGCCAGCTCGATCGTCTCCCGAATGCCGCCGAGCAGATCATCGACCGTGGCCAGGTCGACCTCTCCGGTCACCGCCAGCACGACACCACCGGCGACCCGGCGGCGGTGCATTCGCAGTGGTGAACGCATCCCGTCCGCCGTCCTGGCAAGGTCCTCACCGGTCACATACACCTCCATTCCGGGTCGGTCTCGCTCGGTGATGGGCTGATTACGGTACGCCAGGTCACAGCGTCTGCCAACAGCGCGTCAGTACGCCGTATACCCAGTTTGACGCCCTCCGACGCGGGTTCCACCGCCGATCCCGGCAACACGTCCGCCGGTCGTGCGGCGCCGAAACGGATCACCGGGTGTCGTCCGACTCCACACCACGTTGCGGCGCAGTCAGGGTGGTCCACGCCGGTGCCCGTCGGCGTGATGTTTCGCGGCTCGTCGCGCGGGCATTCGGCCCTGTGACGAACCGAAGGAGGCCGCGCACCATGCCCACGACACTGCACGCCCTGCTCGACGCCGGTCAGAGTCCATGGGTCGACTACCTGGCTCGGCCGTTCGTCCGCGACGGCGACCTGGCACGCCTGGTCGACGCCGGCATTCGCGGCGTGACCTCGAACCCGACGATCTTCCAGGGCGCCATGGCCGAGGGCGACGCCTACGACGACCAGTTGCGTGACCTGGTCGCCGACGTGACGGACCCGAAGGAGCTGTTCCTGCGACTCGCGGTTCCGGACGTGCGGTCGGCCGCGGACATCCTGCGCCCGGTGTTCGACGCGGACCCGACCGGCCGGGACGGCTGGGTGTCGCTGGAGGTCGACCCGAACCTGGCGCACGACACGGTCGCCACCTTCGCCGAGGCACGGCGACTGGCCGACCTGGTCGACCGGCCGAACCTGTACGTCAAGATCCCAGGGACCGAGGAGGGCATCGCGGCGATCGAGGAGACGATCGCGCACGGCATCCCGGTGAACGTGACGCTGCTGTTCTCGCTCGATCGGCACCGCGCCGCCGCCGGGGCGTACCTGCGCGGCCTGCGCCGGTTCGCCGACTCGGGCGGTGACCTGCGGTCGGTCGGCTCGGTCGCGTCGTTCTTCGTGTCCAGAGTGGACTCCGAGGCCGATCGGCGGCTGGTCGAGGTCGGCGGCCCGGCCGAACTGCGCGGCACGCTCGCGCTCGCCAACGCGCGCTTGGCCTTCCAGCAGAGCCGGCAGCTCTTCGCCGGTCCGGAGTGGACCGAGCTGTCGGCGGCGGGTGCCACACCGCAGCGGTGTCTGTGGGCGTCCACGTCGATGAAGGACGAGTCCCGACGCGATGTCGACTACGTGGAGGGGCTGATCCTGCCCGACACGGTCGACACCATGCCGACCGCGACGGTCCGCGCGTTCCTCGAACACGGTCGGGTCGATCTCGCGGGGCCATCGGACTTCGTCGCCGCGCGGCGGACACTGACGCGGTTCGCCGAGGTCGGGGTGGACTACGAGGAGGTCGTCGCGATGCTGGAACGGGAGGGCGTCGCGAAGTTCGCCGACTCGTTCCGCGAGCTGTTCGACGGCATCGACGCCAAGCGCCGGTCCCTGATCCGGACGTGAGACGGCGGTGACCGGTCCGACCAGACCGACCGCGACCCGGTTGCACCAGCACGACCCCCGAAGCCGGACCGAACTCAGGAATTCGATCGGATTCGGTCGGCCGGCGCGCGGTCCGGTTCGACGCGATACACACGGTAGGCCGCGTCGATCACCGGTTGGGCCACGTTGCGCACGCGCACCCCGCCTGGGGTCACACCGCGTTCGCAGCCGAAGTGGGCATGGCCGTGCAGGGCCAGGTCGGTCCCGGTGGCGTCGATTGCCTCGGCGAGCTGGTACGCGCCGAGGAACGGGTAGATCTCGGGTGGTTCGCCGCGGAGCGTGTCGGCGACGGGGGAGTAGTGCGTGAGCGCGACCGTCACGTCGGCCCGTTCCGGTGTCAGCTCGGCCAGTGCCGTCCGCAGTCGGTCGGCCGCCTCGGTCGTACGGTGCACGAACGCCTTCATCTCCGGCTCGCCGAACGCGCTCGCGCACCGACCGGCGAAACCACCGCCGAAGCCCTTCACACCGGCGACCCCGAGCCGCCGCCCGTTCACCGGCACCACGACACTCTCCCCGTCCAGCACCTGGATGCCGCGTTCGGCCAACAGCGCGGCGATCCGGCCGGGCACGTCGCCGTGATGGTCGTGGTTGCCGAGTACCGCGATCACCGGCACGGCCAGATCGGCGAACTCGTCGGCGACCACGCGGGCCTCGTCGAGGGTGCCGTGCTTCGTGAGATCACCGGCGAGCAGCAGGACGTCGGCGTGCTCGGCGATCCGGTCCAGCGCCGGGCGCAGCCGGCCCCGGTTGTCCTCGGCCATGTGCACGTCGCCGACCGCGCCGACGCGGATCACCGCAGCTCCTCGTGTCCGTCCGGCCCGTCCACGATCACGACCCGTACGTCGTTGTGCACCGGCACGTCCGGCAGGGCGGCGCGCAGCACGGCGGTCAGATCGGCGCGCCGCCGCTCGGTGGCCACCGAGCCGCCGAGCACCAGCCGATCACCCCGGACGTCCACGAGCACCCCGAGTTCCGCGGTGCGCGGGTCCTCGGCCAGCGCACGCCGCACCCGCGCCACCAGGTACTCGGGCGCGCAGGACTCCGATTCGCTCATCCGCTCAAGCACTCCTCTCCCAGCGCTGTGGCCCGCCTGCGGTGTCGGCCAGGCGCAGCCGTTCGACGAGCACCAGGAACGCCTCCGCGTACGGGGAACACGCGGTCTCGCGGCGCACCCGAGGCCACTCGATCTGTTCGCGCACGGCACGGACGATCGCGAGCAGTTCGGCGAAGTCACACCGGTGCGGGGTGAGTACGAGCAGCTTGCCGATCAACACATCCGTGGCGCGTTGAACCGGCACCTGAGCCGAACCGACCAGCATCGGTTCGGCGGCGTCGAGCGTCTCGTCCGTCACGGGCCGCTCGTTCGGCCGGAACAGCAGGTCCACCTCGACGCCGCCGTCGCGAACCTTGGCCAGCCAGTCCTCCGGCACATCGACCTCGCACATGCCGACACCGACCAGCGCCCGCACCGCCGCCCGCACGTCCGCTTCCCGCACCACCAGATCGAGGTCGTGCTCGGACACCGGCCCGCCACGGGCGTACACCGCGCAACCGCCGGCCAGCGCGAACGGCACCCCGGCCGCGCGCAGCGCACCGGCGGCCCGTACCAGGGCCAGCACCAGCGCATCACGTGCGACGCTCACCGCGGCCGCCTCCTCCCGTGTGCCATGGGATCGGCGTACCCGAAAGCGACGTGTCCGAATCCGCGCGGCGGGCTGATCGCGGCGACACCGTTCGACGTGGCCGGCGCGCCGACAGCGCCTGGACGTCCCTCGGTGGCGGTCAAGGCTTGAGCAGGATCTTCACCATCCCGTCCGACTTCTCCTGGAAGCCGGCGTACGCCTCGGGCGCCGCGCTCAGCGGCAGCCGGTGGGTGGCGAAGCCGTCGGTGCCCAGCGGGTCGCCGTCCAGCAGGAGCGGCAGGATGTCGGGCACCCAGCGGTGCACGTTGGCCTGGCCCATCCGGAACTGGACCTGCTTGTCGAACATGCGCAGCATCGGCATCGGATCGGCCATGCCGCCGTACACACCGGACAGCGAGATCGTGCCGCCACGGCGGACCAGATCGATCGCGGTGTGCAGCGCGGCGAGCCGGTCGGTCCCGGCCGTCGTCATGACCTTGCCGGCCAACGCGTCCGGCAGCAGCGCGGTCAACTGATGAGCGATCTTGCCACCCGGCGAGCCGTGCGCCTCCATGCCGACCGCGTCGATCACCGCGTCCGGGCCCCTGCCGCCGGTCCAGCCGGCCACGATCTCGGCCAGGTCCTCGGCGTGCTCGCCCAGATCGACGGTCCGCACGCCGTGTTCGGCCGCGCGCACCAGCCGCTCCGGCACCAGGTCCACGCCGATCACGGTCTCGACGCCACGGTGCTGCGCGACCCGTGTCGCCATGTCACCTATCGGCCCGAGTCCGAGCACGACCAGGCTGCCGCCGGCCGGCACGCCGGCGTACTCGACGCCCTGCCACGCGGTGGGCAGCACGTCGGACAGGTACACGAACCGGTCGTCGGCGGGGCCCTCCGGCACCCTGATCGGCAGTGTGTTCCCGAACGGCACCCGCAGGTACTCGGCCTGGCCGCCGGGGACCTGGCCGTAGAGCTTGGTGTAACCGAACAGGGATGCGCCGCTGCCGTACTCGTGGACCTGCGTCGTCTCGCACTGGGAGTGCAGTCCGATGCCGCACATGTGGCACGTGCCGCACGACACGTTGAACGGCACCACGACCCGGTCACCGACGGACACCGCCGTGACATCCGGACCGATTTCCTCGATCACGCCCATGGGCTCGTGGCCGAGGATGTCGCCCGCGTCCAGGAACGGGCCGAGGACCTCGTAGAGGTGCAGATCCGAACCGCAGATGCCGGTCGAGGTGATCCGCACGATCACGTCGGTCGGGTCCTCGATCTTCGGGTCGGGCACGTTGTCGACGCGGACATCGCGCCTGCCGTGCCACGTCACTGCTTTCACCGCGGTCTCCTCACTTCTCGCCGGAACCCGGTTCGGCCATGCTCCGGTGTGCCGCGGCCTTCGCCCGGTCCGGCAGCACCTTGTTCATCGCCTCCTGCGCCTTCGTCTTCAGCGAACCGCCGACGACCCGCTTGCGGCCCCGCGTCAGCGCCTCGAATCCCTGGCGGGCCACCTGGGCCGGATCATCCTTTTCGGACTGTCCGACCTTCGTGTCGTCCATGCCGGCCCGGTGGAAGAAGTTGGTCTCGGTCGGGCCGGGCATCAGGGACGTGACGGTGAGGTTGGTGTCCTTCAGTTCGTTCTGCAGCGCCTCGGCGAAGGACTGCAGGAACGACTTGGACGCGTTGTAGACGGTCTGGAACGAGCCGGGCATCGTCGAGGCGATCGACGAGGTGATGAGCACGTCACCCTCGTCCCGTGCGGCCATGTCCCGCAGCACGAGCTTGGCCAGGTGCACGGTGCCGCGGACGTTGACGTCGATGATCTCGAACTCGGCGGCCAGGTCGGTCCGCAGGAACGCGCCGCCCTCGCCGACTCCCGCGTTGAGCGCGGCCGCGGCCAACGGTCGGCCGGTGGCCGTCACTGCCGCGTGGAGCTTCTCGACTCCGTCGAGTGTGGACAGATCGGCGACCACCGCCGTCACGTGGGTGTCGTTGGTGGACAGTTCGTTCGCCGCCGTCTCGATGCCGGCGTCCTCGGCGTTGATGAGCAGGTCGTAGCCGTTGGCGCCGAACTGACGCGCCAGTTCCAGGCCGATCCCGCTGGACGCGCCGGTCACCAGGGCCAGGGGTCGTTCGGTTGTCGGTGTCATGGTTGTTCGACTACCCGAATCGCGCCCGAATAATCGACAGTCCGTTTCGGTGGTGCCGCGACGGGTATCAAACAGTCATGACACCGGTGCACAGGGCTTCGCTCGGGGACACGGCGCGCATCGCGGCCGCGGTGCTGCTGCCTGTCGTGGCGCGTGGCGTGATCGTTCGCCGGCCCCGCGTGCTGGCGCTGTTGGAACGGTTCGACGCGGACCGGCGGGCCGTGCGCCTGCTGGGCAGGCTGGCCGGCCGCTACGGCGCGGACCCGCTGTTGCTGCGGTTGCCCGGCCGGTCCGTCGCGGTGGCACTGGACCCGGCCGACGCACAACGGGTACTGGCCGAGTCGCCGGAACCGTTCGCGCCGGCGACCCGCGAGAAGCGGGCGTCGCTGGCGCACTTCCAGCCCGGCGGCGTGCTGATCTCGCGCGGCCGGGCCAGGGACGAGCGGCGCCGGTTCACCGAGGCCGTGCTGGAGACCGGCCACCCCACGCACCATCTCGCCGGCCAGGTGCGCGAGATCGTCGACGAGGAGACCCGCACGCTGGACACCGGCACGCTGGGCTGGGACGAGTTCGCCACGATGTGGTGGCGCATCGTGCGGCGGCTGGTGCTGGGCGACGCGGCCCGCGACGACTCCGAGGTCACCGATCTGCTGCGGTCGCTGCGCAAGGACGCCAACTGGGCCTACCTCAAGCCGCGCCGGTCAGGGGTACGCCACCGGTTCCAGGCCCGCCTGCGGCACTACCTGGCCGCGGCCGAGCCGGGCAGTCTCGCCGAGGTCATCGCGCACATGCCGGCGTCCGGCGACGTGCGACCCGACCAGCAGGTGCCGCACTGGCTGTTCGCGTTCGACGCGGCCGGCATGGTGTCGTTGCGCACCCTGGCCCTGCTGGCCGCCCATCCGCACGAGGCCGAACGGGCCGGCGCGGACGCGGCCCGGCTGCGGGCGTGTGTGCTGGAGTCCGTCCGGCTCTGGCCGACCACGCCGGCGATCCTGCGCGAGACCACCCGCCCGACCGACTGGCACGGCCACACCCTGCCCGCGGGCACCACCGTGCTCGTGCTGACGCCGTTCCTGCACCGCGACGAACGCACCCTGCCCTACGCCGACACGTTCGCCCCCGACATCTGGCTGGACGGCCGAGCACACGACGGTGCCGTCGCGCTGGTCCCGTTCAGCGCAGGACCGGGCCAGTGCCCCGGCCAGGATCTGGTGCTGCTGACCACCGGCATCCTGCTGGCCGCGCTGCTGGACCGGTTCGACGTCCGGGCGGACGGCGCCGGCCGGCTGGACCCGGCGCGGCCGCTGCCGGGCACGCTGGACCCGTTCACCCTGTCGTTCCGGCTGACGGCTCGCGCACCGACGAGCCGGTAGCGTGACACGCGAGGGTCGCCGCCGGTCCGGACCCCTTCCGCTACGACAACGCCGCCACCATCTCGGGTGTGTCCACCAGCACCTCGAAACTGACGACGAGGCCGTCCCCGAACCGCCAGATGTGGATCTCGCGGGCGTCGAAGGACTTGGCGGTCGAATGGGCGGCACCACGGGTCCTGCCGATCTGCACGACGTTGTCGCCGGAGACGAACAGTTCCTCGACCTCGATCTTGGTGTCCAGAGCGGTCAGCAGCTTCCCGAAGAACTCGGCGAACCCCGCCCTGCCGGCGTATCGGCCGCCCTACGGCAGTGGCACGTCGTTGACCAG
Source organism: Pseudonocardiaceae bacterium (assembly GCA_036269975.1). Lineage (GTDB taxonomy): Bacteria > Actinomycetota > Actinomycetes > Mycobacteriales > Pseudonocardiaceae > DATEPR01. Next base: position 12,133 of record DATBDL010000099.1, on the reverse strand, counting down.
GTTGGCATCCGGATGCACTGCCGCGAGAACGGCGTCGAGGTCTCGGCGGCCGACGGCGTCGTAGACGCGACGGCGTCGTCCGCAGAGCGGCGACGGCACTGCTGAACGCGATCGCCGACCGCACGTGAAGTCGAGGTGCTGCGACTGGTGGCCGGTGGCCGCACCAATCGGGAGATCGCGCGTCAGCTCGTGCTCGGCGAGGAGACGATCAAGAAGCATGTCGGCCGGGTGCCGCGCAAGCTGGGCGCCGGCAGCCGGGCCGCGGCCGCGGCCCGCGTGCGCTGGGCCTCTGACGTGACCCGTTTCGGTCGACCGGGGCTGGGCACCCCCCCGTGAACGGGTGATGGGAGGGAGTCCGCTGGACGTCGTGGTGACCGGAGCGAGCGGCAACGTGGGCACGGCGTTGCTGCGGCAACTGCCGGTGGACTGGACCGTCACGGCGGTGGCGCGACGCGTACCTTCCGGCGCGCCCTACGACCGTGCGAGCTGGTTGCCCTGCGATGTCGGCGCCGCGAACGCGCCATGGGCGCTGGCCGACGCCATGGCCGGAGCGGACGCCGTCGTGCACCTGGCCTGGTCGATCAGTCCGGCCCGCACCGATCCACCGATGCGGCGCACGAACACCGACGGCACGCGGCACGTGCTGCGCGCGGCGGTGGACGCCGGGGTGGCGCACGTGGTGTGCGCGTCCTCGGTCGCGGCGTACCGGCCGCCACCGCGCTGTGACCTGGTCACGGAGGGGTGGCCGTGCGACGGCGTTGCGGGAAGTGCCTATGCGCTCGGTAAGGCGGAACTGGAGCGGACGCTCGACCGCTGCACGGCCGACCACGCGGGGATCGTGCTGACGCGAATCCGGCCCTGCGCGATCGTGCAACGGGACGCGGCCGGCGAGTTCGCCCGTTGGCTGCTCGGCCCGATGCTGCCGGAGCGGCTGCTGGGGCGGCTGCCGTTGCCGTTCTGGCGTGGCCTGCGTGCTCAGCTCGTGCACGCGGACGACGTCGCCAGGGCGATCCGGGCCGTGCTCGAACAACGGGTGGGCGGCGCGTTCAACCTGGCGTCCGAACAGGTGTTGGACGCCCGCGAGCTCGCGGCGCAGATCGGCGGTCCACTGGTACCGGTGCCGCGGCGGCTCCTCGTGGCCGGTGCGTGGCTGACCTGGCGGCTGGGGTTGCAACCGACCCATCCGGGCTGGCTACGCCTGGCCGACCGGGCCGCGTTGGTCGACACCGGCCGGGCACGCGCGGAACTGAACTGGCGACCGGAGTACGACTCCGCCGCGGCTCTTGCCGATCTGCTGGCCGGGATGCACACGCTGGCGGGCACGGCCAGCGCACCGCTGGCGCCGCGCGACCCGTGCGACTCGCGCGACAGGTTCAGCCTTGGGCGGCCGAGCCATCAGGCGCAGTAGCCATCGTGTTCACGCGACAACCCGGATGTCGCCGGCCGACCGGGCCCGAACGATCCGCTGTCCTGTTTACGAAGTGACCGTCCTGGTTACCCCATTGCGATGAACCGTCTCCTGTTGTTCCTGGCCGGTGCGGTCGTCGCTGCCGCGCTGTTCAGCAGTCGCGCGGAACTCCGACGCTATGTTCGAATTCGCCGGATGGGTAACGACCCGTCTCTGGTCGGTGTGAGCATAAGTCCACAGGGAAACCGCCGAGCCACCCGCAGTTGACATATGCCCACAGTGGACGGTGTACGGATCGGACGGTGTACGGATCGCCAGTCGACGGTCCGCGGGGCCGCCACGTTTGCCGGCCGGTGTCGGACGGGTACGTCATATGGACACGACAACCGACTACTGGAGAAACGATGCCTTCTGTCATCGAAACGATCGACGTCGACGCGCCACTGTCCGCCGTCTACGACCAGTGGACGCAGTTCAGCACGTTCCCCGAGTTCATGGACGGGGTCGAGCAGATCACCCAACTCGACGACACGCATACCCACTGGGTGACTCAGGTCGGTGGGGCACGCCGGGAGTTCGACGCGACCGTCACCGAACAGCATCCGGACGAGCGGGTCGCATGGCGCAGCACCGATGGCACCAGTCATGCCGGCGTGGTGACCTTCCACCGGTTGGACGAGCGGACGACGCGCGTCACCGCTCAGATCGAGTGGGAGACGCAGGGAATCGCCGAGAAGGTCGGCGCGGTGGTCGGCGCGGACGACCGTCAGGTGCGGTCCGATCTGCACCGGTTCAAGGAGTTCATCGAGCAACGAGGCCAGGCGAGCGGTGGCTGGCGGGGCGACGTCCCGGTCGGGATGTGACCGACAGCCGTCCAGCCGGGGCCACCGCGAGCCGGTCCGCCCGCGCCGTTGCCTGACCGATCGAACGCAGCGAGAACAGGAACGACTGTGACAGACGAGACCCCGCCGATTCCGGCACAGCAGCAGGAGCCGCCCGGCACGACCGGTGCGATGCGGCCACCGCCCCAGGACACCATGAGCGACTACCAGGGGCGGGATCTGTTGGCCGGCAAGCGAGCCCTGATCACCGGCGGGGACTCGGGTATCGGTCGTGCGGTCGCGGTGGCGTTCGCGAAGGAGGGCGCCAATGTGGCGGTCGCCTACCTGAACGAGGACGACGACGCCCTCCGGACGGCCGAACTCGTGCGGAAGGAGGGCCGGCTGTGCGTGCTGCTACCCGGCGACCTTGCCGACCGCGACCACTGCGAGCAGACGGTCTCCTCGGCTGTGGAGCAGTTGGGTGGCCTGGACATCGTGGTGAACAACATCGCCACCCAGCGCCCTGTCGACGATCCGCTGGAGATCACCGACGACGAGTGGACGCACACGTTCGACGTCAACATCCACAGCTACTTCCGGGTCACGATGGCCGCCCTGCCGCATCTCGGCAATGGTGCCAGCATCATCAACACGGCCTCGGTGAACGGCCTGCGCGGCAACGGATCGCTGATCTGCTACGCCACCACGAAGGGCGCTGTCGTCGCGTTCACCTACTCCATGGCGCAAGCCTTGGCCGAGCGCGGCATCCGGGTCAACGCGGTCGCGCCCGGTCCGGTGTGGACACCGCTGATCCCGGCCACCATGGCGCCGGACAAGGTCGCCTCCTTCGGTGAACGGGTGCCGCTGGGTCGGCCCGCACAACCTGACGAACTCGCACCGTCGTACGTTTTCCTGGCCGCCGAGCAGTTCTCCTCGTACTACACGGGCGAGGTACTCACCGCACTGGGCGGCGAGATCGCGGCCGGGTGACACGGGGACGGTTGGCAGGACGACCGCTACGTGGCCGTGGACAGCGCTCGGTCGGCGACCGCCGGCGACCGCGCCGATACCGTGTTTCGATTCCTCCCCGACGGTCAATCCCACGGGATGGCCGAGGACAGCCCCGTGGTGACCGAGACCGTGCGCGCGGACGGTCCGGCGATGGTCGTGAAGGGATCGGACCGCGGCCCGGTGGTCGTGGTGCTCGATCCGTCAGGTGACGCCAAGCACGACGAGCTGCCGGCGACCTGGCGTCCGCTCACCGAGGACATCGGCGTGGTGTGGTGGCGCCTGCCGTCGACCCGGCGCGCCGGGCCGGCCGACGAGAGTCTGCTGGCCGATCTGCCCGGTGACCACGACCGGGTGCACCTGGTGGGGGTGCAGGATGCCGCGCCGTTGGCGCTGTCGCTCGCCGTCGCGCACCGCGACCTCGTGCGGTCGGTCGTGCTGATCGATCCACCGTGGTCGCGGGACGATCCGGGGGCGGCGGGTGACATCGTGCACGATCCTGGGCTCGTCGTGCGGCACGTGCGGACGGACGCGGCGGGGGGCCGGCTGCCGGTCGGGCATCCGGACGTCGTCGCCGCGGTGGTGCGGGAGTTGGTGTCGGTGGACGCAGAGCCGCCGGGAGACACGATGTCGACGCCGGGTGCCGGCCCACTGACGCAGGAGGCGTCGCGGTCCCTGCACAGCACGCTGCTCCGGTCGACAGGCGCGGTGGGTCCCGTTCGTGAGTGACACCGCGGGGCCGGTGCACACCGCGGCAGACCTGTCGGTAGCGGCGATGGTGGGGGCTATGAGCCGTCCAGACGCGGGAACAGGACCTCGCGGGCCAGTAGCAGCACGGCGGCCGCGGCCGGGATCGCGACGAGCGCGCCCACGATGCCCAGCAGCGCACCGCCGAGCAGTACGGCGACGACGGTGACCAGGGCCGGCACCTTGAGTACCCCGCCGATGATCTTCGGCACCAGTAGGTAGTCCTCTGCGGCGCGGTAGGCGAGGAAGAACGCGATCGTGGCGATGCACACCGGCCACGACACGGTGAGCGCGACCAGACACACGATCACGCCGCCCGCCGTGGACCCGACGACCGGGATGAGGTCGAGCACGGCGACCGCGATGCCGAGCAGGAGCGGGTCGGGCACGTGGAAGATCAGCAGCCAGACGCAGGTCAGCAGGCCGGAGATGACGGAGACCAGCACGTTGCCCAGGACGTAGGCGCCGACCTTGGCGAAGATCTCGTCGCCGAGCAGGATCGCGCGTGGGCGCCGCGACGCGGGCACCAGCCGGTATGCGGTGGCGCGGATGCGCGGCAGGTCGGCGACGAAGTAGACGGTCAGCACGACGACGATCAGGAAGTCCGCCAGCCCGCTGAACACGGCCTGGCCGACGCCGACGAGTTGTCCGGTGACATCCGAGCTGCCACCCGCCAGCAGTTGTTGCAGGTGCTGTTGCAGGTGGAACCGGTCGTTGAGCCGGCCCAACAGGGACGTGTGGTCCTGCGCCTGGTGCAGCAGGGCGGGAATGTCGTGCACGAACTGGGTGGCCTGGGTGACGACGACGGGAATGGCGGCGGCGAGGAACCCGCCGACCAGACCGAGCAGGCCGACGAACACGATGAGCACGGCGAGCCGGCGCGGCATTCGTGTCCTGGCGACGAGCCAGGCGACGACGGGTTCCAGGCCCAGGGCGATGAACCAGGCCAGCCCGACGAGGATCAGCACGGTACGGGCGGACAGCAGGATCTGCACCAGCAGGTAGGTGACGGCGACCCCGGCCGCGCCGATCAGGCCGACGAAGAACGGGGACCGCCGGTTGAGTGGCCGGCCCGGTCGGCCCAGCGGCTGTCGCTGGGTGCTCTGCGCCGCGGCGGCGGCCTCGGCCTCGTGGATCGGGTTGTCGCCGTCCGTCGTGAGATCGGGCGGGCTGTCCGGTGCTGGCTTGTCTGGAGTGGACATCGGTGGCACGCCAACGGGATAGCCCACGACGGCGTCCGCCATACGTCGATCGGCTTACCCGGCTCGGCTGGTGTGAACAAGGCGGTTGTCGGGTAGCCGACCCGGAGGTCGCGAGCGCGCGACCGTGCGCCGTCGCGTCCGCCACAGGACACGGAGACTTCAGTCGAGAGGACATATTCATGATCACGGTGACCCGTGAGGTGGCCGCCAGCCCGGACGAGGTCTTCGCCGTGCTGGCGGACGGCTGGTCCTACGCCGGCTGGGTCGTGGGCAACTCGCACATCCGCGACGTCGATCCGGGGTGGCCGCGGGTCGGCAGCCGGATTCACCACAGTGCCGGGGCATGGCCGCTGCAGATCGAGGACACCACCGAGGTAGTTGCCGTCGAGCCCGGCCGCATCCTGGAACTGAACGCTCGACTGTGGGTGTTGGGCGCCGCGACGATTCGGTTCACGCTGACGCCCAGCTACAACGGATTCGGCACCGAGGTGCTGATGGAGGAGGAAGCCGTGCGGGGGCCTGGTGGCCTGATCCCGGCGCAGCTACAGGGAATACTGCTGCGGCCCCGGAACGCGGAATCGCTGGGCCGCCTTGCCGACCTCGCCGCCGGCCGCGCACGCCCGTCCCACCCCGACGCGGCGACCGGTCAAGGCGCGACAGAGCAAGGCGCGACCGGACGAGCGGCGACCGAGCGAGGCGCGACCGGACGATGAGATCGTCAACGCAGACCGTCGACGCGGTCGTCATCGGTGCCGGGCCGAACGGACTGGTGGCCGCGAACCTGCTGGCCGACGCAGGCTGGGATGTGCTGGTACTGGAAGCCGCCGCGCAGCCCGGCGGTACGGTGCGAACCGCGGAGCTGGTCGAACCGGGTTTCCACAGCGACCTGTTCAGCTCGTTCTATCCCCTGGCCGCCGCCTCCCCGATCATGCATGGGCTGAACCTGCGGGATCACGGACTGCGCTGGGCGCACGCGCCGGCCGTCCTGGCCCACGTTCTGCCGGACGACCGGTGCGCGCTGCTCTCCCGCGACCTCGACGTGACCACCGAATCACTGGCATCGTTCGACCCCGGTGACGCGGACGCGTGGCGAGCCGAGTTCGCCGCGTGGACCCGTATCCGCGACGACCTGCTCACCGCGTTGTTCACGCCGTTCCCGCCCGTTCGCGCCGGCGTCCGGCTGGCCAGGACACTGGGAGTGGCCGATGGGTTGCGGCTGGCCAGGATGCTGACGATGCCGGCGCGGACCGTCGGCGAGGAACGGTTCGCCGGGGTGGGCGCCCAGCTCCTGCTCTCCGGTAACGCCGTGCACTCCGATCTGGGTCCCGCCGAGGCCGGCAGCGCCGTCTTCGGCTGGCTGCTGTGCATGCTGGGCCAGGACTTCGGGTTCCCGGTGCCCGAAGGCGGCGCGGGGGAGCTGACCGCAGCATTGGTGCGCAGGCTCACCGCCCGAGGCGGGCAACTGGTCTGCGGACGCGAGGTCACCAAGGTCGTGATCGCGGGCGGGCGGGCGCTCGGGGTCACCGACGCCGACGGTACGTCGATCCGAGCACGGCGTGCCGTGCTGGCCACGGTCCCCGCGCCCACGCTGTACCAGCGACTGGTGGGCGTCGAACACCTGCCCGCCCGGATGGTGGCGGACCTGCGGGGTTTCCACTGGGATGACGCCACCATCAAGGTCGACTGGGCGCTGTCCCGGCCGATCCCGTGGCGCAACCCGGCGGCCGGCCGGGCCGGCACGGTGCACCTCGATTCCGATATGGACGGACTGACCGAGTTCGGCTCGACGTTGGTCGCGGGGCGGGTTCCCGACAATCCGTTCCTGTTGCTCGGCCAGATGACCACCACCGACCCGACCCGCTCGCCGGCAGGCACCGAGGCCGCATGGGCCTACACCCACGTTCCCCGCCGCCAGCACTGGGATCACGACGAGGTGCGTCGCTGTGCCGACCGCATCGAGCAGGTCGTCGAACGGCACGCACCCGGCTTCACCGCCGCCATTCGCGGCCGTTACGTCGCGGGTCCGGATAACCTCCAGTGCCGCAACGACAATCTGGTCGGTGGCGCCATCAACGGCGGGGTGTCCGCGATCCATCAGCAGTTGGTCTTCCGGCCCGTTCCAGGACTCGGTCGTGCCGACACGCCGATCGACCGGCTCTACCTCGCGGGCGCGTCCGCGCATCCGGGTGGCGCGGTGCACGGGGGTCCTGGCGCGAACGCGGCCCGCGCGGCCCTGGCCAGGGCCGGCGCCGGCGGCCCCCTGTACGGCCGGTCGATGCGTGCCCTGCACGACCTGATCTACCGCTGACCGCAAGGGAGAACCACACGAGTCTCGCACCACCGGCGTGTCTGCCGTTACTTCAGTCGCTCCAGCAGGGCATCGCTGAACGCCGGCAGGTCGCCTGGGTTGCGGGAGGTGATGATGTTGCCGTCGACGACGACCTCCCGGTCGACCCATTCGGCGCCCGCGTTGCGCAGGTCGGTGCGCAGCGACGGCCAGGACGTCACGGTGTGGCCGCGGGCGATGTCGGCCTCGGCGAGCATCCAGGGCGCGTGGCAGACGGCGGCGACCGGCTTGCCGGCGTCGTATGTCTGCCGGACGAGCGCGACCATGCCCTCGTTGGTACGGATCTTGTCGGGTGAGTAGCCGCCTGGGATGACGACCGCGTCGAACTCGTCCGCGTCGACCTCGTCGATCGAGCGTTCCGTTGTGGCTGTCGCACCGTGCAGGGCGGTCAGTTCCTTGCCGCGTTCCAGTCCGACGATCACGGCGTCGTGGCCGGCGTCGTGGAGCCGGTCGTAGGGGATCTTGAACTCTTTGTCCTCGAACATGTCGTCGAGAATCACTGCTACGCGTGCCATGGATCGATCCTCCATTCGGGACTCGTACGACCTTCGCTTCAGGTTTCCCAGACCAGACAGAACGGGTGGCCGGCCGGATCGGCGTACACCCGGAAGTCCGGGCCCTCGCCGTCCACACGGGTGGCTCCCAGGGCCAGCACCGCGCGCTCGGCCGATTCGATGTCCTCGACCATCACGTCGAAGTGCATCTGCTGCGAGCCGGCCGGATCCGGAAACACCGGCGGCCGATGTTCCGGCGCCCGTTGGAAACTGACCCGCCGTCCTCGGCCGTCCTCGATGGTGACCCAGCCGCCCTCGTCCTTGACGATCGACGCCCCGAGCAGTTCGCAGTAGAAGCGTGCCAGCGTGCCAGGCTGAGCGCAGTCCAGGACGGGGCCGTACAACTGTCCGATCATGTCCTTGGCATGCCCACATGACACGCGGTCCAATCATCGGCTCGCGGCCACGCCGGGATGGTCGGCCGCGGGCGGCGCGGGTGCCGACCGTCACCGGCGCTGTCGTCGGCGTGGTGGCCGACGCCGTACTTCCGCTCGGTGTTTGTGGGTGACGCGGATGGGCATCCGTCAACCACGGGTTCTCGGACCGAACGAGGGGCGCTCGCCATGGCAGAGCCACCCGCGCCCAAGCGGGGCGCAATCGTCACGTACCTGGATTCCGACACGATCGGTACGCCGCTGCGCTACGGCGTGTCCTGCGGTGTCGGGATCACCGATCCCCAGACGGACTACTGCTGGATTCCGGTGCTCCGGCCGTACGGCGGCAGCACCATCGTCGACCCGGTACTGATCGTGGCGGTCGAAGCCCTGTCGACGAGGGCGGTCAGACCGTTCGAAAAGGACTGAGGAAAGTGTGGTTTCAGCTCGGCAGCGAATCGAGTGCGGCGGCGACGTCGGCCACGCCGACGTACGACCGGCGCACCGGCAGCCGACGTAACCGGTCGCAGATGCCGGCGTCCGCGCCGTACATGCCGGCTTGGGTGACGATTTCCCACCGTACGGCCGGAAAGACCAATCCTTGCAGGATCGCGGCGAGCGAGCGGCGTCCGTTGTTGTCCATGGAGATGTGATACCCGACACGCCGCACATCAAACGGAGGACCGATGTCCGACTCGTACGGGGGTGCCCGATGACCGTTCGGATCGGCACGTCGGGATGGGCCTACCCGGAATGGCGCGACACCTACTATCCGGCCGGCCTGCCGCGCACCCGTGAACTGGACTACGTCGGCGGTCGCATGGCAACGGTCGAGCTGAACGGATCGTTCTACTCGCTGCAACGGCCGAGCAGTTACCGGGCATGGCGGGACCGGACACCGGAGTCCTTCGTGTTCGCCGTCAAGGGGCACCGGTTCGTCACGCACCTGCGTCGGCTGCGTGAGCCGTGCGTGTCGGTGGCCAACTTCCTGGCGTCGGGTGTGCTGGAACTGGGCGACAAGCTGGGACCGGTGTTGTGGCAGTTCCCGGAGCGCCTGCGGTTCGATCCTGGGCTGCTGGCGGACTTCCTGGCCGCGCTGCCGCACGACAGCCACGCGGCGCTGCGGCTGGTCACCGACCACGCGACGTTGCTACCGGCCCAGCCCAGCTCCGTGCGGGGGCCGCTGGTACCGATGCGGCACGCCGTGGAGGTCCGGCATCCGACGTTCCTGTCGGCGCGGTTCGTGGACCTGCTGCGTACCCACGGTGTGGCGCTGGTGGCGGCGGACACCGCCGGCAGGTGGCCGTATGTCGAGGAGACGACCACGGACTTCACCTATGTGCGGTTGCACGGTGCCACCGAGCTCTACGCCAGTTCGTACGACAGCGCGGCACTGGAACGGTGGGCGGCGAAGATCCGAACGTGGTGCGGTACGGGCGATGTGTACGTGTACTTCGACAACACGGCCAAGGCGGCCGCGCCGCACGACGCCGAACGGCTGGCGGCGCTGTTGGGTCGTGTCGTCGCGGGCCCGTCTCGACGGCAGTCGTCGGCCTCGTAGCGTCCGGTCGCCGGGGAAGCTCGATCGCCGTTGGCGCCGGATCAGTTGATGTGCCAGATCGCCACGGTGTTGGTGCCGTCCGGTGCGGTGCCGACGATGGTGGCCAGGTCCGGTGCGAACGTCACCACTCCGGCACCGTAGGTGGTGCGGGTGTGGACGGCTGTCCGCGTGGGATGCCGTAGGGCGGTGATGCCCGGCCCCAGTCCTGACGGGCGGCGGGCAGCAGGCGCAGCGCGGCGGCCAGGACCCGCGCGGCCGGGTCGGGGCGGGTCACCATGCTCTCCGTGGTTCGGGTCGGATCGCCCGCGGTCGGGCGGGCTGCGCGGCGGTGACCTCGGCGGCGAGTCGGGCGCCCGCGGTGGACAGTCGGTACAGGTGCCGGGGCGGTCGGCCGGGTGGCGGGTTGGTTTCTCAGGTGGCGTCGAGCAGGCCGCGGTCGGTCAGGCGGATCAGGATGGGGTAGAGCGAGCCCGCCTTGAGTCCGACTTCCTGGCCGAGTTCGTACCCGTAGCGCCGGTCGGAGGGGTCCGCGGCGAACGCGGTCAACATGGCGATGGTCTGGGTGGACGGTCGACGGGCCATGATGTTCGTGGTGCTAGACGGACTGCGGTCCGCACTGTGTCTGGTGTGTGGGTGCTGCATCTCTCGGTCGTCTGTGATGTGCTGTCGCCCACGATCGAGCGATACGAAAGGTACAACAGGTGAATATTCGGCGAATTCCTGTTGGTGTGTTACGGACTGCGGCGGTGGCCGCCGTGGCGGCGGTACTGGCCGGCGGGGCGACCGCGCTGGCCGCGCAACCCGACCACCCTGACCACCCGGCAGCGGAGCCACCCAACGTCACCCAGGTCGAGCAGCAGGTCGAAGCGTTCTACGGCGGGACCGTCGACGCGTCCGGGCACCACCACGCCTCCGAGGACAGTGCGTGGGGCGGGGAGGTGGCCGGCCAGATCGCGGGTGGCCAACGATACCTGGCCGGGCGACTCGCCCACGGTGTGCACCACCCGGCGATCGTGCTCGACGTGGACGACACGTCCGAGGTCACCTACGGGTGGGAAGTGGACAGCCAGTTCGCCTACAACCCGGTCTCCAACGAGGCAGCGATCGACGCCGACGCGTTCCCGGCGATCACGCCGACGCTGAACCTGGCGAAGTGGGCGGCGGCGCACCACGTCGCGGTCTTCTTCGTCACCGGCCGCCCGGAACACCAGCGTGCCGCGACCCAGACCGACCTGCTCACCGACGACGGCTACCCGCAACCGGTCGCGCTGTTCATGAAGGCCGACGCGGGGACGCCGCCGCCGTCCTATCTGGACTGTGGCACGACGTGCACCACGGACCAGTACAAGTCCGAGACGCGGGCGCACATTCAGTCGATGGGCTACGACATCGTCCTCAATGTGGGTGACCAGCTCAGTGACCTGTCGATGGGGCATGAGGACCACGCGGTGAAGCTGCCCAACCCGATGTATTTCCTGCCCTGACAGGTAATCCGATAGTTCCGTGGTAAGTCGGCCGCCTCACGTGTGGTGCGCCACGACGGCTGGCACGGAGTTCGGTCGGTGCGGCGGCCGGCTCCTCGGCGGCGTCGGTCCTGGTCGGCGGGGCGCAGGCCGGCAAGGTGCTGCCGACCAACCGGTCGACCGCCGCGTCGGAAGGTAGGCCGGCGGCGGCGTTGAGGGCGTGCAGGCAGTAGGCGGCCAGTTCGGCGGGCGGGCTGTCGTCGCGCAGGCCGCCCGCTGTGGCGGCCTCGGCGATGAGGCTGGTGATCAGGTCGTGGAGTTGCCGCTGCGCATCGGCCAGGTGCTCGTCACGGTGGAGGAACCGCCCGATCTCGGTGTCGTGGCGATGGCGGGTCTGGTGGGCGATGCGCGCGTACGTCCGCAACACCACCGCCAGTCGCCGGCCGGGATCGCCTGCCATGTCGCGGGCCTCGGTGACCTGCGCCAGGTGCGTGGTGGCGCGGCCGATGCCGGTCCGCTCGGCGAGCTGGGCCATCGTCACCGACCGCAGCCCGTGCTCGAACACCAGCGCCGCATCATCCGCCGCTGGACACGCGGTCACACCAAGGTTTCCGCCGACACGGCCCACGGCATGGCCCCACCGCCGGA
>DATBDL010000098.1:0-7669 GCA_036269975.1 Pseudonocardiaceae bacterium | reverse complement strand
CCGGCCCCGCTACCCTGGCGGGGCCGGTCTTGTTGCCGATCTGGGGGGTAGATGGGGTCTCTGATGGGCGTCGCCCGACACCAGCATCTGAACCAGGCCCTGATGCGGATCACGCGGCGTGCCGAGAGCACCGACCGATATACGCTGGCCACGACATATGTCGGCGCGGGTTCGTTCTCCGCCGTTCTGAATTCGACCGATCATCAAATCCTCTACGGGCGCAGAGGCACAGGTAAGACGCACGCGCTGCGCTACCTGAGCGACCTGGTCGAAAGCACGGGAGACGTCTTCATCTACGTCGACCTGCGCACGATCGGGTCGGCCGGCGGCATCTACGCCGACAGCGCGCTGAGCCCCGCGGTCCGCGGTACACATCTGCTGGTGGACACCCTGGAAGCGATCCACGAGGACCTGCTCGCGATCGCCATCGACCGCGATGTCGCCGACCAGGACCGGCTGCTGCACGCCCTGGCGGACCTGGTCGACGCGGCGACGGCGGTCGAGGTCGTCGGTGAGGTGGAACGGGAAACGACGCTTTCCGGTGCGACAGAAACGAACGGCGGACTCCAGCTCGGCCTCACCCCTCGCCCGACCGCGTCCGCATCGGCGTCACGGAAACGTTCCGTCACGGCGGAAAATCGCATCCGCCGCACCGGAATCGAGCGACACCACGTGCTGTTCGGCCGGCTCAACAGGGCACTTCGCGCGGTCACGGAATCGCTGCGACCGGCAAGGCTGTGGCTGCTACTGGACGAATGGAGCAGCATTCCGCTCGAACTACAGCCACTGCTCGCCGATCTGTTACGACGCGGCGTGCTTCCGGTAACCGGTATCACCGTGAAGATCGCCGCGATCGAACGCCGTTCCCGATTCTTCGTGCCCACCGCGAGCCCCGGCGATTACCTCGGTATCGAGGTCGGCGCGGACGCGGCATCAGCGGTGAGCCTCGATGACTTCATGATTTTCGATCACACCCGCCACCGTGCCGAGGAGTTCTTCGGGCGGCTGTTCTTCAACCACACCAGCGCGAAACTGGCGGCCATGATCCGCGACCCGCCACCCGATCCACAGGCGATGGTCACGGAGATGTTCCGGGGCAACGCGTTCGCCGAACTGGTACGGGCGGCGGAGGGAATACCACGCGACGCCATCAACATCGCGGCACTCGCGGCACAGCACGCGAACGACGACCCGATCGGCATCGCGGAGGTCCGGCGCGCGGCGCGGGACTGGTACCTGCGGGACAAGCAGACCGCGATCAACACGAACGCACCGGCCCGCCGGATGCTGCAACTGCTCGTCGACGAGGTGGTCGGCCGGCGCCGCTCCCGCACGTTCGTCATCGACCAGTCCACCGGTACGCACCACGACGACATCGACATGCTCTACGACGCCCGCCTGCTGCACGTGCCGCGGCGTGGCATCGTCGACCGGCAGAGCCCAGGCAAGGTCTACGACGGATTCTCGGTCGACTACGGCTGTTACGTCGCGCTGCTGCTGGACCGCAACTCGAACGCCCGCCTGCTGCGCGACCGCACCGGCTGGCTGAGCTCGCCCAAGAGCGTCCCCACCGAGGATTTCAGCCTCAGCAGAGCGGAAGTCGACCTCAGCGCACTCGGCTGCTGAAGGGCTCAGCCGCGCGAACGGTCGGCCAGCGTGTAGAGCGTCAACAACACCGCGCCCAGCACGCCGACGCCCAGCGCGATCAGATCGTCGACCGTGTTGGCGAACGTCAGCGCGAAGAACGTGCGGGTCCAGCCGATCGTGGCGGTGAGCGCGAACAGCAGCACCATCGCCGCCACCAGCAGGACCCGCCACCGGTTCGCCGGCCGCGCCACCAAAGCCAGCGCCGACACCGCGACCAGGAACAGCGCCAGCGTCGCCGTGACACGGTCGGCCGCGAGGTCCGTGATGCCGCCGGCCCTCGCCACCCAGTAGGCCGCGAACGTCGCGGCGGCGCACAGGATGCCCGCTGGGACCGCGAACCGCAGCACCCTGGGCACGAAGCCGGGCCGCGTACGCTGGGAATTCGGTGCCAGCGCGAGAAAGAAGCCGGGGATACCGATGGTCAGCGCGCCGATCAGCGTGACATGCCGTGGCAGGAACGGAAACGGCAGCCGCGCGACGCCGATCGCCAGCGCCAGCGCCACCGAGTAGATCGTCTTGGTGATGAACAGGTTCGCGACCCGCTCGATGTTCCCGAGCACGCGCCTGCCCTCGCCGACCACGTTCGGCAGCACCGCGAAGTCGTCGTCCAGCAGCACGATCTTGGCCACCGACCGTGTCGCGCCGCTGCCGCTGCCCATCGCCACGCCGAGGTCGGCGTCCTTCAGCGCCAGCACGTCGTTCACGCCGTCGCCGGTCATCGCGACGACGTGGCCACGCGACCGCAACGCGCCAACGAACGCACGCTTCTGGCGCGGGCTCACCCGACCGAACACCGAACTGTGCGCGAGCACGTCCGCCAACTCGGTCGGGTCGTCCGAAAGGGAGCGCGCGTCCACCGGCCGGTCCGCGCCGGCCACCCCGAGCGCGGCCGCGACCGCGCCGACCGATGCCGCGTTGTCACCGGAGATCACCTTCACCGCGACACCCTGGTCGGCGAAGTAGCGCAACGTGCGCGCCGCGTCCGGCCGCAGCCGCTGCGCCAGCACCACGAGCGCCACGGCGGCGGCCGGACCGAGCTCCGATGCCAGCCGTTCCTCGGTGACCCTCGCCAGCGCCAGCACCCGCAGCCCACGGCCGGCCAGTAGCTCCGCATCGGCCCGGTGCGGATCGTCGACGCCGAGCACCACGTCCGGCGCGCCCAGCACCCACGCGCCGTGCCCCGCGAAGGCGGCGCCACTCCACTTGCGGGCCGACGAGAACGGCACCCGGTGCGTCACCGTCCAGTCCGGCGGCTCGTCGACACCGGCCGCAATCGCTTGCATCGTGGGATTCGGCCGGGTCTCCGCTCCCACGACGGCGGCGAGGGCCCGCCGGACGGCCGACTCGTCGCCGCAGAAGACGTGCAGTTCGGTGAGGTCCATGGTGGCGTCGGTGAGCGTGCCGATCTTGTCCAGGCACAGCACGTCGACCCTGGCCAGCACCTCCACCGCCGCCAACTCCTGGACGAGGCAGCGTCGCCGGCCGAGCCGCAGAACACCGACCGTGAACGCGATGCTGGTCATCAGGACAAGGCCCTCGGGGATCATCGGCACCACGCCTGCGACACTTGCCACCACGGCATGGGCGAAGCCCTGGTCGCCGAGTAGCTGGCTGAGGATCAGCAGCACACCGACCGGCACGATCAGCCACGTGACGTAGCGCAGGAAGCGGTCGATGCCGGACAGCAGTTCCGACGACGACGCCCGAAACCGGCTCGCCTCGGTCACCAACTGGGCCGCGTAACCCTCGTTGCCGATCGCGGTCGTCCGGATCGCGACCGAACCGGCGACCACGAAACTGCCGGACAGCACCGCTTCGCCGACGTCCTTGGCCACCGGGTCCGACTCACCGGTCAGCAACGACTCGTCGATCTCCACCTGGTCGGCGACGAGCACCTGGCCGTCCACCGGCACCCTGTCCCCCGCAGCGAGCAGCACGACGTCGTCCAGCACCACCTCGTGCGGCGGCACCGTCGTCTCCGCACCGTCCCGCCGCACCCGCACCGGTTCCGCGCCCAGCACGGCCAGCCGGTCCAGCGTCCGCCGCGCACGCAGTTCCTGCACGACACCGATGCCGCTGTTCACCACGACGACGAGGCCGAACAACGCGTCCGGCGGCGCGCCGAACACGATCACCAGCGCGCACAACACGATGATGATCGCGTTGAACCGGGTGAACAGGTTGGCCCGCAGGATCGCGCCGACGGTGCGACTGGTCGGCCGCTGGTCGTGGTTGCCCTGGCCGGCGGCGATCCGTCGCTCGACCTCGGCGCTGGTCAGTCCGGCGACGTCGACGTTCGGCACAGCCGGATGGTACGGAACAGCGCGGCGCAACGCTGGCCAGAGCACCGGGAGAACTACTCGTAGAACACGCGCTCGATCACGGCACGGGCGCGGCGCGTGGTGCGGCGGTAGTCGTCGAGGAACTCGCCCGGTTCGGTGACGGTGTGACCGGTGGCGGCGCTGGCCACGGCGGCCAACTCCCGCGCCTGCGTCGGCAACTGATCGGATGCCTTGCCCCGCACCAACATCGTCGCGTTGCGCGCCTCGGTCGCCAGCAGCCAGGCGGCCCGCAACCCGTCGGCGTCCGCCGGGTCGAGCAGTGCGGCGGAAACGGCGGCATGCAATCCGACCAATGTCGACGTGGTGCGCAGGGCCGGGATCTCGTGCGCGTGCCGCAGTTGGATCAACTGGACCGTCCACTCGACATCGGCGAGGCCGCCCCGGCCGAGCTTCGTGTGCGTGGACGGGTCGGCGCCGCGCGGCAGCCGCTCACCGTCCACTCTGGCCTTGATCCGGCGGATTTCCCTTACCTGGCTCGGTTCCAGGCCACCGGCCGGATAGCGGATCGGATCGATCTCGGCGACGAACCGCGCGCCGAGATCCGGGTCGCCCGCGATCGGACAAGCCCGCAACAACGCCTGCGCCTCCCACGGCTCCGACCACTTCGCGTAGTACGCGCGATAGGAGTCCAGGGTGCGCACGAGCGGCCCCTGCCGGCCCTCCGGGCGCAGGTCGGCGTCCACCAGCAGCGGCGGGTCCTGGCTGGGCGAGCCGAGCGCCTTGCGCAGGACCTCCGCCACCGAACCGGCCCACCGCACGGCGTCCCCGTCCGACACCCCAGGTTTCGGCTCGCACACGAACAGCACGTCGGCGTCGGAGCCGTAGCCGAGTTCGGCGCCACCGAGCCGGCCCATGCCGATCACCGCCAGGGTTGCCGGCGCGGGTTCCTTGGCCCGCAACACGGTGTCCAGCGCGGAACCGAGCACGGCCACCCACACACTCGACAGCGCCGCACAGACCGCCTGTGTCGGCAGCAGGCCGAGCAGATCGGCACACGCCACCCGCAGCAGCTCGTGCCGGCGCAACGAGCGAGCCGCCGTCACGGCCTCGTCGACATCGGCGTGCCGCTGCACGGCGGCACGCAGCGAGACCGCGACATCGGCCGGATCACGGCTGGCGAGTTCCTCGGTGTGCGCGAACATCCGCAACACCTCCGGCGCCCGGATCATCAGGTCCGGCACCAGTTTCGACGTGCCCAGCAGGTAGGCCAGCCGCTCCGCCACCGCGCCCTCGTCGCGCAGCAGCCGCAGATACCATGGCGTCGTGGCCAGCGCCTCGGACAGCTTGCGGTAGGCGAGCAGGCCACCGTCCGGATCGGACGTGTCCGCGAGCAGGTCGAGCAGCACCGGCAGCAGCGTGCCCTGGATCGCGGCCCGCCGGGAAACGCCGTCGGTGAGCGCCTTGATGTGCCGCAGCGCGCCGTCCGGGGCGAAGTAGCCGAGCGCGGCCAGCCGGTCGATCGCCTGGCCGGTGGTCAGACGCAGCGCCTCGGTCGGCACCTTGGCCACGGATTCCAGCAGCGGACGGTAGAACAGCTTCTCGTGCAGCCGCCGCACACGGGCGCCCTGCCGGCGGAACTCGGCCAACAGCGTCTCACCAGCCGACCTGCCCCTGCTCGGCCCGATGCCCATGGACCGCGCCAGCCAGTGCAGCTCGTCGCGCTGGCGCTCGTCCGGGAACAGGTGCGTGCGGCGCAGGTGCCGCAGTTGCAGCCGGTGCTCGATGCCACGCAGGAACCGGTAGGACTCGCCGAGTTCGGCCGCGTCGGCCCGGCCGACGTAACCGCCGGAACCCAACGCCGCCAACGCTTCGACGGTCGCCGAGCGGCGTAGCCCGACGTCGCTTCTGCCGTGCACCAGTTGCAGCAACTGCACCGCGAACTCGACGTCCCGCAGGCCACCCCGACCGAGTTTCAACTCCCGGTCCACGAGTTCGCTCGGCACGTGGTCCTCGACCCTGCGGCGCATCGCCCGCACGTCGGTCACGAACCCGTCCCGGTCGGCCGCGGTCCAGACCAACGGCGTGACCACGTCCAGGTAGGCCCGGCCGAGTTCCGCGTCACCGGCGACCGGCCGCGCCTTCAGCAACGCCTGGAACTCCCACGTCCGCGCCCAGCGCTGGTAGTACGCGGCGTGGCCATCCAGCGTGCGGACCAGCGCGCCCGCCTTGCCCTCCGGGCGCAGCGCGGCGTCCACCTCGAACGCGGCCGCGCCCGCTACCCGCATCATGCCGCTGGCCAGCCGGGTCGCGCGCATGATGTCGCCATCGCCGACGAACACCACGTCGACGTCGCTGACGTAGTTCAGCTCGTGGCCACCGCACTTGCCCATCGCGATCACGGCCAGCCGGCAACCCGGTCCGTCCGGTCCGCCACCGAGTTCGGCGGCAGACACGGCGAGCGCGGCGCGCAGGGCCGCTTCGGCCAGCTCGGTCAGCTCGTCGGCGACGGTCTCGTAAGCGGGGGGTGGCAGGCTCGGCTCCACCAGGTGACCGAGGTCGGCGGCGGCGATCTCCAACAGCAGGCCGCGATACGCCGGCCGTAGCGCGCGCACGGCATCGGCACCGGTCAGCATGGTGCCGTCGGCGATGCGAACGGCGGCCAGCAGGGTGTCGGTGTAGGCGGCGACGGCAGTACGGCCACCGGTGGCCAGCCGGCGCCATTCGGTCGGCCGGGCGACGAGGAAATCGGCAAGCGTGGTCGACGTGCCGAGCACGGCGCACAACCGGCCACGCAGGCCGACCTCGGTACGGAGAGCCTCGTCGAGAGCGGTCCAGCCGGCCGGATCGGCCGCGCGCAGCCGGTCGACACCGCGTAACGCGAGATCGGGATCAGGGCAGCGGGACAGCGCCACCAGCACCGGTTCACCCCCGTCGACAGGACCTGCCACGTCCCACCACCCGGCCGCGCGCAGGTCATGCTCGGCGCGCTCCTCGGTGAGCCCGAAGCGAGCCGGCGCCGGCATGGTGCGAGGGCGTTCGGTCGTCATCAGGGTTCACGGTACCGGCCGGAAGTCGACGGAAAGCGCGTCCGCGACCGGCCGGAAGCCGATGCGCTGGTAGATCGAGTTGGACACGGGGTTCGCCAGATCCGTGAACAGCACGACGTGATCGGCATCCCGGTCCAGCGCCCATCGCGCGGCCGCCGCGGTGACGGCACTGCCGTAACCGTGTCCGCGCAGCTCACGCGGGGTGTAGACCGGCCCGATCCGCGACATGCCCTCCCTCGGTAGGCCCACAATGGCCATCGCGACCGGGTGGCCGTCGACCTGCCACAGAATCTGGCCGTTGCCCATCGCGACCGACCCGCGAACCATGCGGCTCACTTCGACGGGCGTCAGCCGCGCCGGCCGATGGAAGATCTCCTGAGCGGCCGCCCGCCGCCAACTCGTCAGCAGTTCGACATCGGATTCCGTGCCTTCGACCGCTTCGCCCGGCACGTTGGTGGGTGGGGTCAGCGCGGCCTCGGCCTGCCCCGCTTCTTCTCCCAGGCGGTACAGGCGCTCGCGGGACTTGATCTCGTGTTCGTCACCGGTGCGGTCGGTCCAGGCCGCCGTGAACGCCTCGACAGCGGACCGGATGCCGGTGACGCCGGGCAGCTCGATGTGCTCGGACACCAGGTGATCGGCAATGGCGACCGTCGCCTCCGACGGCACGGCGCCGAGCACGATGGCCAGCGGCGG
>DATBDL010000097.1:0-17322 GCA_036269975.1 Pseudonocardiaceae bacterium | reverse complement strand
TCGCCCAGCACCTGCTCAAGGCGGTGGCGGCGGCCCGGCTGATGGGTGCCGAGTGCACGATCTCCGGTATCCGGCCGCAGATCGCGCAGACGATCGTCGCACTGGGTATCGAGCTCGGTGACATCACCACGAAGGCGTCGCTCGCGGACGCGCTGCGGCACGCGTTCCGGCGCAACGGCATCGACGTCACGCGGACGCGGAGCGGGCGGGACACCTGATGGACCGCGTTCCGATCCTCAAGATCGGCGATGTCCTGCTGGTGTCCATCCAGGTGGATCTGCAGGACCAGGGTGTGTTGACGTTACAGGAGGACCTGGCGGAACGGATCAGTGCGACCGGCGCGCACGGCGTGATCATCGACATCTCGGCGGTGGAGATCGTCGACTCGTTCATCGGCCGGATGTTCGCCACGATCGCGTCGCTCTCCCGGCTGTTCGACGCGAACACGGTGGTCGTCGGTATGCGTCCGGCGGTGGCGATCACACTGGTCGAGTTGGGCCTGACCCTCGGTGACGTGCGTACGGCGCTGGATCTGGAACGCGGCATGCGGGTCCTGGTGGCACAGCGGGCGCCCGCCGGCGGTCCGGTCACGCCGTGACCGAAACGACGAGCCGGGAACTGCCGATCGCCGGTGACGACGACGTCGTCCGGGTCCGTCAACTCGCCAGGACCTGTGCGCAGCAGGCGAAGTTGTCGCTGGTGGACCAGACGAAGCTGGTCACGGCCGCGAGCGAACTGGCCCGTAACACGCTGGTGCACGGCCGTGGGGGCGGTGCGACGATCGAGTTGGTCAACGACGGTCGCCGCGTTGGTGTACGCGCGGTGTTCCGCGATGACGGACCGGGCATTCCGGACGTGCCGCTGGCGATGACCGACGGGTGGAGCAGCGGCAACGGTCTGGGGCTCGGCCTGTCCGGTGCGCGGCGGCTGGTCGACGAGTTCGAGCTCGACACAGCCGCTGGCAGTGGGACCACGGTGACGGTGGTCAAATGGGGCCGCTGAACGACCTCGGCTGTCTGCCGGCCACCCAGGACGTGGCCTGGGTGCGGGTCACCGAGGGCACGGCGGCCGGTTCGGCCCGGCGCGTCGCGGGCCAGCTCGCCGAGCGGCTCGGCTTCCCGGCCACCCGCGTCGCCGAGGTCGAGATCGCGGTGACCGAGATCGGCACCAACCTGCACAAGCACGCGCGGGACGGCGCCATGCTGGTCCGGTCGATCCGCGCGGCGACCGAGAGCGCAGTGGAGATCGTGGCCATCGACAGCGGCCCCGGCATGGCCGACCCGACGTGGTCGGTTCGCGACGGCGAGTCGACGGCGGGCAGCCTCGGCATCGGCCTCGGCGCGATCGGGCGGCTGGCCGACGCGCACCGGATCAGCTCGCGGATCGGTCGGGGCACCGTGCTGACCGCGCGATTCCACCCCCGGCGCGGCGCGCTCACCGAGATCTCGGACGACCAGCCGGCCGGCCTGACCCGCCCGATGACCGGCGAGCATGTCTGTGGCGACGCGTACGCGGTTCGCTACGCGCCCGACCGGTTGACGATGCTGCTGTGCGACGGTTCCGGGCACGGCCCGCTGGCCGCGACGGCGGCGCAGATCGCGATCCGGGTCTTCTGTGGACAGTCGTTCGCCACACCGGACCAGGCCGTACGCGTGCTGCACGAAGCGATGCGCGGCAGCCGGGGCGGCGCGGTCGCGGTGGCGGATCTGCACCTTGCCGCCGGGAAGGCCGTGTTCGCGGGACTGGGCAACGTATCCGCGGCCGTGGTCGCGGACGGCCAGAAGCGGTCGATGGTGTCGTTGCCCGGTATCGCCGGCCACCAGAGCCGCACCATCCGGGCGTTCGAGTATCCGCTCCCGGCCGGTGCCAACGTGATCATGCACTCGGACGGGCTGTCCGAGCGGTGGACCGTCGGGGGCGCGGACGGCGTGCATCTGACGGACAATGCCCTGGTGAACGCCGCAACACTGCTCGGCGTCGCCGGCACGCGCACGGACGACGCCAGCGTGGTCGTCGCGAACGTACCGGCCGGGACGCGATGACCATGAACGGCGACCTGCTGCGGTTGGACATCGCCGACGAGTCGGACGTGTTCCTGGTGCGGCAACGTGGTCGGGAGGTCGCGGCCGCGGTCGGGTTGGAGGCCCAGGACCAGGTCCGGGTCGCCACCGCCCTGTCCGACCTGTCCCGTGACCTGCTCAAACTGCCCACTCCGCCGGCCGTGGTGTTCCGACTGGGCGGCACTCCCCCGTCGCTGGTGATCGAGATCGATCTGCCGGCGGGCAGTAGCGTGATCGAACAGGGAGTCGGCTGGCAGACCAGCGCCCGACTGATGGACGAGATCCGGACCAACCAGACAACCATGCGCCTGGTGAAACACCTGCCGACCGGAACGGTGCTGCCCGACCGTACCCAGTTCGCCACGTTACGGCGGCGGCTGCGCGGGCTGGAACGCGCCAGCGCAGCGGACGAACTGCGCTCACAGAACCAGGAACTGCTGCGCACGCTGGAGAACCTGGAACGCAAGCAGGCCGAGCTGACCCGCCTGAACGCCGAACTCGAGGAGACCAACAGCGGCGTCCTGGCGCTCTACAAGGAGTTGTCGGAGGAACTGGAGCAGACCAACCAGGGTGTCGTCGCGCTCTACGCCGAACTGGACGACAAGTCGACGCAACTGACCGAGGCGAACCGGGCCAAGAACCGTTTCTGGTCCAACATCAGCCACGAACTGCGCACCCCGATCAACTCGATCGTCGGTCTGGCCCGGTTACTCGCCGCGCCTGGCTCGGACGCGCTCACCGACGAGCAGCGCCACCAGGTCGGCCTCATCGACGACTCGGGCAACACGCTGCTCGCCCTGGTGAACGAACTGCTGGACACGGCCAAGGCCGAATCGGGCAAGTTGGCGGCACGTCCGGCACCGGTCCGGGTGGACTCACTGTTCGCGCAACTGCGCGGCCTGCTGCGACCGCTGGCCGCGTCCGATGCCGTCGTGCTGCGGATCGAGGATCCACCGCCACTGCCGCCGGTACTCACCGACGAGGTGCTACTGGTCCGTATCCTGCGCAACCTGCTGTCCAACGGCCTGAGGTTCACCCGCGCCGGCGAGGTCCGGCTCACCGCCGAGACCGACGGCGATCAACTGCGGTTCGTCGTCAGCGACACCGGAATCGGCATTCCGGCCGACCAGCAGACCAGGGTGTTCGAGGAGTTCTACCAGGTTCCCAACCAGCTCCAGGCCAGACAGGGCGGCACAGGGCTCGGCCTGCCGTATGCCAGGCGGCTGGCCGAGATCCTCGACGGTGACCTCACACTGCGCAGCGAAGTCGGCGTCGGCACCAGCCTGACGCTGCGCATCCCGCTGCGAGTCGCCGAGACCGACGACGCGCCGCTGCCCCGGCTGGGCACCGCCCTCGTGGTGGACGACGACGTGGATCACCGGCGCAACCTGGTCGAACTGGCCGCCGAACTGGCCGACCGGGTTGTCGAGGCGGCGGACGGTGGTGCGGCGCTGGACGCGGTCGCCACACACCGGCCCGACCTCATCCTGCTCGACCTCCGGATGCCCGGCATGGCCGGCGACGAGGTGCTCGCCGAACTGCGCCGGCTACCGGCCACCAACGCCGTTCCGGTCGTGATCGTGACGTCCGCCGACGTCGGTGCGGCCGATCTGGCCACGAACGACGGGGACGGAGTGGCCGTGTTGCCCAAGGCCGCCCTGTCCGCCGAATCGCTACGCCGCACCGTGCGCCAGATCCTGCCGGGCGCGGGAAGGACCAGCCCATGACCGCTCCAACGCACGCGCACATCCTCGTCGTCGACGACGTCGAGGCGAGCCGCTACGTCACCGCGAGCTGGCTGCGCCGGCACGGCCACCAGGTCAGCGAGGCGGGCACGGGTACGGCCGCGCTGGCACGGCTGCACTCCGACGAATACCACGGCGACATCGAAGTCGTCGTGCTCGACGTGAACCTGCCCGACATCAGCGGTCTCGACGTGTGCGAGCGGATCAAGTCCGACCCGCGCACCGAGGCGCTACCGGTGATCCACGTGTCCGCCACCGCGATCGAACCCGTCAACCGGGTCGACGGCCTGACCAGGGGCGCCGACGCGTATCTCACCGAGCCCGTCGACCCGGCCGTGCTCGCCGCGACGGTGACCGCCGTGCTGCGGTACTACCGGGCCCGCATGATGGCGGTGCGGCTCGCGGAACGCCTGACCCGACTTACCGCGGCCACTCTCGCGATCAACGGTGCCACCAGGTTCGACGACCTGGTCGCGTCGATGGCCAGTGGCGCCAGCACGATCTTCGACGCGCCGGCCGCGGCCCTGGTCGCCGTCGCAGGCGGGCGGGTCCTCGCGGCCGGCGCACCCGGACCCGGCGCGCCAGTGCGGCTGGCGACCGCCCCCGAGGAACTACGGCAGCGACTGGCGAACGCGCCGCTTGGCGAGACCGGAGCGGTGATCCGCCCGGTGGACAAGGCGATATGGCCGGACCCCGACGCCGAGATCGCCGTGGTGGCCCGCGCCAAGGCGACCGGTCCGGCCGTGTGCGTCGCTGTACCCGCCGCGGCGCTGGCCAACGACAGCGACCGTGATCTGCTCCTGCAGTGGGGCCAGGCGATCGCGATCGCGGCCGAGAGCCTGCGCCTGTACACCGAGGAGCATCGGCTCGCACTGACCCTGCAACGCAGCCTGCTACCCGCGGGCCTGCCCACCCACCCCCAGATCACGATGGCGACCCGCTACCTACCAGCGGCCGAGAACGCGGAGGTCGGCGGCGACTTCTACGATGTGACCGAAGTGGACGGTCGCTTCCTCGTCGCCATCGGCGACGTGTGCGGCCACTCCATCAAAGCGGCACTGATCATGGGCGAGATCCGGTACGCGTTGCGCGCCTACGCGATCCAGGGCGACGACCCCGTCACCATCCTGGACCGCCTCGACGCACTGCTGCGCCACTTCCACCCGGCCAGCGACTACACCACGCTGTGCCTGCTGCTGATCGACCCGGCGACCGACACGGCCAGCATCGCCAACGCAGGCCACCTGCCACCGCTGTTCGTCGACCCGCACGGCGCCCGTTACCTGGACGTCGAAGGCCCCATGCTCGGTCTGGGTCTGCCACGGCCGCCGGCCACCGAGGTCACGCTGTCCGCGGGGACCACGGTGCTGCTGATGACAGACGGGCTGGTCGAGCGCCGCGACGAACCGCTCGACGACCGCATGGAGCAACTGCGGACGTCGGTGTCGCACGAGGGGAACCTGGAAGAACTGTGTGACCTGCTGCTGGCCCGCTTCGGTACCGATCGGGCCGACGACATCGCACTGCTGGCACTGCGCTACGACTCCCCGATCCAGCCATCGGTTTCGTGACCGCTGACCGACCGGATGCTCACATGCTCTGGGCGAGGTGACCGCACTGGAAGACGACCGCTGAGGCGAGGGTGCGACAGACCGGACAGGTGCTGACGGGTCTGTCGCGGCGGCCCCAGAAGGGGTAGGTCACCCCGCACAGCGCGGTGACGGGCTCGCCGGGTTGCGGGCCGGGGTTGCAGCGGGGGCAGTAGGCGTGGGCGACGCGCTCGATGCTCGTGGGCGTCGTCGTGGTCACCTCGGCGTCAGTGTTGATCATGTTCTCCTTGGTCGCGATGGTGAGCAGGAAGGAGTCGCAGCGCTCACCAGGCACCACCGGTCGAGCAGTCGTCCAGAAAGGACGGCAAGGCGGTGATCGTGTCCTCCGTCGCTGGTTGATCGGGGGATACCCATTTCAGCGGGGACGGGAACACGCGGGGCTCACGTTCGGTACGCGTCGGCCTGGAGGGTGAACAGGTCCGCGTACAGGCCGTCGCCGGATACCAGCTCCTCGTGTGAACCCAGTTCCGCGACCCGCTGGTCGGCCAGGACCATGATCGTGATCATTCCGTGGGCCGAGCCTTCCCTTGCCGCGGCGGCGAACCGTTCGATTTCGCCGAACTGACCACCGTCGCCGCGGCGGGCATACGCTGGAACGCGGTCGACGCCGCCGTGACGACGGCGTTACGGGCCGCCGAGAAGTACCCCCTGGCCCGGCACCTGGGGCTACGACTCGTGGCGTGGCCGGCACACCGGGACGGTTGGGGTGAACCGGTGACCTGGTTACGGCAGGCCGAGAACTACTTCCACCGGTCGGCCATGCCGGCCGCCGCCGGTGCGTGTCGCGCGACGCTGCGCCGGATCGGCGTACCCGCACCGCAACATCCGGCCGAGGCCAACCGGATTCCGGCGTGGTTGCGGGAGCGTGGCGTCACCGTGCGCGAGTACGAGGTGTTCGAACTGCTACTGCTGCGGCTGGCGAACAAGGAAACAGCCGCCCGGTTGTGCCTGTCACCCCGCACGGTGGAGAAACACGTCGCCAGCCTGCTTGCCAAGACGGAACCGGGCAATCGCGTTTCGCTGATCGCCACGGCCGCACGCCTGACCCACGACTGATCCGACCCAATGCCGCCCCGCCCGAAGTTCCCGCATGCGATGATCGTGGATGACAATGCGACCAGACGGTGAAGGTAACGTGTCGTGGCCAATACGCCGTGGGATGATCCACCGCCGGTCGAACCGGACGTGACACATCCGAATGTCGCTCGCATGTACGACTACCTGCTGGGCGGCGGCGCGAGCTTCGCGGTCGACCGGGCGGCCGCGGACGCCGCCGTGGCCGCGTGGCCCTACATCCGCCAGGGAGCCCAGATCCAACGTGCCTTCATGCACCGCGCGGTGAGCTATCTGACCGAGGTCGGCATCGACCAATTTCTCGACCTCGGGTCCGGCATTCCGACCGCGGGCAACGTGCACCAGATCGCGCACCGGGAGAACCCGGCCGCGCGCATCGCCTACGTGGACTACGAACCGGTCGCCGTCCACGCCGCCCGCGCCATGCTGGCCGGTGACCACCGGGTCAGCGTCACACGACTGGACATCCGCAAGCCGGACGCGGTCCTGTCCGCACCGACCGTCGCCGGTCTGCTCGACTTCACCCGCCCTGTCGCCGTCCTCGCCATCGGTGTCCTGCACTTCCTCCAGGACACCGACGACCCGGTCGGCCTCCTTGGCGAGTACCGCGACGCCTGTCCGCCCGGAAGCTACCTGGCGA
Organism: Pseudonocardiaceae bacterium; assembly: GCA_036269975.1. Taxonomy (GTDB): domain Bacteria; phylum Actinomycetota; class Actinomycetes; order Mycobacteriales; family Pseudonocardiaceae; genus DATEPR01. The sequence continues at coordinate 10,193 of DATBDL010000097.1, read as the reverse complement.
TCTCCCAGGCCAGCCAGGTCAGCCTCCCGGACGAGCAGGTGGCCCGCTTCCTGGCCGCCTACGCCCGTTCCACCACACCCGCCGTCTGGCGCACCAAGGACGAGGTCCACCGGTTCCTGGACGGATACCGCCTTGTCGATCCCGGCCTGGTGCTCCTGCCGCAGTGGCGACCGGATTCCCCCGTCGCCGACGCCGAAGCCGCCGAGTCCAACATCTACGGCGGCGTGGGCACCCTGCCGGCCTGATCACGACAGCCGGACCGACCCTGCCCTTGACGAGCCCGGTGGGGCATGCTCATTATTGTTCTGTTCTGTTGAAACGTGTGCATACGTGATCGATGCTGTGCTAGCCGCGGTGCCCAAAGGAGGGCGTGTGAAGCGAAGGTTGCATGGGTTGGTCGCGGTGGTGGCGTTGCTGCCGGCACTCGGGTTGGCGGTGGCGAGCACCGGGACGGCGAGCGCCGAGGACAACGGGGTCGGCGCGAAGCCGGCACTGGGCTGGAGCAGTTGGAGCTTCGTCCGCAGGAATCCCACCGCGGCGACCGTCGACGCGCAGGCCGACGCGATGGTCGCGAACGGCCTCGCGAGGATCGGCTACCAGTACGTCAACCTCGACGACTTCTGGTACCAGTGCCCCGGCAGCCAGGGCCCGAACGTCGACGCCAGCGGCCGATGGGTGATCGACCCGACGGAGTTCCCGCCATCGGGTGCGGAGAACGGCATCCAGGCGGTCGCCGATCACGTGCACGCGGACGGCCTGAAGTTCGGCATCTACGTCACGCCGGGGATCTCCGCGCAGGCGGTCGCGCGGAACACACCGATAGCGGGCACGCCCTACCACGCCGACGACATCGCGGAGCCGTCTGTTTCGGAGAACAACTACAACTGCGGCGGCATGGTCGGCATCGACTACGGCAAGCCGGGCGCGCAGGCGTTCGTCGACTCCTGGGCACAGCAGTTCGCATCCTGGGGCGTCGACTACCTCAAGATCGACGGCGTCGGCTCCCCCGACATCGCGGACGTGCTGGCGTGGTCGAACGCACTGCGCGGCACCGGTCGGCCGATTCACCTCGAACTGTCCAACAGCCTGAACATCGCGGACGCGGCCAACTGGGCGCGGTACTCCAACGGCTGGCGGACCGGCGGCGACATCGAGTGCTACTGCGGGCCGGACAACGCGAGTTTCCCGCTCACCGACTACGGAAACGTGGCGAGCCGGTTCGACCAGGTCGCCGCGTGGCAGCCCGACGGCGGGCCGGGTGCCTTCAACGACTACGACTCCCTGGAAGTCGGCAACGGCAGCGACGACGGGCTGACCCTCGACGAGCGGAAGACCCAGTTCAGCCTGTGGGCGCTCGCCGCGTCCCCGCTGATACTCGGCACCGACCTGACCCATCTCGACCCGACCGACCTCGGTCTGCTGAAGAACAAGGACGTGCTGTCCGTCGACCAGGACGCCATCAATGCCAAGCGCCTCTCGCACACCGGGACGACGCAGGTGTTCGCGAAGAGAGAGGCCAGCGGCGACGCGGTGGTCGGCCTGTTCAACACCGGCAACGCACCCGCCGCGGTGGCCACGACGTCCAGCGCCCTCGGCCTGCCGGCCGGCCACGACTACCAGTTGGAAGACCTCTGGACGCATCGGACCCTGCAGTCGCGGGGCGGGATCGGCGCGACGGTGCCACCACACGGCGTCGCGTTCTACCGGGTCACCGCCAGGCGCGGACCGGTGTTCGCACCGCCGGCCACGTCCTTCGGCCTGAACGGGTTCGCCGCCGGCGTGATCGCGAACAAGCCTTTCGTGGCAACGGAAACCTTTACCGACTACGGTTCGGCGCCGGTGCCGGACGTCACGCTCGGCCTCACAGCGCCGAAGGGCTACCAGGCGACCGCGACGTCGCGGACGCACTTCGGTCGTGTCCTGGGTGGACAGACGGTGACCGCGAAGTTCACCGTCGACTCACCACCGACGACGCTGTTCTCGTCGGCGACGTTCACCGCGAACTACAGCTATCGGCAGTGGGACGGCACACTCGCGCGGTTGACAGGCGGCTATCCACTCGGTACGCACAGCCGGCTCCAACCGCCGTACCAGACGTACAGTTCGGTGGTCGGCGACTACGCGCAGTCCGGCAGCCAGCTAGGTATCGCGGGCCAGGGCGCGGACATCTGGGGCAGCGTCAACGAGTACAGCGGCATCTACCTGCCCAGGGCAGCACACGACGGCACGGTGGCCACGGTCGAGGTGACCAAGCAGCAGAACACCGACCAGTGGGCGAAGGCCGGCATCATCGTGCGCAACGACGTGACCGGCGCGAACACCTCGGGTGGATACGTGCTGCTGGCCGAGACCCCCGGCAACGGCTACATACTCGACTGGGACGCCAACGGCGACGGCCAGTTGGACTCACAGTCCGGCGGCACCCAGACGGCGGTCTACCCGAGCTGGCTGAAACTGGTCCGGTCCGGCACCACCTACACCGGGTACTACTCGACCGACGACGTGAACTGGACACCGGTCGGCACGGCATCGGTACCGAGCGCGGCGACCACTCAGGACGTCGGGATGGCGATGACCTCACACAGCGCGGACGTAACAGGCGAGGCCGACTTCGACCACTTCACCGTCGGCGGCTGATTTCGTCGAGGCCGGCCATGGTCCGGGCACTGACGAAGGGCCGTTGCCGAGGCTCTCGTAGTGGCATCGCTGTTGTCGCACCGGTCCGACCGTAGCCTCGTGGGGTGGCTGGATTCCCGATCGGCGCGGCGGCCGGCATCGACGAGTTGACGACCGATCCGCATCCGCTGCTGGCCCGACTGCGACGCACCGAACCCGTGTCGTGGGTGCCGGCGCTGGACTGCTGGCTGGTGACCAGTTACGCGGCCGCCGATCGAGTGCTCCGCGATCCGGCCACGTTCACGGTGGACGATCCCCGCTTCTCCACGGCCCAGGTCGTCGGAACGAGCATGTTGTCCACCGACGGCGTCGAGCACACGCGGCACCGTGGGCCGTTCGCCCGCGTGTTCCGGCCGGCCGAGGTGCACGGCCGGTTCACCGAATCCATCGCGACACGGGTTCGGGACCTGCTCGACGTGCTGGCGCCCGCCGGTGTCGGCGACGTCCGCACGCAACTGGCCGGGCCGCTGGCGGTCGGTGTGGTCGCCGACGTGCTCGGGCTGGCTGTCGCCACGGACACGGTGTTGGCGTGGTACGCGGCGATCAGTGACGCCGTGTCCGGTGTGTCGGCAGGACACGACGTCACGGCCGATGGGCGGGCGGCGTTCGACGCGTTGGCGGAACGCGTCCGTGCCGCGATCGGCGGCCGGTCGCTGCTCGCGGACGTCGTGCGGGACGGACTGGCGGTCGACGACGCCGTTGCCAACGCGGCGGTGCTGATGTTCGGCGGCATCGACACGACCGAGGGCATGATCACGAACGCGGTGCTGCATTTGCTGACGTACCGGGTGGATCCGGACGAGGTGGCCGACCTGGTCGAGGAGTCGATCCGGTTCGAACCGGCCGCCGCCGCCCTCGACCGCTACGCGACGCGGGACGTCGAACTGGCCGGCGCGTCGATCCGGCGGGGCGATCCGGTGACGGTGTCGGTCAGCGGCGCGAACCGCGATCCGTTGGTGTTCGCCGAGCCGGACCGGTTCGACGTGCGCAGGGTCAATCTCCGGCAGCACCTGGCGTTCGCGCGTGGACCGCACTTCTGCCTCGGGGCCGATCTGGCGCGGCTGGAGACACGGGCCGTGATCGAGGCGGTCAGCGCGCGCCTGCCCGCGCTACGACTCGATCCGACGCGACCGGCGACGCCGCGCGGGCTGGTGTTCCGTAAGCCGCCCGCGTTGCACGTGCGCTGGGAGTCCGGTTTCAACCGGTAGATCGCGCCGCCATCATCTCGTACAGCAGCACGCGCAGGGCCTCGACGCAGTGGTCCGCGGTCGGCCGGCGCCTTGGTTCGGCGGCGGTCATCGCGCGCAGCAGTCCCACCAGCTCGGCGGGCAGGTCGGCCGGGATGCGCGGCGCTCTGGTCAACCGGGCCAGCGCGGCCTCCGTCTTGCTGGCGCCGTCGTACTCGCGCCGGCCGGTCAGGCATTCCAGCAGGACCAGGCCGAGCGCGTAGATGTCCACCGCCGGCCCGAGCGGACCACCGTGGACCTGCTCGGGCGCCAGGTAGGCGGGCGTGCCGATGATCTCGTTCACGCTGGTCACCCGAGACTGCCCAGGCAGCAGCGCGATACCGAAGTCGACCAGGTAGGGCACGCCCTGGCGGTCCAGCAGGATGTTGGACGGCTTGACATCCCGGTGTACGACGCCCCTGCTGTGCACGTGCGCCAGCCCGTCGGCCAGCAACGCCACCAGCGGCACCGCCGACTCGACCGGCAGCGCACCACCACGCAGCATCGCGCTCAGGCTCTGCCCTCGGATCCACTGCATCACCAGGAACGGGCGACCTCGATACACCCCACCGTCGAACACCGACACCAGGCAGCGATGGTCCAACCGGTCCAACGCGCGGGCCTCGTCGGCGACCCGACGGCAGGCGGTCGGGTCGAGTCCGGCGGGGAACAGCTTCACCGCGACCGGCCGGTCCAACTCCTGGTCGTGTGCGCCGTACACGGCCGTGCCGACACCTCGGCCCAGCAGCCCGCTGACCTGGAACCTGGCCGGCAATGGCGAGTTCCGCGGTTGGAACGCCACATAGGGTCGCTGCCACCGCATCAGTTCACCTCCGATACCGACCGGTAATGCCGCTGCGCGTCGTGCTCCAGCCAAGCACGTCTTACCGCTGGGGGTGGCATCGCTCACCGCTGGGGGTGGCATCGCGTCTTCGACACCGTGACGTAACGAACGTTCACGCCGTGTGAGGAGCGGCTTCGCGGGCGCTGACGTAGGCCAGCACGGCGAGAACCCTGCGGTCGCCAGCCCGGCGCACACGCCGCCCACCAGCACCAGCCCGCCGCCGATGCGCGCCACCGTCTGGCCGCGGCCGGTGGCCAGCAGCGCCAACCGCCAACCGACCAGCCCGGTAGCGCCCATACCAGCGACGATGCAGAGAAAACCGAGGTAGACCATCGGGCTGATGGGCGGCGACGAGGTCGAGCTGGGCTCCGGCACCGGCCTCCGTCGTCACGTTCGTGTCGGCCGCATCGGGCACCAGCAACGCACCCAGGAACAACAACACTGGCGCCGCGACCGCCAGGGTCAACCGGACGGTGGTTTGGTTCGAGTCCATACGGTGTACTCCCCCTATGATCGGACTTGGCACCCACCAGGGTGCTGTTCGTCGCGTCCTGGCACATCCGGGTCGGCACGGCGGCTCGCGGCGCCGCGACCGTACGTGGTGGTACGGACAGGTCCACAATGGGTACGGTCGGCATGCGACGGCAGCAGTGAAGGCGGACACGATGGCTGGCCGAGCACACGATCCGACCGAACTGGATGGCCCGACGGAGCTCACCGCACGCGCCGAGGAACGCGACGGCGTGATGGTGGTGACGCTTGCCGGCGAGTTGGACATGTCCACCGAGGCACGGGCGGGCGACGTACTGACGAACGCCGTCGCGCGAGGACTGCCCCTCGTGCTCGACATGACCGGGCTGCGGTTCTTCTCGTCGGCCGGACTCACACTGCTCGCGCGACTCGACCAGAACCGGCGGGAATCCTCGTTGGACGTGCGGCTGGCCGGTGATCAGCGGGTCGTGGTCCTGCCGTTGGAGCTGACCGGCATGCGCAACCTGTTCCCGATCCACTCCTCACTCGACGAGGCGCTCGCCGCCGCACGGTGAACCGCCCGGCGACGCTAAAGTATGGCCGTGGTCGATCGGGAGGACATCGAAGACCGTCTGCGTCGGATCGAGGCGGTCACCGACGCCACGCTGGCCCACCTGAGCACCGAGACACTCTACGACGAACTGCTGGCACGGATACGGGAGCTCCTCGTGGCGGATACCGCCACGGTGCTGCTGCTGGACCGCTCCGGCCGGCAACTGGTGGCGACCGCGGCGGTCGGCATCGAGGAAGAAGTCCGGCAGGGCGTGCGCATTCCGATCGGCCAGGGCTTCGCGGGCCGGATCGCCGCCACCCGTGAGCCGCTGGTCATCGACCACATCGACGCGAGCACCGTCGTCAACCCGCTGTTGTGGGAACACGGCCTGCACACCCTGGCCGGGGTCCCGCTGATCGTCGCGGGTTCGCTGCTCGGCGTGCTGCACGTCGGCACCGTGCGACCACACGACTTCACCGACGAGGATCTACACCTGTTGCAGATGGTGGCCGACCGACTGGCTCTCGCCGCCCACACCCACGTGTCGATGGTGGAACGCACCGCCGCCAGGGCGTTGCAGCTCAGCCTGCTGCCCACCGTGCTGCCCACGATCCCCGGCCTGAGCTTCAGCGGCCGCTACATCCCCGCCGCCAACGACGTCGGTGGCGACTGGTACGACGTGTTCCCGCTGCCCGGCGACCGGGTCGGCATCGTGATGGGCGACGTAGTCGGCCACGGCCTCCCAGCGGCCGTCGTCATGGGACGACTACGCAGCGCTCTGCGCGCCTACGCTCTCGACATCGACGACCCCGGCGAGGTGCTGCGCAAACTGGACCGCAAGGCGACCCACTTCGAGGCCGGCGCACTGGCCACCGTGTCCTACGCCGTGGTCGACGCCGACCGCGAGCACGCGACGATCGCACTCGCCGGCCACCCGCCACCGATCCTCGCCGAACCGGACGGGACCGTCACACTCGCCCGCCAGCCGGTGGGAGCACCGATCGGCTTCCACCACGACCCCGGCCATCGATACCCGAGCACCGTGCTGGCACTGCGGCCAGGTGCCGTGCTGTGCTTCTTCACCGACGGCCTGGTGGAACGCCGCGACAGCACGATCGACGTCGGGCTCGCACAACTGTGCGACGCCGTTCTCCCGGCAGCGCCGGAAGCCGTCTGCGCCAGGGTGATGTCGCGCCTGGTCGGTACCCGGCCGGCGCAGGACGACATCGCCCTGCTGGTCGTACGCCGCGAGCCGACGCCATGACCGACACCGAGTCAGGCGAGTCGGAGCAGGCGCGGCTGGCGCGGAACATGGCCGAACTGTTGCAGGAGTTGCGGGTCGCCCAGGCCGGCGTGCAGATCCTCTTCGCGTTCCTGCTGTCGGTCACGTTCAGCGCGCGATTCGGCCAGGCGACGTCCCTGCAACGGGTAACGCTGATCGTCACGATCCTGCTCACCACGCTGTCGGCCGTACTGCTGATGGCACCGGTCGCGTGGCACCGACTGTACTTCCGGCAGGGCAGGCGTTTCGACGTGATCCGGTGGGGAAGCCGCTGCGCACTCGGCGGGTTGCTACTGCTCGCGGCGGCCATGTCCGGTGCCGTCCTGGTCACGACGGCCACCGTGGTCGGCAGCACGGTCGCGATCACGCTCGCGTGCTGCACGGCCGTGGTGTTCGGGACCGTCTGGCTACTTCTGCCGATATCACGTCGACACAGGTAGCCATCGACTCGGTACCAGATCGACTCAGTACCAGTGAGCGCGACCGCCGATCCGACGACCGGTGCCGCCGAGCACTGCCAGGGCGACGCCCGCGATCGCCAGCACGATGCCGATGGTGTACAGGACCGGAATACCGACTATGAATCCGATGACTAACAGGATGACGCCTAAGACAATCACGGCACAACTCCTTCACAGCATGAGGTGATCGCTGACTTGCGGGAGAGTGCCCGTGCGACGCCACATCCAAACCCAGGTATTCGACGCCGATCGAGCGAGCGTCCTGAACTGTCCTAATAGATCGGAACTGTCCATGTCATGCGCACGACGGTGCCGTGGTCGCCGGGCTCGATCTCGGCGTAGTCGGCGAGTCGCCGAATGAGGTCGATGCCGCGCCCCCGGTTACCGGGATCACCCGGCGGCTGCCAGCGTCCGTGGTCGGCCACGATCACCTCGACCCGCGCGGGATCGTCCAGCCGGCGGGCGCGGATGGCCAACACACCACCGGTCCGCGGGTACGCGTGCTCGACGACATTGGCGGCCGCCTCGTCGACACCCAGCACGAGATCGTCGACCTGTTGCTCGGTCAAGCCGGTGTGTCGCACCCAGTTCCTGACGATCCGCCGCAGGCCGGACAACGAGTCGGCACCGGCGGGAATCGAGGGCAGGTCCAGGTCGGCGACCGTCACCGGCGGGTCGTCGTTCTGGGGACCGCCTTCCGGCCGCATGGCTCCCCCCGCTGTCACTCCCGACTCCCCCGTCCATTGCCGGCAGGGTGCCCACTCTCGGCGCGATTATCCACGACACCACCGTTCGCCGGACGGAAACCGCCATTTCCCGGTGTGTTTGTGGCCACCGGGAGCGGGGAAATCTGGGTCTGGCCGACTCGGGCCGGCCCCGAAGGGAGTCGTCATCATGCTGGGACTGCTCGTGTTGCTGCTCGTCGTCTGGCTGGCCGCCGTGGTACTGGGCGTCGTCATCAAGGGCCTGTTCTGGTTGGTGGTCATCGGCGCGATCCTGTTCGTGGCCACCGGCGTGATCGGCTTCGTCAAACGCGAAGCACTCGGCCGCGGGCGCTGAGCCGCACATGCCGAAGGGTCACCGATGACAGACGTGCAGGAACGGCGACCCACCGCCGACGACGGCCACAACGACCACGTCGCCCAACCGCATTCCAGTGCGCGGGAAGGCCCGATCGCCCAGGCGGAAGTGGTCGCGGCTGCCATCAGCACCGACCAGGACCCGCTGGGGCGACCGGGCAGGCCACTCAATCGCCGGTCCCCCTTCTTCGTCGGCATGCTCGGAGCCGCCGGCGTTGCCACCACCTACCTGATCGCCGAACTGATCATCACCGCGCAGAGCATGCTCGTGCTCATCGGCCTGGCGTTCTTCATCGCCGTCGGTCTCGAACCCGCGGTGTCCTGGTTGGTCAACCACCGCATCCCCCGCTGGGCCGCGGTCGTGGCCGTCGTGCTGGGCACGCTCGGCGTGGCGGGCGGCTTCCTCGCCGTGGCGATCCCCCTGCTCGTCACCCAGGCCAGCATGTTCTTCCAGCACCTGCCGCAGTACATCCACACGTTGCAGGACCACAACTCGTTGCTGGGCCGGCTCAACGACCGATTCCAGCTCCAGCAACACATCCAGCAGCTTCTCGGCGGTCAGAGCGGTGGCGCGGACGTACTGACGGGCGTCGTCGGCGCCGGCGTCGCGGTGCTGAGCACGGTCGGCAACCTGTTGGTGGTGGCCGCGTTGACCGTCTACTTCGTCGCCGACCTGCCCCGCATCCGCCGCACGCTCTACCGCCTCGTGCCGCACTCCCGGCGGCCACGCGTGATCCTCATCGGTGACGAGATCTTCGCGAAGGTCGGCGCGTACGTCCTGGGCAACGTGATCATCTCGCTGATCGCCGGTACCGCCGCCTACGTCTGGCTGCTCATCGTCGGCGTGCCGTACGCGTTGCTGTTGGCGATCCTCGTGGCCGTCCTGGATCTGGTGCCGATCGTCGGCTCGACCATCGCGGGTATCGGGGTCAGTCTGGTGGCACTGACGGTTTCGCTGCCCGTTGCGATCGGTACCGGCGTGTTCTTCGTCGTCTACCAGAGCGCCGAGAACTACCTGCTGGTTCCCCGGATCATCGGCCGGGCCATGAAAGTTCCCGACATCGTCACGGTCGTCGCGGCATTACTCGGCGGCGTCCTGCTGGGCATCGTCGGCGCGTTGGTGGCGATCCCGGCCGCCGCCGCCGTCCTACTCATCTTGCGGGAAGTCACGTTCCCCCGGCTCGACCGAACCTGACGGAGCACTCATGGCGGAAGCGAAACGAGCACGGCGCATCCTGCTCTGGCGCGTTCACGGCTCGTGGACGACGTCGTTCGTACAAGGCAGGCACGAGTACCTGCTGCCGGTACTGCCCGACGGCCGCTTGGCGGGCGGCGGGCGCCGGGGACGGGACTGGCCGGACGACGGCAACGCTCACGAGATGCCTGTCGAGTCGTTGCGGGACACCGATGTCGACCTGGTGGTGCTACAGCGGCCGGACGAAATCGGCCTGACCGCGCGCTGGCTGGGCCGCCGACCCGGCCAGGACGTCCCGGCCGTCTACGTCGAACACGACACGCCACGCGGGGACGCCCCCACCACGCGGCACCCGGTCGCCGACCGCGCCGACATCACGCTGGTGCACGTCACGGCGTTCAACGAA
>DATBDL010000096.1:0-3042 GCA_036269975.1 Pseudonocardiaceae bacterium | reverse complement strand
CGGAGCGTCAATTCCGCGTAAACAGCCGCGCTTCCGGTGTCAAGGACTCGTCAGGTGACCCCACAGGGGGTGGTTCGCCGACGCACTCTGACGCGGGCGGGTCACCGGTAGGGGTGACTCCGGGTTGAGGAGAAGGGCGGCTCGTATGGCCGACGTGGCGTACGTCGCGCTCACCGTCGCCATCTTCGCCTTGTTGGCGTTGATGTTGCGAGGACTGGAGAAGCTGCGATGAGTGGGTCGGGAACGTTGGCCGACGTCCTCGGCGGGATCTTGGCTCTCGTGTTGATCGTCTATCTGTTCGTCGCCCTGATTCGACCGGAGAAATTCTGATGTCATCGACATGGGCCGGCCTGGGACAGGTCGGCCTCCTGCTGGTCGCCCTCGCCGTGGTCTACAAACCGCTCGGCGACTACATGGCCCGTGTGTTCACCACCGCCGGGCACTGGTGGGTGGAACGGGCGATCTACCGTTTCGTCCGCGTCCACCCCGAGTCCGAACAGCGCTGGACCACCTACGGCTACGGCGTGCTCGGGTTCTCACTCGGTGGGGTGATCCTGCTCTACCTGATCCAACGCGTCCAGCAGTGGCTGCCCTTCGCGTTCGGCCACTCGGCCGTGGTGCCGAGCATGGCGTTCAACACGGCGATCAGCTTCACCACCAACACGAACTGGCAGTCCTATATCCCGGAGAACGTGCTCGGCTCGACCGTGCCGATGCTCGGGCTGACGGTGCAGAACTTCCTGTCCGCCGCGGTCGGCATCGTGGTGGCGATCGCGTTGATCCGCGGGTTCATCCGGTCGCGGACCGACCGGCTGGGCAACGTGTGGGTCGACATCGTGCGCACCGTGATCCGCATCCTGCTGCCGCTGTCGTTCCTGTTCGCGATCGTGCTGATCGGCTTCGGCGTGGTGCAGAGCCTGCACGCCGGCACATCGGTCACCGGACTGGACGGGGCCCAGCACACCATCGCGCTCGCGCCGTCCGCGAGCGAGGAGTCCATCAAGGAGATGGGGAACAACGGCGGCGGTATCTTCAACGCCAACTCCTCGCACCCGTTCGAGAACCCGAACTCCTGGTCCAACCTGATCGAGATCTTCCTCATCCTGATGATCCCGGTCGCGCTGACCCGAACGCTCGGGACGATGGTGGACAACCGCAAGCAGGGCTACACGCTGCTGTCGGTGATGGGCGTGCTGTGGGCCGCGATGCTCACGGTGGTCTGGTGGGCCGAGGCGCACCCGGTCGGCAGGGCCGCGCTGCTGGCCGGTTCCGGCATGGAGGGCAAGGAAACCCGGTTCGGGATCAACGCGTCGGCCTTGTTCGTGAACTCGACGACGTCCACGTCGACGGGTGCGATCAACACGGCCCACGACAGTCTTTCCGGGCTCGGCGGTGGCGGGGCGATGCTGAACATGATGTTCGGCGAGATGACACCGGGTGGTGTCGGCACCGGCATCTACTCGATCCTGGTGATGGCGATCATCGCCGTGTTCCTGGCCGGCCTGATGGTCGGCCGTACGCCGGAGTACCTGGGCAAGAAGCTGGGCAAGAACGAGGTCACCATGGCCTCGATCGCGATCCTGGCCATGCCCACGCTCGTGTTGGTGCTGTCCGGTCTCGCGATCGCGCTACCGGCCACCGGGGCCGCGTTGAACAACTCCGGCGCGCACGGGTTCTCAGAAGTGCTCTACGCCTACACGTCGGCGTCGAACAACAACGGCTCCGCGTTCGCCGGCATCACCGTCACCAGTGACTTCTTCCAGTCCACTTTGGGCATCGCGATGGGGCTGGGTCGATACGTGCCGATCGTGGCTGTCCTCGCGTTGGCCGGTGCGTTGGCGAGACAGCAGAAGGTGCCCGCGACCGCGGGCACCCTGCCCACCACGGGTGTGCTGGCCGCCTCGATGGTGACCTTCACGATCGTGCTGGTCGCGGCGATCGTGTTCGTTCCGGCTCTGGCTCTCGGTCCGATCGCGGAGGCGACGTCATGACTCTGACCCCCACGGAGCAGCGGGCTCCGCTGGAGCAGCAACACCACCACACGGAGAACCTGGGCCGCGTGAACGCGGGCGTGTTCAACCCGGCGCAACTCTGGAAGTCGTTGCCGGACGCGCTGCGCAAACTCAACCCTCGGCACCAGATGAAGAACCCCGTCATGATGGTGGTGTGGGTCGGCTCGCTGTTGTCGACCGTGTTCGCCATCGGCCAGCCCAGTACGTTCAGCATCGTCACCGCGATCTGGCTGTGGTTCACGGTGCTCTTCGCGAACCTGGCCGAAGCGGTCGCGGAGGGCCGGGGCAAGGCGCAGGCGGAAACGCTGCGGCGCACGAAGAAGGAGACCGTCGCCCGTCGCCTGACCGACACCGGCGACGAGGAGCGGGTGCCTGGCATCGATCTCAGGCTCGGTGACCTGGTGGTTGTCGAGGCCGGCGAGGTGATCCCCGGCGACGGTGACGTCGTCGAGGGCATCGCCACGGTCGACGAGTCGGCCATCACCGGTGAGTCCGCGCCGGTGATCCGCGAGTCCGGTGGCGACCGCTGCGCCGTCACCGGCGGCACGACCGTGCTGTCCGACCGAATCGTGGTGCGGATCTCCACCAAGCCGGGTGAGTCCTTCGTGGACCGGATGATCGCGCTGGTGGAGGGTGCCTCGCGGCAGAAGACGCCGAACGAGATCGCGCTGACGATCCTGCTGGCGGTGCTGACGATCATCTTCCTGCTGGCTGTCGTGGCGTTGCAGCCGATGGCCGGATACGCCGGCAGCGTCCAGTCGGTGATCGTGCTGACCGCACTGCTGGTGTGCCTGATCCCGACGACGATCGGCGCGCTGCTCTCGGCGATCGGTATCGCGGGGATGGACCGGTTGGTGCAGCGCAACGTGCTCGCCATGTCCGGACGCGCGGTGGAAGCCGCCGGCGACGTGAACACGTTGCTACTGGACAAGACCGGCACGATCACCTTCGGCAACCGCAAGGCGACCGAGTTCGTCCCGGTCGGATCGTCCACTCCGGACGAGCTCGCGCGGGCCGCACGGCTGTCCAG
>DATBDL010000095.1:0-2874 GCA_036269975.1 Pseudonocardiaceae bacterium | reverse complement strand
TCACGTTCGGCACGATCAACGTCGTCGGCGGATTCCTGGTGACCGACCGGATGCTCAGCATGTTCAAGAAGAAGACAGAGCAGAAGGGCACCGCAGGTGAGTAACTTCATCACGCTGCTCTACATCGTCGCGTTCGCCCTGTTCATCTACGGCCTGATGGGCCTGACCGGGCCACGGACCGCGGTGCGCGGCAACTGGATCGCCGCGACCGGGATGGGCGTCGCGATCATCGCAACGCTGCTCACGCCACACATGACCAACTGGCTGCTGATCATCCTCGGCATCGTGCTCGGCACACTGGTCGGCGTGCCCAGCGCGCGCCAGGTGAAGATGACCGCGATGCCGCAGATGGTGGCGTTGTTCAACGGCGTCGGCGGTGGCGCGGTGGCGCTGATCGCGTGGGTGGAGTTCCGCGACACGCACGACTACGCCAACCTGGCGGCCTACGTCCCGGTGACCTCGCTGTTCGCCGCGATCATCGGGTCGATCTCGTTCTGGGGTTCGCTGGTCGCCTACGGCAAGCTCCAGGAGATCCTGCCCGGCCGCCCGATCAGCGTCGGCCGGCTCCAGCAGCCGGTGAACTTCGCGCTGCTGGTCGTCGCGGTCGCGTGCGCCGTCTCGATCGGCGTCGGCGTGAACTCGCAGGTGCTGATCATCGGCGTGCTGGTGTTCGCCGCCGTGCTCGGCCTGATGGTGGTGTTGCCGATCGGCGGCGCCGACATGCCCGTGGTGATCTCGCTGCTCAACGCGTGCACCGGTCTGTCAGCAGCGGCAACGGGTCTCGCGTTGAACAACACGGCGCTGATCGTGGCCGGCATGATCGTCGGCGCTTCCGGTTCGATCCTGACCAACCTGATGGCCAAGGCGATGAACCGGTCCATCCCGGCGATCGTGGCCGGCGGCTTCGGTGGCGTGACGGTCGCCGGGGACAGCGGCGATGCCGGTGACAAGACCGTGCGGCAGACCAGCGCGGCGGACGCGGCGATCCAGATGGCCTACGCCAACCAGGTCGTCGTCGTGCCCGGTTACGGCATGGCGGTCGCGCAGGCGCAGCACGCGGTCCGCGAGATGGCCAAGCTGCTCGAGGATCGGGGCGTCGAGGTCAAGTACGCGATCCACCCGGTGGCCGGCCGGATGCCCGGTCACATGAACGTGCTGCTCGCCGAGGCCGACGTGCCCTACGAGCAACTGCGCGAGATGGACGACATAAACAACGAGTTCTCGCGTACCGACGTCGCGCTCGTGATCGGCGCCAACGACGTGACGAACCCGGCCGCCCGCACGAACCCGAGTTCGCCGATCCACGGCATGCCGATCCTGAACGTGGACGAGGCCCGCTCGATCATCGTGCTGAAGCGGTCGATGAATCCCGGTTTCGCCGGCATCGAGAACGAGCTGTACTACGACCCGAAGACCACGATGCTGTTCGGGGACGCCAAATCGTCGGTGAACACCGTGACGGAGGAGCTCAAAGCCCTGTAGGGGCACGGCATTCGCCCACGACGAGGTCACCGAGCCACTCGGTGACCTCGGACAGCGGCGTCAGGTCCTGCCGTACCCGCGCCAGCAGCAGCGCGCCCTCAAGCGCCGCGATCACCATGGTGGCCAACGATTCCCGTCGCTCGACGGGCACACCCCAGGCGCCGAGCCGGCCGACGAGCAGATCGCCCCAGTACCCGTACGCCTGCCCGCACGCCGTGCGGATCGGCTCGCTGTCCGCAGCCACGTCCAGCGCCACCGTCGCGACGGGGCAGCCGGCCCGGAAGCCGGAGTCGGTCAGCAGCGTGCCCAGGATGCGGCCCATCGCGGCCAGCCCGGCCACCGGGCCGGCTGCCGCCCGCAGCTCGACGCACAACTCGTCGCCGAGTTCGGCGCCGCCGGCCAGTACCGCGGCGGCGGCGAGCTGTTCCTTGCCACGCGGGAAGTGGAAGTACAACGAGCCCTTAGGTGCCTTGGCATCCGCGAGCACCTGGTTCAGGCCGGTGGCGTGGTAGCCCTGCCGCTGGAACAGCCCGGTCGCGGTCCGCAGGATGCGTTCGCGGGTGCTCTCGTCATCGGCCATATGGGCGATGCTAAGTCGAGTGGTCTACACAATTCAACGGCGCCACCGCGGCACCTGGTCCACCAGCCAGGCCACGATCCCCGACACCAGGAACGACAACAGCGACGCGCTCATCCAGCCCTGCGGCGTGAAATGCAACACGCTTGCCAGGTTCGCCCACATGGTCGACCATGCGCCGACCGCGCCGGGGTTGATGAGCTGGTAGACGACCAGCCCCAGCAGCCACGCCACCAGCATCCCCCAGCGCGACCGGGCCCGCTCCGACGTGTCCCAGTCCGCGGAGTGCCCCGCCAGGAAGTAGTCCGCGGCCAGCACGCCGAACATCGGCACGAACACCGACCCGATCAGGGTCAGGAAGTTGGTGTAGCTGTCGATGTTCAACACCAGCGCCAACACGGTGGTCAGGGCGCCGATGCCGACCGTGAACACGCGCCGGTCCGCACGCGGGAACAGGTTCTGCAACGACACCCCGGTGGAGTAGACGTTGGTGAACGACTGGTCGACCTCACGCAGTACGAGCACCCCGAAGAACAACGCGCCCAGCGGCACGGCCAGGAACGGCTGGAACTGGTCGGCGTTGACGTTGTTGACGTTTGCCAGTGCCAGCAGGCCGAGCAGGTAACAGAGGATCTGGGTGACCGAGTAGCCGACGGTCGCCGCGCCGAACGCGGCGCCGCTGCCGCGCGAATGCCGGGAGTAGTCCGACGCCACCGGTATCCAGGACACCGCGACCGCGAGTGCGGCGTCCGAACCGGCCCAGAACCCGCGCCACGAACCGGAAGTCAGGTTCGGCAGCGGGTGCCGCAGGACCT
>DATBDL010000094.1:0-16048 GCA_036269975.1 Pseudonocardiaceae bacterium | reverse complement strand
AGTGCCTGTCCGGCATCCCCGGCCTCGTCGGCGCGACGCCGGTGCAGAACGTGGGCGCCTACGGCGTCGAAGTGGTCAACCTGTTGGTGTCGGTCGACCTGCTGGACCGCCGCAGTGGCCAGGTGCGCACGGTGGGCGCGGACGAGCTCGGCCTCGGCTACCGGACCAGCGCCCTCAAGGGCGCGAACTCGGCGGTGGTGCTGCGGGTGCGGTTCGTGCTGGCGGACGGCGGGTTGTCCGCGCCGATCCGGTACGCCGAGCTGGCGCGTGTGCTCGGGGTCGCGGTCGGCGCGCGTGTGCCGGTCGCCGTGGCTCGGGCGGCGGTGCTGGAACTGCGGCGCGCCAAGGGAATGGTGCTCGACGCGGCCGATCACGACACGTGGAGCGCCGGCTCGTTCTTCACCAATCCGGTCGTGCCGGACACCGGGTTGCCGGCGATCCGGGCCAGGGCGAGCGCTGACATGCCGACGTATCCGGCCGGGGTCGGGCAGACGAAGCTGCTGGCGGCGTGGCTGATTCAGCAGGCCGGCTTCCGGCCGGGGTATGCCGGGCCGGGCGGGCGGGTCGCGGTGTCCGGTAAGCACTCGCTCGCGCTGACCAACCGGGGATCGGCCAGCACGGCGGATCTGCTGGCGCTGGCGCGCGAGGTGCGCGACGGCGTGCGTGCCCGGTTCGGCGTCGAGCTGAGGCCGGAGCCGGTGCTGGTGGGCTGCGAACTGTAATCCCTGGTCGGGATGGGCGGTTATGGCCGATTCTCGGTGCCGAACGGCGGCCGTTGACGGTTGACCCGACCGGCGATTGTGGACTAGACCTTCCTTGTGGTCTAGACCACAAGGTCGCACACCCCGAGGAGAGCACATGCGCACGCCCTTATCCGCCCGACCGCGACGCGGTAGACGGGCCATGACAGCCGCTGCTGCGGCGGCTGTCAGTGCCGCGATCGCCACCGCGATGCTGGTCGCGCCGGCCACCGCGAGCGCGGCGGCCGACCACCAGTCGGACCAGGGATCTTCCAAGCAGGTCATCGGGTACTTCACCCAGTGGGGGATCTACTCCGGTTTCTTCGAGCAGAACCTGATCACGTCCGGCGAGGTCAAGCACCTCACCGAGCTGGACTACGCGTTCAGCAACATCGCCCCGGACGGCACCTGCGCCAGCGGCGACACCTGGGCCGACTACCAGCGGCCGTTCGCGGCCACCGAGTCCGTGACCGGCAAGGCCGACGCGGCCGGCCAGGCGCTGCTGGGCAACTTCAACCAGCTCAGGGAACTCAAGGCGGCCAACCCGCACCTCAAGATCGTGATGGGGATCGGCGGCTACTCCTGGTCCGGCCAGTTCTCCGGGTTGGCCGAAACGGCGGCGGGCCGGCAGAAGTTCGTGCAGTCGTGCGTCGACCAGTACATCCGCGGCAACATCCCCGGCCTCGCGCCCGGCGCCGCCGCCGGCATCTTCGACGGCATCTCGGTCGACTGGGAGTACCCGAACGAGGTCGGCAACGACAACCCGCACGGCCCGCAGGACACCCCCGACTTCACCGCGCTGATCCACGAGTTCCGCACCGAGCTCACCGCGCAGGGCCGCACCGACCACAAGCAGTACCTGCTCACCGCGGACGTCTCGGCCAACCCGGCCGTCGCCGCGCAGCTCCAACTGCGGCCGGTGGCGCGCGACCTCGACTGGTTCAACGTGATGACGTTCGACTTCCACGGCTCGTGGGAGGCGACGGGGCCGACCGACTTCTCGTCGAACACCTTCGCCGACCCGCGCGATCCGCAGCCTGCGGACAACACGTTCAGCATCACGCAGTCGGTGCGCTACTACGAGTCGCAGGGCGTGCCGGCGGACAAGATCGGCCTCGCGGCGCCCTACTACGCGCACGTCTGGACCGGGGTCGCGCCCGGCCCGCACGGTGACGGCCTCTACCAGCCGGCGACCGCTGGTGGCGCCACGCCGAACTACAACGCCGTGATCACCGCGCCGGGTGTCGTGCACTTCGACGTGCGGACCGGCGAACCGTACAAGTACGACGCGGCATCCCAGACCTTCTACACCTACGAGGACCCGACCTCGCTGGCACTGAAGGCGCTCTACATCCGGGCGGCGGGCCTGCGCGGCACGTTCGTCTGGTCGCTGGACGGCGACACGTCCACGGCCCAACTCACCGCGGCGCTCGGTCGGGCGCTGGGTCACTGAGAACTGCGGTCGCGCCCGTCGGGATCAGTCCCGGTGGGCGCGGCTCGCCGAATGCTGTGCCCTCGGCTTGAGCACGATGCTGTCCAGGTTCACGTGCGATGGCCGGCTCACCGCGAATCCGATCACCTCGGCCACGTCCTGCGCGGTCAGCGGCGTCAGGCCACGGTAGACCGACGCGGCCCGGTCGGCGTCGCCATCGAAGCGGACCAGGGAGAACTCGGTGTCCACCATCCCCGGCAGAATCTCGGTGAACCGCACCGGCTGCCCCAGGTGCTCGCCGCGCAGGGTCCGGTGCAGCGCCGACTCGGCGTGCTTGGCGGACGTGTAGCCGGCGCCGCCGTCGTAGACCTCGTACGCGGCGATCGACGTCACCGTCAGCACGTGCCCGTCGCCGGAGTCGATCAGGGTCGGCAGCAGCGCCTTGGTCACGCGCAGCGTGCCCAGCACGTTCGCCTCCCACATCCACCGCCAGTGCGCCTCGTCCGCGCTCGCGACCGGCTCGGCGCCCCGCGCCCCGCCGGCGTTGTTCACCAGCACCCGAGCCGCCGGCACCGCGGCCGCGAACGCGGTCACCGAATCCGGGTCCGTGACGTCCAGCGCCAGCGCCGTGCCGTCGATCTCGTCGGCGATCCGGGCGAGGCGGTCCATCCGGCGCGCGCCGAGCACCACGTGGAAGCCGTCCTTGGCCAGGTGCCGCGCGGTCGCCTCGCCGATGCCCGAACTAGCGCCGGTCACCACGGCGACAGGTCTCTGGGTTGTCATGCCCAGAACATATCGGGCAGCCGGGAAGATGCGGCGGTGTCCGACGGTTGAGACGAGGGGGTATGTCCGCAACCGGGAACGGGTGGGTGAGCACGTGTCGGTCGGGTCCTGGCGTGATGACGTGATCGGTGATTCCGGGGTACGGCTGGCGGTGCGGGTCGCCGGTCCGCTGGACGGGCCGCCGGTGGTGTTGCTGCACGGCTGGGCGCAGTCCGCGCGGGCATGGACCCGCCAACTCGACGGCCCGCTGTCCAGGCGCTACCGGCTGGTCGCCGCCGACCTGCGTGGCCACGGTGACTCCGAGGCGCCGGCCGACGGCTACGACTCGGCCGCGGCCTGGGCGGCGGACGTCCGTGCCCTGCTCGCCTACGCCGGCAGTCCCGTAGTGCTGGTCGGCTGGTCCTACGGCGGCCTGGTGATCACCGACTACCTGCGGCGCGACGGCACCGAAGGGGTGGCCGGCATCGTGCTGGTCGGGGCGATCACCGAGATCGGCAGGGGGCGTCCCGGCGGCCGGGTCGGGCCGGTGATGCGGGCCGCGCTGCCCGCCGCGCTGTCGGACGATCCGTCGGTCAGTGTGCCGGCACTGCGGGCTTTCTGCACCGACATGGCGAAGCTCGACGACACGGAGTGGCTGCTCGAAGCGGCCCTGCGGGTGCCGGCGCACGTACGGGCGGCCCTCTTCGCTCGCGATGTGGGCAGCGCGGACGTGCTGGCCGCGATCGACGTGCCCACCCTGGTGATCCACGGCCGGCGGGACGGTGTCGTCGACCCGTCGGCCGCCGAGTACGCCGCTGGTCTCGTTCCGGGTGCCGGGCTGACCTGGCTGGACACCGGACATCTCCCGTTCGCCGAGGACGTGGCCGCCTTCGACAGCGCGCTGGCCGCGCACGTCGACGAGTGTTTCGGGCTGGCGGCGTGATGGCGCGGGGTTTCCCGCGCCGGTTCCCCGGCCGGCCGAGGCGGGTCGCGGTGCTGTCCGTGCACACGTCGCCGCTGGAACAGCCGGGGACAGGCGACGCGGGCGGCATGAACGTCTACATCGAGCAGACCGCGCTGCGGATGGCCCGGCGTGGGGTGGCGGTGGAGATCTTCACCAGGGCCACGTCCTCCGAGCTGCCGCCGATCGTCGAGCTCGCGCCGGGTGTGCTGGTGCGGCACGTGGTCGCCGGGCCGTTCGAGGGCCTCGACAAGTCGGAGTTACCGGCGCAGCTCTGCGCGTTCACGGCGGCCGTCCTGCGGGCCGAGGCGTTCCACGAGCCCGGCCACTACGACGTCGTCCACTCGCACTACTGGCTGTCCGGCCAGGTCGGCTGGCTGGCGCGGGAACGCTGGGGCGTGCCGCTGGTGCACACCGCGCACACCCTGGCCAAGGTCAAGAACGCGGCACTAGCCGACGGTGACACGCCGGAGCCGAGATCACGCGTGATCGGCGAGCAGCAGGTGGTCGACGAGTCCGACCGGCTGGTCGCCAACACGGATGTCGAAGCGGCACAGCTGGTCCGGCTCTACGAGGCGGATCCGGACCGGGTGCTCGTCGTGCCGCCGGGCGTGGACCTGGAGCGCTTCACGCCGGCCGGGCCGGCGGCGCGGGCGGCCGCACGGGCCAGGTTCGGCCTGGCGCCGGACGCGGTGGTGCTGGCGTTCGCCGGCCGTATCCAACCGTTGAAGGCGCCGGACGTGCTGCTGGCCGCCGCCGCCGAGATGGTGCGGCGCGATCCGGCGTTGGCGCGGCGGCTGGTGGTGCTGGTGGTGGGCGGCGAGTCGGGCTCAGGGCGCGCGCAGCCGGCCGCGCTGCGCGATCTGGCCGTGCGGCTGGGGATCGGCGCGCTGGTGCGGTTCCTGCCGCCGATGCCGGCCGACGAGCTGGCGCAGGCGTATCGGGCGGCCGACGTGGTCGCGGTGCCCAGCCACAACGAGTCGTTCGGGCTGGTCGCGCTGGAGGCGCAGGCGTGCGGCACACCGGTCGTGGCGGCGCGGGTCGGCGGGCTGCCGGTCGCGGTGGCCGACGACGTGTCCGGGCTGCTCGTCCCCGGCCACGAGCCGACGCGTTGGGCGGACGCGCTGGCCGAGGTGGCGCTGCGGCCGGACGTGCGGCGGCGGCTGGCCATCGGCGCCGTCGAGCACGCGAGCCGCTTTTCGTGGGAGCGCACGACCGACGAACTGCTGGCCGGCTACGGGCAGGCGGCGGCCGCCTTCGCCAACGCGCTCGGCGGAGTTGCCGTATAACCGGGTGATGCCCGACCTGGACGCGGTGATCACCGAGGCGTTGGACGAGCGGGAACTGCGCTACCAGCGCAAGGGCCCCGGCGCGTTCTTCGTGACCCTGCCCGGTGTGAAGAAGCTGGCCACGAACTGCTGGCTGGTCGCCGGCCGGCACGCCTTCGTGATCGAGGCGTTCGTGTGCCGGCGGCCGGACGAGGCGCACGAGCAGGTGTACCGATTCCTGTTGCGCCGCAACGCGAAGCTCTACGGCGTGGCCTACACGATCGACGAGGCCGGCGACATCTACCTGGTCGGCCGGCTCGACCTCGCGTCGATCACGGCGGACGAACTGGACCGGCTGCTCGGCCAGGTGCTGGAAGCCGCCGACGGCGACTTCAACACCCTGCTGGAACTGGGCTTCGCCACGTCCATCCGGCGGGAGTGGCGCTGGCGGGTCAGTAGGGGCGAGTCGCTGGCCAACCTCAAGGAGTTCCAGCACCTGGTGCGCGAGCCGGACAGCGACGGCCCGATGACGATCCGGGACGAAACGGAATCGTGACCGGGCAGCCGACAACGCCTTGACCGTTGACTCCCGTCCTCGGCGTGACATCACGCACGAGGGTGGGAGGCGCCATGCGAAGCAGGTATCCGTTGGCCGGCTTGCTCGGCGGGCTGCTGATCGGCGGGTTCGTGCTGACTGGTTGCACGGCGGCGTCGACCGGGGCTTCGTCGAGCGGGTTGGACGCGCAGAAGGCACCGGCCAACGCGATCGAGCCGGCGCCGGCGCTCGCACCGGACAAGGCGGCAGCAGGCGGCACGGCCAGCGGCACTTCTGGTGGCGCCGCGCAGTCCGGCGGCACTTCTGGTGGCACCGCGCAGTCCGGCGGCTCGGCTGGTGGCGCGGCCAATCAGGCGGTCAATCCGTTGCCGCCCAGCGGTCGGGCGGTGATCCGGTCCGCGTCGATCTCGCTCGCGGTGCCGGACGTGAACCGGACAGCGGCGCAGGTCCGGCAGATCACCACGTCGGCAAACGGTTACACCGGCAACGAGAACGCCCAGAACGATCAGGCCGATTTCACGTTGCAGGTACCGGTCACCGTGCTCGACCAGGTGGTCGACCGGATCGCCGCGCTCGGGCACGTGACCGACCGGACCGAGCAGGCGCAGGACGTCACGGACCAGTTGGTGGACGTGCAGAGCAGGGTGGCGTCGCAGCAGGCCAGTGTGGACCGGGTGCGCGCGCTGCTGGCCAAGGCGACGTCCGTTTCGGACATCGTCACCATCGAGGGTGAGCTGGCCACGCGGGAGTCGGACCTGGAGTCGTTGGAACAGCGGCAGGCCGAGCTGTCCGGGCAGGTCGCGATGTCGACCCTGAAAGTCCACATCGGCCGGTCCGACGCGCCGCCGCCACCCCCTGCCAAGGCCGTGTCGGGTGGGTTCGTCGGCGGGCTCGCGGCCGGCTGGCACTCGTTCGTCGCGGTGATCGGCGGTGCGCTGGTGGTGATCGGCGCGGTGTTGCCGTACCTGCTCGGGCTCGGCGTGCCGGCGGCGGCGATCTGGTGGTACGTGCGACGGCGGCGGGGCGAGAGGCTGCCGGCGACTCCGGTGATCGACCCGGACGCGGGGTGATCGTTCGAGTGCGCCGCGGGCACGGAGTCGGGCGAGCGAGGCGGCCCGGAAGGAGGGGGAGTCGCATACTCAGGCCGCCCCGCTTCGGCTGCCCGCCGCTGCGGACTCCCTGAGCGGGGGGACTCAAGGATCCGGGCGGGTCGCGGTTCGACGGGGAGGCGAACCGCGATCGTTGCCGTCGTTCGGATCGGGGAGTGCATGGGAGCCGATCCGAACTCGAGCGATGCCAACTTGTCAGATGCCGGAACTCATCACAAGGGTGCCCGTTAGGGCATTGTGGTGAAAGTAGTGGGTATTACATAACAATTTGATAACGAGGATGCCGCTTGGAGTAGCTAGATGTGGCGTTAATCACTTTTTGCCACTCGAACGGACCACAACCTATCGAGTGATTGACCGATTCACCGGGCGGTAACCGGTCACGCCACGACGGTCTGGCAGGCTTGCCGGCATGGCTGCTGTGGGAACCCTGGTGCTGCTCCGCCACGGCGAGAGCGTGTGGAACGCGGAGAACCTGTTCACCGGTTGGGTGGACGTACCCCTGTCGAGCAAGGGCGAGTCGGAGGCAGGACGAGGCGGCGAGCTGCTGGCCGAGGCCGGCCTGCTGCCCGATCTCGTGCACACGTCGGTACTGCGCAGGGCCATCGCAACGGCGAACATCGCGCTGGACAGGTGCGACCGGCACTGGATCCCGGTACGGCGGGACTGGCGGTTGAACGAGCGGCACTACGGGGCGTTGCAGGGCAAGAACAAGAAGCAGACGCTGGAGCGGTACGGCGAGGAGCAGTTCATGCTGTGGCGCCGCTCGTACGACACCCCGCCACCCCCGATCGACGTCGACGACGAGTACAGCCAGCACGGCGATCCCCGGTACGCGGGCCTGGGCGCGGCGCAGCCGAGGACCGAGTGCCTGGCGGACGTGGTCGCGCGGTTGTTGCCCTACTGGGAGTCGGCCGTCGTGCCGGACCTGCGGACCGGGGCGACGGTGCTGCTGGCGGCACACGGGAACTCGTTGCGCGCGTTGGTGAAGCACCTCGACGGTGTGTCGGACGACGCCATCGCGAGCCTGAACATCCCGACGGGCGTGCCACTGCGGTACGACCTGGACGAGGACTTGAGGCCGACCAACCGGGGTGGCACGTACCTGGACCCGGCGGCGGCGGAGGTCGCGATAGCGGCGGTGGCCAACCAGGGTCGCTAGTGGCCGGGGCGGTTCGGGCGGTTCGGCGTCGATGGTGGCCGGGTAGCAGACTTGGCGTATGACTTCGAACGACGTGACCGCCGCCGCCGCCGGGACCTGGCGCTTCGGTGGTGCGCTCCCGGTCAACCGGATGGGTTTTGGCGCCATGCAGCTCGCCGGGCCCGGTGTGTTCGGGCCGCCCGCTGATCCCGACAACGCCGTCGCGGTCCTGCGGCGGGTTGTCGAACTTGGTGTCAACCACATCGACACCAGTGACTACTACGGGCCCTACGTGGTCAACGACCTGATCCGCCAGGCTCTGCACCCGTATCCGGACGACCTCGTGCTGGTCACCAAGGTGGGCGCACGGCGCAATGACACCGGGGACTGGCTGCCGGCCCTGACTCCGGACGAGCTTCGGCAGGCCGTGCACGACAACGTCGAGCGGCTCGGTGTGTCCGCGATGGACCTCGTCAATCTGCGCGTCGGCGGCTTCATGGAGCCGGAGCCTGGGTCGGTGGCCAAGGAGTTCTCGGTGTTGGCCGAGTTGCGTGAGCAAGGTCTGATCCGGCACCTCGGTGTGAGCAACGTCTCCGCAGAGCAGTTGACCGAGGCTCGGTCGATCGCGCCCGTCGCCCAGGTGCAGAACGCCTTCAACATCACCAACCGGCGTGACGACGAACTCGTCGACCTGTGCGCCGCAGAGGGCATCGCCTACGTTCCGTTCTTCCCGATCGGCGGGGCCTTCGTGCCGATGCAGACCGAACTGCTCGGCAACGTCGCCCGCCGGCACGGGGTTGGGCCCCGGCAGGTCGCGCTCGCCTGGTTGCTGGCTCGCTCGCCGAACATCCTATTGATCCCTGGCACCTCGTCGATCGGCCATCTCGAGCAGAACGTCGCCGCAGGCGGCATCGAACTGACCGGCGAGGACATGGCCGAGCTGGACTCGCTGTAGGCGCAAGTCGCCCGATCAGGTGAACGTGAAGAGTCCAACCGTCGAACAAATCGTGGCAATGGTGTCAGCGGTGTCACGGTTGGCGGATCTCGACTAGGTGAGCAGGGGGTTCCGCTGCTTACCATGCGGCCGTGACCGTTTCAGGGTTGATCGCCCTGTCGGCCAGCGTGCTGCTGGTCGGCGCGGTCGTCGGTTTCCTGATCGGCCGCGCCGGCCGTCGGGACCGGCCTCGACCGCCAGCAGGGCTGACCGTCGCCGCGCTGATGCAGCGGGTGGTCGACTCGTCCCACAACGGGGTGGCGGTGCTCAACGAATGGGGCGACGTCGTCCTGCACAACCCCCGCGCGGTCACTCTCGGTGTCGTCCGCAACAACCAGCCCGATCCACGGGTGCGAGCGGCGGCCGAGCTGGTGCGGCAGCACGGCAGGACGATCGAGGTCGACCTGTCGCCGCTGGAGGCACACGGGCGGGGGCCGGCCGCGGTCCGGGGCGAGGTTCGGCCGTTGGCCGAGACGTTCACCGTGGTGGACGCGGCAGACGAGTCAGAGGCCGTTCGGCTCGAAGCGACCCGGCGGGACTTCGTGGCGAACGTCAGTCACGAGCTGAAGACGCCGGTCGGCGCGTTGGCGCTGCTGGCCGAGGCCGTGCTGGATGCCGCCGACGAGCCGGCCGAGGTGCGGCGCTTCAGTGCCAAGATCGTGCGTGAGGCCACCCGGTTGGGGACGTTGGTCAGCGAGCTGATCGCACTGTCGCGGCTCCAGGGCGCGGAACGGCTGCCGGAGCTGGCGCCGGTCGACGTCGACGAGGTCGTCGCGGAGGCGCTCGGGCGCTCGGCGCTGGTGGCCGAGTCGACCGGGATCGAGATCACCACCGACGGGCCGAGCGATCTGGTCGTGGACGGTGACCGCACGCTGCTGGTCACGGCCCTGTCCAACCTGATCGACAACGCGGTGGCCTACTCGTCGCCGGGCAGCCCGGTGTCCGTCAGCCGGCGCAGCAACGACGGATACGCCGAGATCGCGGTCACCGACCGGGGCGTCGGCATCGCGCACGAGCACCAGCAGCGCGTCTTCGAACGGTTCTTCCGGGCCGACCCGGCCCGCTCCCGCGCCACCGGCGGTACCGGCCTCGGCCTCGCCATCGTCAAGCACGTGGCGGCCAACCACGGTGGTGACGTGCGGCTGTGGAGCAAGTTGGGCACGGGGTCCACGTTCACGCTCCGCCTGCCGATCAGCGGCGCGAACAACAACAACCACACGAGTGCCCACCCAATCAGTGCCAACCACACTGCCCCATCCACCGGTGGCGGCAGCGATCACGGAGGACCGCCATGACAAGGGTGCTGATCGTCGAGGACGAGGAGTCCTTCGCCGACCCGTTGGCCTTCCTGCTGCGCAAGGAGGGCTTCACCACCGCCGTGGCCGTGACCGGCCAGGAAGCGCTCCAGGAGTTCGACCGCAACGGCGCGGACATCGTGCTGCTGGACGTCATGCTGCCGGGGATGAGCGGCACCGACGTGTGCCGGGCACTGCGGCAGCGCTCCGCCGTCCCCGTGATCATGGTCACGGCACGGGACGGCGAGATCGACAAGGTCGTCGGCCTGGAACTGGGCGCTGACGACTACGTCACCAAGCCGTACTCGGCCCGTGAGCTGATCGCGCGCATCCGCGCCGTGCTGCGGCGGGGCGGTGAGGCGGGCGGTGACGTCGAGCTGCATCCAGGCTCGCTCCTGGAGGCCGGGCCGGTCCGGATGGACGTGGAGCGGCACGTGGTCACGGTGTCCGGCAGCGAGGTGCCGCTGCCGCTCAAGGAGTTCGACCTGCTGGAGTACCTGCTGCGCAACGTCGGCCGGGTGCTCACCCGAGGCCAGCTCATCGACCGGGTGTGGGGCGCGGACTACGTCGGCGACACCAAGACGCTGGACGTGCACGTCAAGCGCCTGCGGTCCAAGATCGAACCGGACCCGTCCACGCCGAGCCACCTCGTGACGGTGCGTGGCCTGGGCTACAAATTCGAGTCCTGACCGCGACGGCCGGTCCGGCCAGGTACCGTTTCTCGCCGTGCGCCTCGGGGTGCTTGACGTCGGTTCCAACACCGTCCACCTGCTCGTCGTGGACGCGCATCGTGGTGCCCACCCGATGCCGACCAGCTCGGTCAAGACCGTGCTGCGGCTGGCCGAGCGCATCACGCCGGACGGCCGGCTGTCCGACCGTGGCTCGCAGGAGCTGGTCAGGGCGGTGATCTCGGCCCGCGAGACGGCCGACGAGACCGGCTGCGACGAGCTGATGGCGTTCGCCACGTCGGCGGTCCGGGAGGCCGGCAACGTCGCCGACGTGCTGGACCGCGTGCACGCCGCGACCGGCGTCGACCTACAGGTGCTGTCCGGCCAGGACGAGGCGCGCTACACGTTCCTCGCGGCCCGCCGGTGGTGCGGCTGGTCCGCGGGCCGGCTGCTGATGCTGGACATCGGCGGCGGCTCGCTGGAAGTGGCCGTCGGCATCGACGAGGAGCCGGAGCTCGCGGTGTCGCTGCCACTGGGCGCCGGCCGGCTGACCAGGGCCGAGCTACGCGGTGATCCACCGTCGAAGTCAGCGGTGTCGGCGTTGCGCGAGAAGCTGGACGCCGAGCTGGCGCCGCTGGCCAAGCGGGTGCGCAAGATCGGACCCGTCGACCGGGTGGTGGCCACGTCGAAGACGTTCCGGTCGCTGGCCCGGCTGACCGGCGCCGCGCCGTCCACGGCCGGCCCACGGGTGCGGCGCACCCTCACCGACACCGGACTCCGGCAGCTCATCGCGTTCGTGTCCAGGATGACCAGCGCGGATCTGGCCGAACTCGAGGGCGTCAGTTCGAGTCGATCGCATCAGTTGGTGGCCGGCGCGTTGGTGGCGGAGGCCACAATGCGCGCGTTGGGCCTCGGTGAGCTGGAGATTTGCCCTTGGGCGTTGCGAGAGGGTGTGATTCTGCGACGCCTTGACCACACTGACGGTCAAACTGATGGCACGGACAGCGCGTATCCCGCGGGGGTCACTGGACGGACGGGGCCACACGGGGCACGGTGGAGACAATGAGTCGAGACAGCGGTTCGGAACGCGCGCAGCGCACGGTGGCGGAGCTTCTCGCCGAATACGGCGGCGGGAACGGCGAAGCCCCTCGGCGCCGACGCCGGCGGGCCGACGACGATGACAACAGCGCCCCGCAGACGATCATCGAGCGGGTGCTGTCCGACAGCGGCAAGCTGTTGCCGATCCGGGACGACCAGCCACCACCGGAACCACCACGCGGCGGCCGGCGGGGCGGCGACCACCGGCCGGTCGGCCCACCGCCCAACCAGCCACGGCAGGGGCGGCAGCAGCCGTCGGGGTCGTCCGGGCCTGTTGGGCCTGGCGGGCCGATGTCTCAGCCGCAGTTGCCGCCGCAGCCGATGTCTCAGCAGCCGATGTCTCAGCAGTCGATGCCGCCGGGCCAGATGTCCCAGCCGCCGATGTCCTCGCAGCCGATGTCGCAGCCGATGTCGCAGCCGCAGTTGCCGCCGACCCAGTACGCCGAGCCGGTCCGGCCGCCGACGCAGTCCCATCAGCAGCCGCAGAGCCGCTCCGGCCTGCCCCCAACCAGCCAGCCACAGATGCCACCGGGCCAGCAGGGCATGTCGACTGGCCATCCGGGCGTGTCGTCGGCTCAGTCGGGCATGTCGCCCGGCCAGTCGGGTGTGGCGTCCGGTCGCTCGGGCGTGTCGTCGGCTCAGTCGGGCATGTCGCCTGGCCAGTCGGGTGTGGCGTCCGGTCAGGCGGGGATGTCGCCCGGTCCGGGTATGTCGTCGGGTTATTCGGGCGTGTCGTCCGCTCAAGCGGGCATGTCGCCCGGTCCGGGCATGTCGTCCGGTTACTCGGGCGTGTCGCCGGCTCAGGCGGGTATGTCGAGCCCGCCGGGCGTGTCGTCTGCTCAGTCGGGGATGTCGCCGGCCGGTCAACCCGGTGCGCAGCCCGCCACCAGTCGTCCCGGAGTGGCGCCGGTCGGTCCGCCCACCCAGCAGCCCATGTCCAGACCGGGGATCAGACCCGCCGGGCCTGCCGGGCCTGCCGGGCCTGCCGGCCCGCCGATGGCGGCCCGACCCCCGGCCGGACAGCAGACCGGACAGCAGACCGGGCCGCGGGACGACAGCGACAGCATGGCCACCGCCATCTACCCGCCCCTGCCGCCGGCCGAATTCGACGGTTTCCCGCCGCCCGCCGTGCCGGCCCGACTGGCCGGTATGTCACCGGAATCCGCGACCACCGAGGAATTCCCCTTGTTGCCGCCGGGTGGCCGCGCGGCCGCCCCTACCCAGGTCGTCGCCCCGGTCGGCCCGCAGCGCCGGCCGCCGGCACCGACGCCGCCGATGGAGGCCACCCAGGCGCATCCCGGCCCGTACGTCGACGAACCACGCGAGAGCCTGTTCGACGACGACGACTTCAGCCCCGGCGCCGATTTCAACCCCGGCCGGAACGCCGATTTCAACCCCAGCCGCCGCGAGGACTTCGACTCGGCCGACGACTTCGACGACCGGGAGCGGCCGGGCCGTGACCGCATCGACGCCATGGACGACGATGACGACGACTACGAGTCGTTGTCTCCCGGTCGCGAATGGCTGCTGATGGGCGCCCAGGTCGGTGCCGGCGCGATCGCCGGTGCCGCGGTGTTCCTGGCCTTTAGCTGGCTGTGGGGATTCCAGCCGATCGTGGCCGTGCTTGCCGCCCTGGTGGTGATCGTCGGGCTGGTGTTCGGCGTGCGGCGCTGGCGGCGTGCCGACGACCTCCAGACCACCGTCCTCGCCATCCTGGCCGGGCTCGTGGTGACCGTGTCGCCGGCCGCCCTGCTGCTGGTGCGGCGCTGAACCCGCCGCTGAACCCGCCGCTGAACCCGCCGCTGCCCCCGATACCGATCGGCCTGTCCACCGCCTCGGTGTGGCCGCGACCGGTCGAGGTCGGCTTCCGGCTGGCCGCCGATCTCGGCTACGACGGCGTCGAGGTCATGGTGTGGACCGACAGGGGCAGCCAGGACCTGGCCAAGCTCCGCCGTTACGCCCGCCGCTACCGGGTACCGGTACTGGCCGTGCACGCGCCGTGTCTGCTGATCACGCAACGGGTGTGGTCGCCGGACCCGGCCGAGCGGCTGCGGCGGTCGGTGCGGGTGGCCGGTGAGCTCGGCGCCGGTACCGTCGTGACGCATCCGCCGTTTCGCTGGCAGCGCCGCTACACCGACGTCTTCCCCGACCTGGTCGCCGAGCTGACCGACAGCAGCGGCATCGCGGTCGCGGTGGAGAACATGTTCCCGGTACGGCGGAAACTCGTGTCCGTGTCGGCGTTCGTGCCCTCCATCGACCCGACCGACCCCGGCCACCGGCACTACACGCTGGACCTGTCGCACACCGCGGCCGCCGGCATGGACGCGCTCGAACTGGCCGATCGGATGGGTGCCAACCTCACGCACGTGCATCTCGCGGACGGCTCCGGCGCGCCACGTGATGAACATCTCGTGCCGGGCCGGGGTGGCCAGCCGTGTGCGCAGCTCTGTGAGCGGTTGCGTACCACCGGTTTCACCGGTCAGGTCGTGTTGGAAGTAAACACACGTCACGCCACCAGCCAGGCCGCGCAGGTACGGGACCTGGCCGAGGCGTTGTTGTTCGCGCAACTGAACCTCGGCCGGTGACGCGTCAGTAACTTGCGCCGACCGCGCCCCTTGACGACGCCGTACAGTTTCGCTTCGTGAACCCACTCCGTTCCGCGATCCTGGCCGCTGCGGGCAACGACACAATCCGAAACCTGGTGGCCACCGCTCCGCTGTCCCGCAACGTGGTGAATCGGTTCGTGGCCGGCGAGACCGCCGTCGACGCGGTGCTGGCGACCCGCACCCTGGTTCGCGACGGCCTGAACGTCACGCTCGACCATCTCGGCGAGGACACCACGGACGCCGAGCACGCCGAGGACATCGTCCAGGCGTACCTGACACTGCTCGCCGCGCTCGCCGCCGACGGGCTGACCGAACACGCCGAAGTCAGCGTGAAGCTGTCCGCTGTCGGCCAGAAACTCGACGAGCAACTGGCGCTGGCC
The DNA here is from genome assembly GCA_036269975.1 of Pseudonocardiaceae bacterium. GTDB lineage: Bacteria > Actinomycetota > Actinomycetes > Mycobacteriales > Pseudonocardiaceae > DATEPR01. Next base: position 1,038 of record DATBDL010000094.1, on the reverse strand, counting down.
AACGCGTTCCGGATCTGTGCCGCGGCGGCGCGGGTCGGCACCACGGTCACGCTGGACATGGAAGACCACACCACCACCGACTCGACGCTGGACGTCCTCACGGCGCTGCGGCGCGAGCACCCGCAGACCGGCGCCGTGTTGCAGGCGTACCTCAGGCGCACCGAGTCCGACTGCCGCGCGCTGGCCGGTGCCGGTTCCCGTGTGCGGCTGTGCAAGGGCGCCTACGCCGAGCCGGAATCCGTGGCGTACCAGGATGCCGCCGACGTCGATCGCAGTTATGTCCGCTGCGCGAACGTGTTGCTGGCCGGTGCCGGCTACCCGATGTTCGCGACGCACGACCCTCGGTTGATCGGCATCATCGACGACCGTGCCCGTTGGCACGACCGCAAGGCCGGCCGTTACGAGTACCAGATGCTCTATGGCGTCCGTCCGGCCGAACAACGGCGACTGGCCGGAGCCGGTGAGACCGTTCGGGTGTACGTGCCCTATGGGGTGCAGTGGTACGGATACCTGATGCGTAGATTGGCCGAACGTCCGGCGAATCTCGCTTTCTTCGCCCGCGCTCTCGCGGGGCGGACATGAGCACAGGGGTTAGGTTCCGACCCCTATGCCGACACGACTGGGGCCGATGTGAGTAGGAGGACCCGGTGAACGGGGCCACTGGTAATAGTGCCATTCCGGCGTCTGTCGCGACGTCGACAGCCGCGACAGCGGCACAGGTGGGCGCATTCACTTCCGCGAGCAGGGTTCGGCCGTTGGGCGACGGCACGTTCACTGCCGACCTGTCCGCGGAATGGACCGTCGGCCATCGGCCGCACGGCGGCTACCTGCTTTCGATGCTGGCGCGTGCCGCGCTGCACGTGGTGACGGCGGCCGGCGGCCAGGACGGCGGCGCCGCGACCGAACCACTCGATCCGCTCGCGGTCAGCGCGCAGTTCGTGCGGCCGCCCGAAGTCGGGCCGGTGTTGCTGCGTACCGAACTGCGCAAGTACGGCCGGACGGCGGCGGTCGTCTCCGCCAACCTGGAACAGCGCGGGC
>DATBDL010000093.1:0-21933 GCA_036269975.1 Pseudonocardiaceae bacterium | reverse complement strand
CGTCTTCCTGACCGCCGCGCTCGGAAAGATCGGCAGCCGGCGGCGGATCCGGGAGACGTCCGCGGCACTTGCCGGATTCGGCCGGCCGACGCTGGTGAGTTGGCCGTTGCTCGTGGTGGCGATCGGCGGCATGGAGGCGGTCACCGTCGTGCTCGTCGTGGTGCCCGGTACCCAACGCATCGGCCTCGGCCTCGGCGTGGCCCTCCTCTGCGTGTTCTGCTCGGCCATCGCCGTGTCGATCCGTCGTGGCCGCTCGGTGACATGCCGGTGCTTCGGTGGCGCCGGCGGGGTGCTTGGCGCGCGACACCTCGTCCGCAACGGTGTGCTGGCCGCGCTGGCCGGCACCGCGCTGGCTCTTGACCAGGCCATGCCCATCGACCTGGGCGCCGGTCTCGCCGCCGTCGTTCTCGGCGCGGTCGCCGCGATGATCGTCATCCACTGGGACGATCTCGCCACCGCGCTCGGTTGACCACAGTATCCGGAAAGGGTGCCAGCATGTCGTTGCTGATAGCCGTAATCGTGGTGCTCACCGTTGTGACCGCCCTGAACCTGCTACTGACGTCGGCCATTATCCGCAAACTACGGGACCCACAACGACAATCCAGGGCCGAGTTGCCGCGGATCGGTGCCGAGGTCGGGTCGTTCGCGACAACCTCGACTGACGGCGAGTCCATTACGGACAGCGCCGTATCCGCAGGGGGTTCTTTGGTGGTATTCGTTTCGCCCACCTGCCCACCGTGTCAGCGGTTGACCGGCGAGTTGGCGGACCGGGTCGAGGAACTGCCGGACCCGACAATCGTGTTCGTCATCGACGAGAACGACCAGGAACAGGCTCGGCGGTATGCCGACGCCCTCGGGCCGTCGGTCCTGGTGGCCGTGGTCGAATCCCATGGCGCGGCGGCCGTGGCGTTCGGGTTCGGCGGCTCGACCCCCACCCTGATCCGAGTTCGCGACGGGGCCGTCGCCGCGGTGGGACACGATCTCGATTCGGTCCTGACCGGCGAACGTCCTGTGGCCCATCAGGTCCGATGACGGCGGCGCGAACCGGCCGTTGGCGCGCCGCAGCGGCCGCCTGGTCCATCGGGTGGCGCGCCTCGCGGTCGGCCACCGTGTGCACCGTCGTCCTGAGCGTGTTGCTCGCCGCGATACCCACCGCGTCAGCGTGGCTGGGCAAGCTGTTGTTCGACGAGTTGGCGCGGGGCGCATCGGCCGATGTCGGGCGGATCGTCCGGCTGGCGGTCGCGTTGGCGGCCGGCATCGCCTGCCTCGCCGGGGCCGGTATGGCACGCGTCTACTGCGCCGCCGTCCTGCGTGCCAGGGCGGTGATCGAGGCCGAGGACCGGCTGATCGGCGCGATCGCGGCAGCGCCCGGCCTGCGCCTGCTGGAGAGCCCTGCTTTCCTTGACCAGGTCCGGCTGGCCGAGCAGGGCGCCCAGACCGCCCCGGCGGCCGTGCTCGACTTCGGACAGGGCGTGGTCCGCGCCATCGTCGCGGTCGTCGGGTTCGGTGGCGCCATCCTGGTTGTCTGGCCGCCGATGGTGCTCCTGCTGGCCGCGTCGCTGCTGCCGATCGCGGCGTCTCAGCTCACCCTGTCCAGGCTGTGGGTACGGGAGTCCGAGGCGGTCATGGCCACGCACCGCGAACGGTTTCTGTTCCGCTCGCTGTCCTCGGACGTTCGGGCGGCCAAGGAGATCAGGCTGTTCGGGCTGGCTGAACTGTTCCGCAACCGAATGCTGGCCGCGGTCCGGGCAGCGACCGCGAGCGAGTGCGCGATACAGCGGAAGATCGCGATCACCGGGATCGCCATGGCGGTGTTGTCCGCGGCGACCTCCGCGGCAGCCCTGATCATCGCCGGCACCAAGGTGGCGCGCGGCGAACTGTCCATCGGGGACGTCACCCTGTTCACCTCGGCGGTCGCGGGCGTCGAGTCCGCCACCGGCTCGGTACTCGGCCAACTCGGCAACACCAGCGCGGCGCTGGGCCTGTTCCGCAACTACGAAGCCGTCGTGCGGTCCTCGACCGATCTGCCGCTGGGATCACTGGCCGTGCCGCCCCTGCGGGTCGGCATCGAGCTTCGCGACGTGTGGTTCCGCTACGACGAGGACGGCCCGTGGGTGCTCAAGGGAGTCGACCTGACCATCCCGAAAGGCGCGGCGGTCGGCCTGGTCGGGGAGAACGGCGCGGGCAAGTCCACACTCGTCAAGCTGATGTGCCGGTTCTACGACCCGGTCCGGGGGCAGATCACCTGGGACGGCACCGACATTCGCGAACTCGACATCGAGGCGCTACGCAGGCGGATCGGCGCGACCTTCCAGGATTTCACCAGTTATGACCTGACCGCCATGGAGAACATCGGCATCGGCGACCTCGACCGGCTGACCGATGTGGACCGGATACGCGCGGCAGCGCGTATCGCCGAGATCGACGACACGCTGGCCGGGCTGCCACGGGGTTACCGCACGCTGCTCTCGCGTGCGTTCTTCGACGTCGACGACCACGTCGGCGCCGCGTTGTCCGGCGGGCAGTGGCAGCGGGTGGCGCTGGCCCGGTCGCTCATGCGCGACCAGGCCGACCTGCTGATCCTCGACGAACCCAGCTCCGGCATGGACGCGGCCGCCGAATATCGGGTCAATCGGTCGCTGCGGGCTCATCGCGCCGGCCGGACCAGCCTGCTCATCTCGCACCGGCTCTCCGCGCTGCGCGACGCGGACCTGATCGTCGTGCTCGACGACGGCCGGGTCGTCGAGCGGGGCACCCATGACGAGCTCACGAATGCCGGTGGCCGGTACGCGCGCCTGTTCGCGATGCAGGCCAGCGGTTACGTGGCACATCGCACACTGGTGGAGTCCGAGTGACGATCTGGTTCCTCGTCGCATTTCCGCCGACGGCCGCCGCGCTGATCGTGCTCCGCCGGCACTACATCATCGCCACGGTCGTCGGGCGCAGCATGTCGCCGACCTTCACCGACGGTGATCGGGTGTTGGCACGCCGACAGCGCCGGTACCGAGTCGGCGACGTGATCGTCTTCCGCGTCCCCGGCCGGCCTGTGGTGCGCGGGGCACCGGTGTGGCGCATCAAACGCGTGGCCGCCGTGGCCGGCGACCCGATCCCGGCCTGGCTCACCGGAGGAGGTGACCGCGCCACCGGGACCGTGCCGGTGGATCACCTGGTCGTCGTCGGCGACAACGTCGGAAGCCAGGACTCCCGACACCTCGGGTACATCGACACCGCGACCGTTGCCGGAGTCGTCGTGCGGCGCCAACAGTCCCGTCACGACTGACGGGTTGTTCACCTGGCGAGCTTGTCGTGGAGGGGTTGGGCGTTGGGGTGGTCGAGATCGGTGAGGATGGCGAGGGCCTGCTGCCAGGCGGCACGGGCGGCGTCGAGGTCGTCGATGGCGTGGTGGGTGTCGCCGATGCGGGCGAGGGTGTTGGCCTCCTCGTAGCGGTCGCCGAGCTCGCGGAAGAGGGTCAGCGCGTGCCGGTAGCAGGTGAGGGCCTGGGCGTGCTGTCCGAGTAGGTGGTGGGTGTAGCCAAGGCTGTCCGAGCTGTTGGCCTGCCCGGTGCGGTCGGCGGACTCTTCGAACAGGGCGAGGGCCCGCTGGCAGGCGGCGAGGGCCTGCTGGTGGTCGCCGAGTTGGGCGTGGTACCAGCCGATGGAGTTGAGGGCGTCGGCCATTCCTGCCCGGTCACCACTGGACTGGTAGAGATCGAGAGCTTGGTGGGCGTTGTCGAGGGCTTCGGTGTGGCGGCCCTGTTTCGCCCGCAGGTGGGCGAGGTTGTGGCGGTTGTGGGCCTGCCCGACCGGGTTGCTGAGGTGGCGGGTGAGGTTGAGGGCATGCTGGAGATGCGTGTCCGCGTCGTCGAACCGGCCGAGTTGTGTGCAGGCGTGCGCGGCGTAGCCGTGGGCACGGGCCAGGGCGGTCGCGTCGTCCAGCCGGGTGGCGGCGGCGATCGCGGCCAACTGGGTCACTGCGTAGTCGTGCCAGCGTCCCTGCCGGTCGAGGTAGGTGACGAGAGTCCAGGCCAGTTGCCAGGTGTGCGTGTCCAACCCGGCACTGGCGGCATGGTCGATCGCGGCAAGTAGCACGACAAGTTCTGCGGCGAACCAGGCGAGGGCACGCTGGTCGTCGGCGGGCTGTTCCGGAGTGACTCCCGGTTGGGGCGCAGCCAAGGAGATCGGATCGCGGCGCGGGTACAGCAGGTGGGCCACGGTGTGGGCGGTGTGCAGGTAGTGGTCCAGCATCCGGTGGGTGGCGGCGTGGCGTTGGTCGTCGGGGTCGGTGGTGCGGGCCAGCTCGGTGGCGTAGGCACGGAGCAGGTCGTGGCAGGTGTACCGGCCGGGGGTGTGTTCGACGAGCAGGTTCGCCTGGGTCAATTCGGCCAGTGCCTGTCGCGCGTGGGATGGGGGGAGCGCGCTCAGGCTGGCCGCGGCGGGGGCGGAGATGTCCGGGCCTGGGTGCGGGCCGATGAGCCGGAACAGCCGGGCCGCTTCGGGGGTGAGCGCACGGTAGGACCAGGAGAACACGGCCCGGACGTCGCTGGCCTGGTCGTCGGTGGTCAGTACGCGCAGCCGGTCGTGGTCCTCGGCCAGTTCGTCGGCCAGTGCGGTGAGGGAGTGGCCGGGGCGGGTGGCGGCGCGGGCGGCGACGATGGACAGGGCCAGCGGCAGCCGGGCGCAGCGGGTGATGATCTGGTTTACCGCATCGGGTTCGGCGTGGGCGCGGTCGGCGCCGATGCGTCGGGCCAGCAGTTCCCGCGCCTCGGTCGCGGGTAGCAGGTCGAGGTTGATCGGTTGGGCGCCGTCGATGGCGATCAGGCCGGTGAGCTGGTTGCGGCTGGTCACGATGACGAAGCAGGTGGCGGAACCGGGCAGCAGCGGGCGGATCTGGGCGGTGTCGCGGGCGTTGTCGAGCACGATGAGCATCCGCCGGCCGGACACCTGGCTGCGGTACAGGGCGGCCTGGGCGTCCAGGTCGGTCGGGACACGGCGGGCGGGTACGTCGAGGGCGTCGAGGAACCGGCGCAGCGCCTCGGCCGGTGTCGTCGCGGTGCCGGTCGGATCGAACCCGCGCAGGTTGAGGTAGAGCTGCCCGTCCGGGTACCGGTCGGCGGCCCGATGTGCCCAGTGCACCGCGATGGCGGTCTTGCCGACCCCCGGCATTCCGGTGATCAGCACCAACCGGGGGGCGGGTCGCGCCGACACCGCGTCCAGTTCGGCCAGTTCGCCCGTGCGGCCGGCGAAGCCTCGGGTCGTCAGCGGGAGCTGCGCCGGCACCACGGCGGCGGTCGGCTCGTCGCCATCCGACGGCTCTGCGGCGAGGATCTCCGCTTCCAGTTCCACGAGCGCATGTGGTGGTGCCATGCCCAACTCGTCGCGGAGCACCTGCCGGGCCTCCTGGAAGGCGCGCAGCGCGTCGGCGCGCCGGCCGGACCGGTACAGGGCCTGCATCAGCCGAAGACGCAGCCCCTCGCGAAACGGTTGCGCCGCCACCAACCCGGTCAGCTCGGGCACCACCGCGGCCGCGTGTCCGCCGGCCAACTCCGCGTCGACGCGTTCCTCGACCAGACACAGGAACAGCTCCTCCAGCCGAGGTGACTCCGTCTGTGCCAGGTACTCGCTGATTCCGCTGAGCGGAACACCACGCCACAGCCCAAGCGCCGCCCGCAGCGTGGCCGCCGCCGCATCCGGGTGGCCGGCGGCCAGGGCCACCTCCCGCAGCCGGCCGACCTCCTGGATGTCGACCCGGTGCGCCGCCAGCCGGTACCCGCCCGGCTCGGTACGGATCACGTCGACCGCGCCCGCTCTGCCGAATGCCGCCCGCAGCCTGGACACCTGGATGTGCACCTGCTGACGGGCCGTGGCCGGCGGCAGTTCCCCCCACAGCGCATCGATCAACTGCTCGACCGACAACGCCCGCCCGGCCGCCAACGCGAGCGCGGCCAGCACCGTACGCCCGAGCCGTCCCCGGATCGGCACCGCGGCACCGTCGACCGAAGCCAGAACCGGCCCGAGCACCGCCACGTCCAACGACCCCATTGCCCGAGCCTGCCCGAAAGGGCGTCGTCGCGCGGGTAGGTCCGAAGAATCAGCGGTACGGCCCAGCGATGAGGTAGTTGGCCGACGGTCGAGCTGACCGCGTGCCGGAGACCGCGCGAGATAGCTGTTTCCAGTCCCTCGCGATGCGTCATGGCGGACTCAGACTTGATTCGCCCTCCTGCGACGTCGACGATTCCACTGTGTGGACGGGCTCGAAATCGACGGCGATGGTGCGCGTCCGGCCGTGTGGCGCCGCGCCGCGCACGCACCCGATCAGTTACCGAACCCTCGACGGTTGCGCGGCATCGCGGCCGCGGTGGAGAACTCGGGATTCACACTGGCCACTCTGGACGATGATCTCCTGCCACCGGGCCAACATCCCAACCCGGTCGGGCGGATCGGCGCGGTGGAGCGGGCCGCGTTCATCGCGGCGGCCACCAGCACGCTCGGGATCGTGCCGGTCGTTTCCACCACCTATGCCGAGCCGTTTCTGCACACGTCGGCCGCCAATATCTCGGCGATCCGGCTGTACGAGTCACTCGGCTTCACACCGCGCCGGCGCCTCACCTTCCTGCTGCTGCGAGTACCGCAACGGCATTGACCTCGACCAGGTGTTCGGGGAGCACCAAGCCGGCGACCACGACGAGGGTGCTCGACGGATACGGTTCGGTGCGGAAGGTCTGGTTGCGCACCTCGTTGAAGCCTTCGAAGTCGGCGCGGGCGGTCAGGAATACCGTCATACTGACCACATCGGAAAGATCGCCGCCTGCGGTGCTCAATACCGAGGTGAGATTGGCGAACACCGCGCGGGCCTGGGCGCGGATATCGCCGGCCCCGACCACCTGGCCCTGCGAATCGGTCGCCAACTGGCCGCTGACGAACAGCAGACGGTGCGCGCTCGAATCGATCTCCACCCCTTGTGAAAAGTGCGCTGCGACCGGCGCGTGCGAACTCGGACTGATCGCGGTGGACTGTGCCACGGTCATTCTCCTCCCCGAGACGGCTGCATTGTCTGCGGCGATCAGTCTAGATTAGATTCGGGCTCAGAACATTGCGCCATTCGCGCGTACCGTCTGGCCGGATACCCGGCCGGCCGCCTCGCCGATCAGCCAGCCGACCACCGGGGCGATGTCGGAGGGGTGACCCAACCGGTTGCGGGGGCTGTGGTGCGTTGCGGCCGCGATGGACTCCGGCGTTTCGGCCGCCCGGTAGAGATCGTCGTCGATCGGGCCGGGCCACCGTGTTGACCGTGACTCCTCTGGCTCCCAGTTCTTTTGCCGCGGCCAGCACCATGCGTTCCACCGCCGCCTTGGATCCGGAATACAGTCCGTATGGACCGGTCATGATCGCGGTGAGTGTCGTCGACAGCACGACATACCGGCCGCCGTCGGCGATGTGTCTCGCGGTGGCTCGCAGCGTGTTGAACGCCGACCGGGTGTTCAGGTCGATCACGTGGTCGAAGTCCTCGTCGGTGAAGTCGGCCAGTGGTTTCCTGATGACCGCGCCCGGCGTGTGCACGATGATGTCCACCTTTCCGTGCCGGGCAACCACTCCCTCGAACAGCGTGGCCACGTCCGCCGACGACCGGGCGTCGGACTTGACGCCCGCCGCCGGCACGACCCCTACGTGGAAGAACTCATCGCGATCATCGCCGAAGGCAAGCTCGCCCACAGCACCTTCCACGGCCTGACCGACGTCTACCAGCATCAGGACGTCACGATCGTCCCCCTCACCGGCATGCCGCGCATGCTCGTCGCCCCGGTCTGGCGCACGACCAACCGCGACCCCATGGTGCGGGCATTCGTCCAGGCCAACAGCAAGCCAGAACCGTCGGCATAAGGTTCCTGGGTATGAACGACTCTCGTGGGGTCGCGGGCGCGATCCTGCCCGGCTATCCCGAACCCTTGTGGATACAGGCGGTCGCCCTGGTCCGTGCCGAGATCGAGAAGGGGATTCTGCAACCGGGAATGCGGCTGGCGCCCGAGCGCGAACTCTGCCAGCAGTTGGGCATCAGCCGGGTCACGCTGCGCAAGGCGCTGGCCCGGCTGGTCGACGAGGGAGTGCTGAGCGCTTCGCACGGCCGTGGCTGGTATGTCAGTGATGTCACGCCGAGGAAGGAATGGCCGAACAGCCTGGAATCGTTCAGCGAGACCGCGGCCAGAATGGGCCTGCGGCCGCATTCGACGGTGTTGCGGGCCGAGGCGAGCGCTGCGTCGATCGACGAGGCGGAGCGGCTCGGTATCGCCCCCGGCACCCCGCTGTTCTGCCTGGAGCGTGTCCGGTTCCTCACCGGCGTCCCCATCGCGGTGGACCTGACGCGCGTTCCGATGGCGCTGGTGCCGGACATCGAGACGATCGACTTCAGCGACCGGTCGCTGTATGCCGCGCTGGCCGACGCCGGGGTCGAGCCGATCCGGGCCGACAGCACGATCGAGGCGACGAAGGCGGACGTCCGGATCGCGGAGCACCTGGCCATGCCGCCCGGCGACCCGCTCCTCGTCATGCACCAACTCGCGTTGGACGAGCGGCAGGAGCCGCTGTTCACGTCGACGATCCGCTACGCGGGCGACCGCTATCGGCTCCGTACGTCGTTCGCCCGCTCGCACGAATGATGCCGCCGGTCAGGGCACCAGCACGCCCTTGACGAAGTCGGGGCCGGCCTCGGCCATCGCATGGAACGCCTCGTCGAGGCGGTGCAGCCCGAAGCGGTGGGTGACCAGCGGCGCGTAGCTGAACTGCCGGTGCGCGATGAGGTCCAGCGCGTCCCGCATGGCGCCGAGCACCCGCGATCGGTCCGGGCAGAAGCCGTTGACGATCGTGACGGCCTTGTACCAGAGCGACATGTCCATCATCGCGTCGCCGGTGTGGTGGTATCCCACGACGCAGAGCTGGCCGAACGGTCGGACCATGCGGCCCGCCGTCGCCAGGCCGCCGGTGGTTCCGGTCGCCTCCAGCACGATGTCCATGCGTGCCTCGGTGGCCCGGCCCGTGTCGCCGGCGTACTCCGGCGGCAGGTCGTCCGGCGCGCAGACGACGTCCGCGCCGAGCGTGCGTGCCCGCCGCCGGCGGGCCGGATCGGGATCGACGCCGACGAGCAGTCCCGGCGCGTGGCGCCGGACGAGCTGCACCAGCCCCAGTCCCATGAAGCCCAGTCCCACCACGGCGATCCGGTGACCCGCGTCGATCATCGTGCGGGACAGCGCTTCCGCCAGTACGGCGACCGGTTCGCCCAGGGCCAGTGCCGGTTCGATGCCGGCCGGGATCGGCAGCACCGCTTCCGCGTCCATCGCGGCCATGGTGGCGAACCCGTCGCCACCGAGCCCGGTCACCAGGTCACCGGGCGCCCACCGGCCGGCGTCGCGCCCGACGGCGACCACCCGGCCGGCGATCTCGTGTCCGAACCGGACCGGCGGGCCGACCGGGTCGTGTGAGCGCCACGCGCCCAGGTCGGACGTGCACACTCCGCAGGCCAGCACCTCGACGACGACCTGGTCGGCGCCGGGCACCGGGTCGTCGGCGTCGACGACCTCGGACACGCACGGCCCGACGACCTGACTGATCTTCATCCGAATGGCTCCAAGTGGTATGCGGTGGTCTATACGACATCTTGACAGAGATGGTCTTCGTATCGACACTTGGTCCAAGTGGACTGCATCTGGCATACGTCAACACCGCCGACCGAATCGAGCGACGACCGATGCGCACCGTGCTCAGAAAGCTCGGCTTCTACGTGCTCACGGCCTGGATCGCCGTCAGCCTCAACTTCGTGCTCCCGCGCATCATGCCGGGCGACCCGGCGGACAACCTGATCAACTCGTTCCACGGCAAGCTCGGCGCGCCGGCGATCAAGGCGTTACGGGTCCTCTTCGGACAGAGCGACACCAGTCTCTGGTCGCAGTATCTCAACTACTGGCACAGCGTGTTCACCGGCAACTTCGGCATCTCCTACACCTACTATCCGTCCACGGTGAGCGATGTGCTCGGGCAGAGCATGTACTGGACACTCATCCTGATCACGAGCTGTACGGTCCTCGGTTTCGTGATCGGGACCGGGCTGGGCATGCTCGCCGGCTGGAAACGCGGCACCTGGCTGGACTCACTGGTGCCGGTCACCACGTTCCTGTCGTCCATCCCGTACTTCTGGTTCGCGATCATCATCGTGCTGGTCTTCGCCATCACCCTCAAGTGGTTCCCGCTCTCCGGCGGCTACTCGGTCGACCAGACGATCGGGTTCGACAGCGGATTCGTCGGCAGTGCCGTCTACTACGCCGTGCTGCCGGCCACCACGATCGTGATCACGTCCGTCGGCGGCTGGCTGATCAGCATGCGCAACATGATGGTCACCACCATGAGCGAGGACTACGTCCGGCTGGCCGAGGCGAAGGGACTGTCGCGGCGCCGCATCATGTACAGGTACGCGGCCCGCAACGCGATGCTGCCATCGCTGTCCGGGTTCGCGATGTCGCTGGGCTTCGTCATCGGCGGCTCGATCGTGACCGAGGTCGTTTTCAACTATCCGGGCGTCGGCACCGTGCTGTTCAAGGCGGCGCAGGGGGCGGACTACCCGCTGATGTCGGCGATCTTCCTGCTCATCACGGTGCTGGTGCTGGTGGCCAATCTGCTCGCCGACGTCGTCTACGTGTTCCTCGACCCGAGGACGAGGGAGAGCTGAGGCATGGCACTGCCATCCGCCGCCCTCGCCGAGGCGGACGTCGTCCCGGAGATCGCAGCGGGGACCGCGAGCCGCCTGTGGTGGCGCGTCTTCCGGGCGCCGCTCACCCTCGCCGGCATGATCATCACGTTGCTGTTCGCCGTGCTCGCGGTCATCGGCCCGTGGATCGCGCCGTACGACCCGTCGTCGGTCAGCGACAGCGCGCTCGCGGCGCCGTCCGCCGCGCACTGGCTCGGCACCACCCAGAACGGCCAGGACATCCTGTCCCAGATGCTCTACGGCGCACGGGCGTCCATGCTGGTCGGCTTCGGTGCCGCTGTGGTGACGACGGTGCTGGCGATCCTGGTCGGCCTGACGGCCGGCTATCTGGGCGGCACCGGCGACGAACTGCTCTCCTTGCTGGCGAACGTGTTCCTCGTCCTGCCCGGCCTGCCGCTGACGATCATCCTGGTGGCCTACCTGCCACACAGCGGATCACTGGGCATCATCTTCGTCATCTCGCTGACCGGCTGGGCGTGGGGCGCACGGGTGCTGCGCGCGCAGACCCTGTCGCTGCGCAGGCGGGATTTCGTCGAGGCGGCCCGCGCGACCGGTGAGAAGACCTCGCGGATCATCGTCAAGGACATCCTGCCCAACCAGGTCGCCGTCATCGCGGCGGCGTTCCTCGGCACCGTGACGGCCGCGATTCTCACCCAGGCCAGCCTGGCTTTTCTCGGTCTCACCGACGTGACCCAGTGGTCGTGGGGCACGATCCTGTACTGGGCGCAGGTGAACAGCGCGCTGCTCACCGGGGCGTGGTGGTGGTTCGTGCCGGCGGGCCTCGCGATCGCCCTCATCGGCACCGCGCTGTCCCTGGTGAACTTCGGGATCGACGAGTTCATCAATCCACGGCTGCGCCAGGCCGGCATCGGGACGAAGAAGGCACAGCGCGCGCAGATCGCCCGGCGACGGCAGCGCCGCGGCAGGCGCGGGGACACCGCCAGGCCGGCGAGCGCGCCGTTCACACGGGACAGCAAGGACGTCATCCTCGACGTCCGCCGGCTGCGGGTCGAGTACGTCACCGGCGAGAGCCGGGTGCCCGCGGTCAGCGACGTCTCGTTCACGTTGCGGCGCGGCGAGGTGCTGGGCATCGCGGGGGAGTCCGGCTCCGGGAAGTCGACCCTCGCCTACGCCATCACCCGGCTGCACAAGCCGCCGACCGAGATCCCGCGGGGCGAGATCCTGTACACCAACCCGGACGGGTCCACTGTGGACGTACTGGACATGCAACCTGCCGAGCTGCGCGCGTTCCGCTGGGAGGAGTTGTCGATCGTCTTCCAGTCGGCCATGCACGCGCTGAACCCGGTCATGCGGATCGGCGAGCAGATCGAGGACGTGATCCGCGCGCACCGGCCGGCCATGTCACTGCCCGACCGGGCCGCCAGGATCGTCGAACTGCTCGACATCGTGGGCATACCCGCCGACAGGGCGGGTTCCTTCCCGCACGAGCTGTCCGGCGGGATGCGGCAGCGCGCCATGATCGCCGTCGGCCTCGCGCTCGATCCGGAGATCATCGTGATGGACGAGCCGACGACGGCGCTGGACGTCGTGATCCAGCGCCAGATCCTGGACAAGATCGTGGAGATCAAGGACACCCTCGGCTTCTCGGTCGTGTTCATCACGCACGACCTGTCGCTGCTGATCGAGCTCTCCGACACGATCGCCGTGATGTACGGGGGAAAGATCGTCGAGCTGGGCGCCGCCGACGACTTCTACCGGCAACCAAGGCATCCCTACAGCCAGGGCCTGCTCGCGTCGTTCCCGACGCTGGGCGGCCCGATGCGCGAGCTGACCGGCATCCCCGGCGCACCACCGGATCTGCGCCGCCTGCCGACCGGCTGCGCGTTCCGGCCACGCTGTCCGCTCGTACTCCCCGAATGCGCCACCGTCGAGCCGCCGCTCTACCGGATCGGCGAGCCGGACACCGGGACCTCACTGGCGGCCTGCCTGCGGTACGCGAGCGCGGAGCTGGCGGTGGGGACATGAGCGCCCACGAGAACGCCGGGAGCCAGCCCGTGCTGGAGGCCGTGAACGTGACGAAGCACTTCCCGGTCCGCGGTGGCCTGCCACGCCGTGGCGGTGCCCGGCGGGTGGTGCACGCGGTGGAGAACGTGTCGCTGGGACTCTACGCGGGCCAGATCACCGCACTCGTCGGCGAATCCGGGTCGGGCAAGTCGACCCTGGCCCGGCTGCTCGCGCAGCTCTACCGGGTCACCAGCGGCGAGATCCGGCTGCACGGCGTCCCCGTCCACGCGACGCGGGGCAGGGCGTTCCGCGAGCACGTCAGCAAGGTCCAGCTCATCCTGCAGGACCCGTTCGCCGCCTTCAATCCCGTCGCCACGGTCGCCAGCACCCTCACCCGCGCGGTCGGCATCCACCACCCGGACACGCGTGGTGCGGCCCGCGCCGCCGTGATCGACGACCTGCTGACCCAGATCAACCTGGTGCCACCACGGCAGTTCACCGAGAAGTTCCCGCACGAGCTGTCCGGCGGCCAGTTGCAGCGGATCTCGATCGCCCGCGCGCTGGCGGCCAACCCCGACGTGTTCCTCGCCGACGAGCCGGTGTCCAGTTTGGACGTGTCGATCCGTCTCGGCGTGCTCAACCTGTTGCGCCGCCTCACGCGGGAGCACGACGTCGCGATGCTGTACGTCACCCACGACATCGCGTCGGCCCGGTACTTCGCGGCCGAGTCGGCGGTGATGTACGCCGGGGAGGTCGTCGAGACGGGGCCGTCGGAGGCGGTGACCCAGCATGCGGCGCACCCGTACACGCAGCTCCTGATCGCGTCCGCGCCGGACCCGTCGCGGGTGGGCGCCCCGCGCATCCGTGACGTCGGCACGCCGCCCAGCCTGATCGACCCGCCCGCCGGCTGCCGTTTCCATCCGCGCTGCCCGTTCGCGATGGACAGGTGCGGGCGCGACGCGCCGCCCTTCTTCGAGCTGTCCGCCGGCCACACCGCCCGCTGCTGGCTGTACGCCGACGACCAGGAGGCGAACGCGGCACGGGCCGCGAACGCGCACGCCGTCGTCGGCCTGACGACCGGCACGGGCACGTCCGTAGACCACCCCGACGACTCACCACAACCCCGTCGCACCCAAGGAGCTGATGGACCGTGACCATTCCACAGCCGATCCCCGCCGGCATCACCAGACGTACCCTGCTCACCGGCGCGCTCGCGGCGGCGGGCGGCATCGCCATCGCCGCCTGTGCCCCGTCCACCGCGTCCAGTGCCGGCAACACCACTCTGACCGTCGCCGGCCAGTCCGACGCGCTCACCAAGGTCTTCAACCCGTTCCTGCCGAGCTCCGCGCAGGGTCTCACCTACACCGGCCAGGGGTCGGGTGGGTTCATCTACGAGCCGCTCGTCCAGGTCAACACCGTGGACATCGGCAAGTACATCCCGTGGCTGGCGAAGTCGTGGACGTGGTCGGGCGACAACAAGAAGCTCACGGTCACGTTGCAGGACAACGTGAAATGGACCGACGGCAAGCCGTTCTCCGCCGACGACGTGGTGTTCACCTACGAGCTGTTGCGGAAGTATCCCGCGCTCAACGTGACCGGTGTGACCTTCGGTTCGATCACCGCCACGAGCCCGACCGAGGTCGTGTTCGCGTTCGCCGAGCCGTCCCAGCAGTTCTTCACCGTGATCGTGTCCTCCGCGATCGTCTCCAAGCACCTGTGGTCCGGCGTCGGTGACCCGACGACCTACTCGGACGCGAACCCGGTCGGCACCGGTCCCTTCAAGCTGTCCACGTTCTCGCCGCAGAGCTACCTGTTGGTACGCAACGACGACTACTGGCAGCAGAAGGCCCAGATCGCCGCGTTGCGCTTCGTCGCGTACGCGGACAACGAGGGCATGACCAACGCGCTCGTCCAGGGCCAGGCGGACTGGGCGGGCACCTACATCACCGACGCGCAGAAGACCTACGTCGCGCGCAGCTCGAACAACCACTACTGGGCGCCGATCGCCGGCACCGACGGGCTCATTCCCAACCTGACGCGCTGGCCGCTGTCCGACATCGCGGTGCGCAGGGCCATCAGTCTCGGGGTGAACCGCACGCAGATCGCGGCGGCCAGCGGCGCGGTGCCGGCGACGAGCGTGACCGGGCTGCCGATGCCGGCGTACGCGAGCAGCGTCTCGTCGCAGTACGCGAACGTCAACTTCACGCAGGACAAGGCAAAGGCCGCGCGGACGCTCACCGACGCCGGCTACGCGCGCAACAGCGACGGCTACTACTACAAGGACGGCCGGCGGGTCGAGTTCTCGATCAGCTTCCCCGCCGCGTACACGGACATCGCGGCGCGGGTGCAGGTTCTGGTGTCGCAGCTCAAGGACATCGGCATGAAGCTGAACATCGACACGACATCCGTCACGGACATCAACACGCTCACCGGGAAGGGCAACTTCGACTCCACCATGGGCTATCCGGTCGGCTCGATGCCGGAGGCGTTCTCCTTCTACAACGACACGATCAACCCGAATCTGTACTACCCGATCGGGACGCTCACGCCGGCTTACCAGAACATCGAACGGTTCCAGAACCCACAGGCCGCCGCGTTGTTCAAGCAGTATCCGAACGCGACCAGCGACGCGCAGCGCCAGCAGATCATCAACCAGATCGAGACCATCTTCGTCGAGAACCTGCCATGGATTCCGATGTTCTACTGGGGTTCCTACGGAAACTGGAGCACGGCGAAGGTGACCGGTTTCCCCACGCCGCAGAATCCGTACTTCACGCCGGTGCCCAATCCGGTGGTCGCTCTGCGGCTGAGGTCGGTATGACGGCCGACATCGGCGTGATGATGTACACGGTGCTCGAACAGGCGCGGGCGGATCTGGACGGGACGCTGGCCCGGCTCGCCGCGATGGGCTACGTGGGCGTCGAAACCTATGGCCTCGTCGAGCATTTCGGGCCGGCCCACATGCGGTCCGCGATCGGCGCGGCCGGTCTGCGGCTGACCAGCGCGCACACCCCGTTCCCGGCCGGACCGGGCGCGGCTGCGGCATTGGGCGAGAACGAGGACCTCGGCGCCGAGGTCCTCGTGTGGAGCATGGAACCGGAGGAGTTCGACTCACCGGAAGCCATCCGGCGCGGGGTGGACCGGGTGAACGAGGCCGCCGACCGCGCCGCGGACCGCGGCATGCGGATCGCCTACCACAACCACCATGCCGAGTTCTCCCAGGTGTTCGCGGGTCGACCAGCCTACGACCTGCTGCTCGAACTGCTCGACGACCGCGTCCTGATCGAACTCGACGCCTACTGGGCGTCGCTGGGGGGCGCCGATCCGGCCGAGATCGTCACCCGGTTGGGGGACCGGGTGAGGTTCGTACACGTCAAGGACGGCCCCGCCGTGAGCTACGAGCGGGACGTGATGGTGCCGATCGGGGAAGGCCGGCTCGACTGGCCGAGGACGCTGACGGTGCCGTCCGGGCTGCGGTGGCACATCGTCGAACTCGAACGGCTGCACATCGACACGTTCGATGCGCTGCAACGCAGTTACGACTATCTCGTCGGCAACGGCCTGTCGCGCGGCACGGTCGCGGTGGGTGCGCGCCCATGAAGGTGCTGTTCCTGGGTGGCGCGGGGATGATCGGCTCGGCGGTCGCCGCCGAGGCGGTGGCCCGTGGCGTCGACGTCACGGTCGTGACCAGAACCGAGCCGGTACGACCGGTCCCGGCCGGGGTCGTTGCGCTGCGGGCCGACGTCCGGGACGGCACGGCGCTGCGGGCCGTGCTGGGGGAAGCGCATTTCGACGCGGTCGTCAACTGGGTCGGCTACACGCCCGGCGACGTCCGGGACCACCCGGAGTTGTTCGCCGGCCGCGTCGGGCAGTACGTCTTCGTCAGCACCTGTTCGGTGTTCGCCCGCCCGGTGCCGAACCTGCCGATCACCGAGTCCAGCCCGCGCCGGCAGCCGGTCTTCGGCTACGGGCGGGACAAGATCGCCTGCGAGCTGCTGCTGGAGGGGTCCTATCGCGACACCGGTTTCCCGGTCACGATCGCGCGCCTCTTTCACACGTACGACCGCACGGTGGTCCCGGTGCTCGCCGGCTGGACGGCGATCGAGCGGATGCGGGCCGGGAAGCCCGCCGTCGTGCACGGCGACGGCACGTCGCTGTGGAGCCTCACCCACTCGCGTGATGTCGCCCGTGCCGTGGTGCCACTGCTGGGCAACGGCCACGCGGTGGGGGAGAGCGTCAACGTCGTCAGCGGCGACATCCTTACCTGGGACCAGATCCACCTCACGCTGGCCACCGCGGCGGGAGTCCGCGATCCGGTGCTGTGCCACCGGTCGAGCGAGTCGATCGCGGTGCGGTGGCCCGGCTGGCGGGACGTGCTCGAACACGACTTCCGGCACTCGATGCTGTTCGACACGGCCAAACTGAGGTCGCTGGTGCCCGGTTTCGCGCCAGCGGTGTCCTTTTCGGAGGGTGCACGTGAGCTGATCTGCCACCACGACACGGAACCGTCGCTGCGGACCGTCGACGCCGACCTCGATCGGGCGTTCGACCGGATGATGGAGGAGGTGTGACCACGCTGAGCACACAACCAGTCCTGCCCACCGCCCATCCTGGGCCGCTGTGGGAGCAGGTCAAGGCAGTGCTCCGCGCCCGCATCGACAACGGCGAGGTGCTGCCAGGCGCACGGCTGCCGCCGGAACGCGACCTGTGCCAACTGCTGTCCATCTCCCGTGTGACGCTGCGCAAGGCTTTGGCGGGCCTCGTCGACGACGGCGTGCTGCGGCCGGCACACGGGCGTGGCTGGTACGTGTGCACGCGGGAGCGCGACGACTGGCCGAACACGCTCGAATCGTTCTCCGAGACGGCTCGGCGGATGGGGCTGCTGCCGAGCTCACGCGTGCTGCGCGCCGAATTCGGGACGGCCAGCTTCGACGAGGGCGAGACGTTCCAGATCGCGCCAGGAACGCCGCTGTACCGGCTGGACCGGGTACGGATGCTGGACGAGGTACCGATCGCAGTCGACGAGTCGCTGGTGCCGGCCGACATCGCGGCCGGGTTCGACAGCATCGACTTCACGATCCGTTCCCTGTACGAGGTCCTCCACGGCCTGGGCTGCCAGCTCTTCCTCGCCGACACGACGATCGAGGCGCGCCCCGCCGACGCCGAACTCGCCGGCCACCTGGCCATCGCCGAGGCCACCCCGGTGCTCCAGATGCGGCAGACCGTCCGCGACCGGGCCCAACGCCCGCTGCTGTCATCGACCATCCGCTACGCCGGTGACCGCTACCGGCTGCGCACGTCCTTCACCCGCAACGCCGATGTGTGAGGCGCCCCGGCACCCCGTGACACGAACCTTCGACGCTACGGAGCAGACATGAGCGACGGCTTCATCCCCTTCTCGACGGCCCGTGCCAGACAACCCACCGCCCTCGGCCACGCGATCAGCCGCCTGGCCGGGTCGGTGGTGGAATTCGCGGAACACGGCCACCTCACCGGGCCGGGTCCGATCTTCGTCGCCATCGGCGCGAGCCACGCCGCCGCGTGCACTCCGGTGTGGACACTGCGCGCGCGGGGCATCGACGCGTGGCGCCTCGGGGCCGGTGACCACCCGCTGCCCCTGCCCGCCACCGCGCATCCGGTCTTCGGCGTGTCGCAGAGTGGCCGCAGCGCGGAGACCCTGGCCGTGCTGGAGACGGTCGACCCGGCGCGGCGCCACGCGGTCGTCAACATGGTGCCATCGCCGATCGCCGACGTGGCCGCCCAGGTGATCCGCCTGGGCAGCATCCCGGACAGCTACGCGTCCACCATCGGCTACACCGCCACCGTCGCGGCGCTCGGGATGCTCGCCGACGCGTGGGACGGTGGCCGGATCGACGCCGGCTGGGCGACGCTGAGCACCGTTTTCGCCACGGTGGAACGGGAACTGTCCGCATCGGTGCGCGCCATGGCGCCGTTGTTCGCCGCCGCGACGTCGGCCGACTTCGTCGGCGAGGGGCCCGCCGTCGGCACCGCCGAGGCCAGCGCCCTGCTGTTCCGTGAGATCGCACGGATACCGTCCACCGCCATGAGCACCAGGCAGTACCTGCACGGCGCCATGGAGTCGGCCGGCAACGGCAACGCGCACGTCCTGTTCGGCGGTGCGCGGGAACTCGCCATCGCCAGGACACTCGCGTACTCCGGGCACCCGGTGGTCCTGGTCACCACCGATCTGGTGGCTGGCGGGCCGCTGGTGCATCCGGTGCGGCTGCCCGAGCTGCCGGCGGCGCAGCGGGCCGTGCTGGAAATCCTCGTCATGCAGATGCTGGTCGGCGCGGTCGCCGAACTCCGGGGCGTCGACGTCGAGGAGTTCGTGTTCCACAACCCGGACATCAAGGTCGCGCAGGT
Source organism: Pseudonocardiaceae bacterium (assembly GCA_036269975.1). GTDB lineage: Bacteria > Actinomycetota > Actinomycetes > Mycobacteriales > Pseudonocardiaceae > DATEPR01. The sequence goes on along the minus strand of DATBDL010000093.1, from coordinate 2,834 downwards.
ATGAGGGTGCTCGTCGGTGCCGACGTCGGCGGCACGAAGATCGCGGTCCGGGTGCAGGCGCCGGCTGGTGCACTGGTGGCCGACGAACGGTACGAGGCGGACGGCTGGTCGGCGTCCCCCGTGGACAGTGCGGCGCGCTGGCTGCTGGCGCACGTGGCCCGTGTCGTGCCAGCGGGGGACGAGATCGCCGCAGTCGGGATCGGCGCGCAGGGCTGCGACACGCGCTCGCACTGCGAGCGCCTTGCCTCGGCCCTCACGGCGCTCGGCGTGCCGGCAGTCGTCGTCAACGACGCCGCCCTTCTGGTGCCCGCCGCCGGCCTGCGCAGCGGAATCGGCGTCATCGCAGGCACCGGCTCGATCGCCGTCGGCACCGACGCCGATGGCGACACGTTGTTCGCGGGCGGCTGGGGCTGGGTCATCGGCGACGAGGGGAGCGCGCCGGCCATCCTCCGCGACGCGACCAAGGCCGTGCTGGCCGCCCACGACGCGGGTAGCCCCGACGACGGCCTGCTGGCCGCGCTGCTCGCGCACTTCGGCGTCGCCGACCCGCAGGCGCTGGCCAGGGCAGTCAACGACGACCCCACCACCGCCAACTGGGGACCGGGCGCGGCCGCCGTGTTCCGCGCGGCCGACGACGGCTCCGCGCTGGCCGCCCAGGTCGTCGACCAAGCGGCCCGGCACCTGGCCGTCCTCGTCGGGCGGCTGGTCGCCCGCGGTGCGGTCGGTGCCACGGTCGTCGCGGCCGGCGGCGTCATCGTGCACCAGCCGCGTCTGGTGCGGCGGTTACGTGCGTGTCTTGCGGACTCCTGCCCGGAACTCGAGTTGCGTGTGCTGGACGTGGCGCCGGTGGTTGGCGCGGTGGCCTTGGCCGGGGCGCGGTTCGCCGGCGGCTGATGGCCTACTGGTCGTTCGGCCTCCCTCGGGGGCCGGTCCCGGCAGAGTCGTTGTCGCTGTTCGGGGTGGGCATCCGGTTGCTTGGTGTGCCTTGAGGTTCGGGCTCCCGACTGCTTAGGCTCTACCGCGCTGCTGTGGTGGGTGGTTGTGGTGCTTTTGGCGCCTGTGCCTTGTTGGGCGGCGGTCGGGTGGCGGCTTAGCCGCGCTGTCCGCTGCGGTTGGTTCTCGGGGTGATGGCCAACCGAACAACCTGTGTCAGCGCATTGCCGACGCGGCCAGCAGAAACCAGCCGGTGTGCGGAATCCACTGCTCTGCCCACCGCCACGCGTCACCCGCCGCCACCCGGTCGGGCGGCATGAACGCGATGTCTTGCTCGTCCGCTACGCCGCCGGTGATTCCGTTGAGGATGCCGCCGGGGACGTTCTGGTACACCGCCGAGTACTCCGCCTGGTTGCGTCCCCTGCCCTGCAACATCGAACTGTCGTACGGGTTGAGTCCCAGCACCCACTGCACCTGGTCGTCGGCCAGCACCCGCAGTCGCTCGCGTAGCCGCTCGCCGCACTCCGGCTGGGCGGCTGCTAGCAGCGCCGCGTAGGCCGTCGAGCAGATTCCGGCGTTCTCGCCCTGCCACCAGTAGCCGGTCTCGTTCTCGTGCGGGAAGAAGAAGCTAGTCCTCGGTGGCTGCTCGGCGGGCTGTACGAACTGGCGCGCGTAGCCGAACGGGTTCGCGACCTCGTCGGCCAGATAGGCCGCGTCCCTTGCCAGCGCCAATGCCGTCGCCCTTGCCGGACCGCTGTGTCTCGATCCCGCACAGACCTCGGCGAACCGCAGCAGCGCCACCACCGGCAGTCCCGGCTCCGCCGCGTGGAAGAACGGGCGGCCCGCCTCGTCGCCGCGCAGGTAGCCGAAACCTCGACCCGATTCCGTGTAGCGGCTCGTCAGCGACTCGGCCCTGCGTTCCGCGGCGGCCATGGCGTCGCGCGATCCACACGCGTTGACCAGTTCAACCGCCGCCAGCAGCGCGCAGTAGTCGTCGAGGACGGTCTCCGTGCCGTCGTAGAGGTAGTCGAGGTTGTGTTCCTCCAGGTGCTCGAAGCCGCGCTGCGCCGCGTGCAGGTACTGCTCCGCGGTGCGGTCGCCGTGGTCGTCGGCGGTCGACGCGCGGGCCAGCGCTGCGATGGCCAGGCCGCCACCGTGCCGGTAACCGGCCTGCCAGCGGGTGGTCCGGACACTGTCCTGGAGTGGCGCTGTGATCACGCGTTCGGCGAGTACCTTCGTCAGCGCGTCGAAGATCGCGGTGTAGAAGTAGCCGTCGTCGGACTGGAAGCGCACCAGGAAGTCGGCGCCGTACAGTGCCTCGTCGCGCAGGCGCGTGCCGAGTGCCGCCGCGAGTTCGGGTTGGGTGGCGCGCAGGTTGTCTCGTGCCGCCAGGAATGCCCACGCGCACAACGGTGTCTGCTGTGGACTCATCATGCGGGTGTAGTTGAGGTGGCTCAGGAACTTGCTGAAGTCGCCGGACGCGTCCAGCCACCCGCCGCTGGCGTCGACGGTCGCGCCGGAGTCGTCACCGTAGAAGGCGGCGGCGCGGTCCTTCCTGTCGATCTCGCCGCTGGAGCGGACCGCCTTGAAGTAGTGCAGGCAGTCGGACATCGTCGCCGCCTGGATGCGCCGCGCGCCGATCGGGAACGGCTCCGAGTGGTGGGTGCCCTCTGGCGTCCGTACTGCTATCCGGTAAGTGCCGTCGGTGCGGACGTGGCTGAAGTCGATGCGCCGGAACGTGCCGAGCGACCACCGGTCCACCGTCAGTTCGGGGCCGGGCACCAGATCGACACCGCTGGTGCCCGTCGCGTCGACGAGGGCGGCGGACATCGGCTGATCAGGGTCGCGCAGCAGCACGACCGCCTTCTTGGCACCGGCGGTGTTGTAGCCGATGTGGCTGG
>DATBDL010000092.1:0-10617 GCA_036269975.1 Pseudonocardiaceae bacterium | reverse complement strand
CGACGACCGGCGCACTCAACCAGGCCTGCGACGAGACGACGAACGCGGACAGCAGCAAGCAGCTCTTCAACGCGATCATCGACAACGCGCCACTGCCCGGTGAGGCCACCGGCGACACGAACGCCGCCGCGAACGTACCTGCCGCGACCCCGCAGTCCACGAAGATCCAGGTGCTCAACGCCACCAACGAGGGTAACGCCGCCAGCCAGACGGCGACTTCGTTGCAGCAGCAGGGTTTCCAGATCAGCAGCATCGGCCCGGCGACGGTCGACGTGTCGACGACGGTGATCAAGTATTCGGCGCCGCAGTTGGCGCAGGCGCAGTTGCTCGGCTCGGCGGTACCGTCCGCGACGCTACAGGCGGACCCCACCATGGACGGCGCGATCCAGCTCATCATCGGTCCGGGATTCGACCACAAGGTGCAGACGGCACACACTGGCGGCGCCACCAACGCGGCGAACGGCGGTACGTCGGAGGCTCCCGCCCAACTGTCCTTTGTGAACGCTGCGAACACCGCCTGCGCGTGATGACCGGCGCGAACGTGTGACTCGACGCTGTGCTGGTCATCCTGGATTCATGTCTGGTTAACCAACACATGCCGCGTTGGAGACGCGAGGGAACTAGTGTTGGACCATGCGTGAGGCTTACCACGATCGACTCGGCGAACTCGCCGACCACCTGGCCGACATGTGCGCGATGGTCGGCGAAGCCATGGAACGAGCCACGACGGCCCTGCTGAAGGCCGACCTGGCCCTGGCGGAGCAGGTGATCAGCGACGACGTGAAGGTCGACGCGGCCCGCACCTCCTACGAGGAGGAGGCATACGCGCTGCTGGCGCTGCAGGCCCCGGTGGCCACCGACCTGCGGACGGTGCTCGCGGTCATCCACGCGGCGGAAAGCCTGGAGCGAATGGGTGACCTGGCGCTGCACGTGGCAAAGGCCGCCCGCCGCCGGCACCCGAGCCCGGTACTGCCCGAAGAGGTGAGGCCGTACTTCGAGCAGATGGGGCTGGTAGCGGTGGCGCTGGCAAAGAAGACGGAACAGGTGATCCGCAGCCAGGACGTAGAACTGGCGAAGTCGGTAGAAGACGACGACGACGAAATGGACAACCTGCACCGCGAGCTGTTCGTGGTGCTGATGGACCGAGACTGGCCGCACAGCGTGCCGACAGCAGTGGACGTGACGCTGCTGGGCCGATTCTACGAAAGGTTCGCCGACCACGCGGTCTCGGTGGCGAAGCGCACGGTCTTCGTGGTCACGGGCCGCATGCCGGGCTCGGACCAGTTCGACATCTGACGCAAGACGTAACTCGGGCGCCGCAGGGAAATCCGACCCGGCGGCGCCGGTGTTTCGTCACGACGAGACCCTCAGCCGAACCGGCCGGAAATGTAATCCTCCGTGGCCTTCTGCCCAGGATTGGAGAAGATCTTCTCCGTATCGTCGATCTCGATCAAATGACCAGGCTGCCCAGCACCCCGGAGATTGAAGAAAGCGGTCTGATCACTGACCCGAGCCGCCTGCTGCATGTTATGCGTCACGATGACGATCGTGTAGTCCTTCTTGAGCTCCCCGATCAGGTCCTCGATCGCCAGAGTGGAAATCGGGTCCAGGGCGGAACAGGGCTCGTCCATCAACAACACGTCCGGCCGAACCGCGATGGCCCGAGCGATGCACAACCGCTGCTGCTGCCCACCGGACAGCCCGCCGCCGGGCTTGCCGAGCCGGTCTCGAACCTCCTCCCACAGGTTCGCGGCACGCAGCGCCCGCTCCGCCACCTCGTCCAGCTTCTTCCGGTCACGCGTACCGGACAACCGCAGACCGGCCACCACGTTGTCGCGGATCGACATCGTCGGGAACGGGTTGGGGCGCTGGAAGACCATGCCGATGGTGCGCCGCACCACGACCGGGTCGACGCCGGACCCGTAGATGTCCTCGCCGTCCAGGGTGACCGTTCCCTCTACTCGCGCGCCGGGGGTCACCTCGTGCATCCGGTTGAGCGAGCGCAGCACCGTCGACTTGCCGCAACCGGACGGGCCGATGAACGCCGTGACGCTGCGCGGGGGCACCGACAACTGCACGTCGGCCACGGCGTGGAACTTGCCGTAGAACAGGTTCAGGTCCTTGACGTCCAACCGCTTGGCCATCGGGGTCACACCTTCCTGGCGAGTGTCCACGTCTAACCACGCACTCGCGCGAAACGCGCGACCGTACGGGCGATCACATTCAGCAGCAACACGATGAGGATCAACACGAGCGCACCGGTCCACGCCCTGTTGATGGCGTTGTCGAACGACTGGCCGACCTCGTTGAACACGTACAGCGGCAGCGACGCCTGCGGCCCGCTGAACGGGTTGTCGTTGATGGCCGAGTTGCCGAACACGGTCAGCAGCACCGGTGCGGTCTCACCCATCACCCTGGCGACGGCCAGCATCACGCCGGTGATGATGCCCGGCAACGCGGTCGGCAGCACGATCCGCACCACGGTCAGCCACTTGGGGACACCGAGCGCGTACGACGCCTCGCGCAGGCTGACCGGCACGAGCTTGAGCATCTCCTCGCACGAGCGCACCACGGTCGGCAGCATCAGGATGGTCAACGCGAGCGCACCCGCGAAACCGGAGTTCCCCTGGTGCAGCGCCAACACCCACAGCGCCAGAATGAACAGACCGGCCACGATGGACGGTAGGCCGGTCATCACGTCCACGAAGAAGCTGACGACCCGACCGAGCCGGCCGCGGCTGTACTCCACCAGGTAGACCGCGACCATCACGCCGAACGGCACCGAGATCACGGTCGCGATGCCGACCTGTTCCAGTGTGCCGATGATCGCGTGGTACGCGCCGCCGTTGGGGTCCGACTCGGCGACGGCGCGCATCGAGTGCGTGAAGAACACCCCGTCGAAACGCTTGAGGCCCTTGGCGACCGTGTAGCCGAGCACGCCGACCAGCGGCAGCACCGCCAGCACGACGGCGACCACCATCAGGTTGCTCATCAGCCGGTTCTTGGCGTGCCGCCAGCCTTCCACCGACAGCGACACGAACGTCTGCGCCAGCATGTAGAGCACCGCCGCGATGAGCACGAACACCACGTAGCTGGTCAGCGACGTGACCAGGTACAGCACCGCGGTCACCAGCACAGCGCCCACCGCGGTGACCACGAGCGCCCACCACGGCAGCTTGGCGCGAGACAGGCTGGGCCGCGCCAGGCTCAGTTCGTCCAGCATCGTCATGCCTTGGCCTTCCCACGCCGGATGATCGCCCGTGCACCGAAGTTGACCACCAGCGTGATCGCGAACAGCACCAGGCCGGACGCGATCAGCGCGCCCTGGCTGGTGGAGTCGTTCGCGTCGCCCCAACGGTTGGCGATGTTGGCCGCGATGGTGTTGCCGCCGGGGACGATGAGGCTCCAGTTGATCGAGTAGGTACTGGACAACACCATGGCCACGGCGATCGTCTCGCCGACCGCACGGCCGAAGCCGAGCACGATCGCGCTGATCACGCCGGACTTGCCGTAGGGGAGCACCGCGACGCGGATCATCTCCCACTTGGTGGCGCCGAGCGCGAGCGCGCCCTCCATGTGCTCCTTCGGCGTCTGCACGAAGACCTCACGGGAGATCGCGGCCACGATCGGCAGCAGCATCACCGCGAGCACGACGGCGGCCACCAGGATCGACTTGCCGTAGGTCTGGTTGGGCGATGAGAACAGCGGAATCCAACCGAAGTACTTGTTGAGGAACTTGGAGAGCGGGACCAGCGCCGGCGAAAGGTAGATCGCGCCCCACAGGCCGAACACCACGCTGGGCACCGCGGCCAGCAGGTCGACGACGTAGGCGAGCGGGCGGGCGACCAGGCGGGGCGCGTACTGGCTGATGAACAGCGCAACGCCGACCGCGACCGGCACACCGATGATCAGCGCGGCCGCCGAGGACAGCATCGTGCCGAAGGCGAGTGCCGCGATGCCGAATATCCCGGTTTCCTGCGGGTCCCAGCCGAACGCGCCGAAGAAGTTGCCCTTGTCCTGGGAGACGGCCGGTATCGCCTTCAGGATCAGGAAAGCGGCGACCGCGGCCATCAGGATCAGCACCAGGATGCCGGCACCTTTGGCCGTCCAACGGAAGGCGGTGTCACCCCCCGTGCTGTGCTTGGCGTCCTGCAAGGACGTGGCTGACGACGGCGGTGCGTCACCGGGGCCGTCCGGTACCACGACCGGCGCCGGGGTCCGTCCTGTGGTGGCGATGTCGGGCTCCTTCACGTCGGTCGAGAACCTGCCACGGCCCGTCCGGTGGTCGGTGAACACCCAACCACCGGACGGGCCACTGGACCATCAGGTCCGACAGCGCGGTCAGCTCAGGCCGTTGATCGCGTCGACAACCTTGGTGCGGATGTTCTCGGGCAGCGGCACGTAGCCCTGGCTGGAGATGGCGTTCTGGCCGGCCGCGCTGGCCGCGTAGCCGAGGAAGCCCTTCAGCGCCGGCAGCTTGGCGGCGTCGTTGCCGGCCGAGCACAGGATCTCGTAGGTCACCAGGACGTTCGGGTAGGCGTCCGAGTCGGTGTTGGTGTAGTCGAAGGACAGCGACAGGTCCTTACCGGTGCCGACGATCTGCGCCTTGCCGATGAAGTTCGTCGTGTTCTGCGGCGTGAGCTTCACGAACCTGCCGGCCGCGTTGCTGACCGCCGCGTACGGAATGGACTGCTGGGTGGCGTAGGACAGCTCGAAGTAGCCGATGCCGCCCGCGGTCTTCTTGACGTCCTGGGAGACCAGCGCCGAGCCCTTGTCACCCTGGCCGCCCGGCCCCGGCCACTGCTTGTTCGCGCCGTAGGTCCAGTCCGCCTTGGCCTCGTTGGCCAGGTAGTTGGTGAAGTTGAAGCTGGTGCCGGAACTGTCGGACCGGTGGAACGTCTGGATGCTCTGGCTGGGCAGCGTGACGCCGGGGTTGTCCTTGGCGATGGCCGGGTCGTTCCAGTTGGTGATCTTGCCGGCGAAGATCTTGGCCAGCGTGCTCGCCGACAGGTTCAGGCTGGACACGCCGGGCAGGTTGTAGCCGACCGCGATCGGACCGGGGGCCATCGGCAGGTCGATCGCCGAGCCGGTCTTGCAGCGCGCGTCCGCCTTGGGCTGGTCGGTGGACGACAGCGGGAAGTCCGAACCCGCGAAGTCGATGGTGCCGGCCTCGAACTGGGTGACACCTGCGCCGGAACCGCCGAGGCCGTTGTTGATGTTGACACCGGCACAGGTGTTCTCGTAGGTCTTGGCCCACTCGCTGATCGCGGGGCCCTGCGCCGTGGAACCGGCCAGCGTGAGGTTCACCGAGCCGGACGGGCACTTGATCGTCGGCGCGGCCGCCGTGCTGCTACCACCGCCACCACTGGCGGGGGGCGTCGCGTTGTTGTCGGAGCCACAGGCAGCCAGCAGCATGGTGCCGGCCGCGGCCAGGCCGAGGACGACAGGGCCCATCCCCGACCGACCCGCCCAACTGCCGTGCCGTTTGATCTTCACCTTCAGATCCTCCAACCAGAGCATGAATCGATCAGGGCGCGACGGCACAAGGTCCGGCCGGTCACGTGACACGGACGGTAGGCAGCGACGGTGGACGACCGGCCGTTTTCAGGTGAACGAGAAGTGAACTTGATACGCCAGGTGACTGCACAACCAGCCATTCGTGTGATATAGGACCCACTCCGTGACCCGGTCGTTCGCAGGCTGTGACACAGCCGGTACGCCCCGGCTCAGTGCGCGTACTGGACGTCGGCGTCCCACGCCGTGAAACCGAGCTTGTCGTACACGGCCAGTGCCGACCGGTTGTCCGATTCGGTGTAGAGCATCACACGGGTCATACCGCGCCGCTCGCGCAGATAGCGCAGGCCAGCCATCGTGAGGCCCCGGCCGAGGCCGCCGCCCTGGGCGTCCGGCAGCACGCCTACGACGTACACCTCGCCGACGGGCATGCCGTCGCCGCCGTCCGGGTGCACCTTGGTCCAGTGGAAGCCGACGATCCGGTCGTCCTCGTCGACCGCCAGCAGGAAACCGGCCGCGTCGAACCACGATTCGGCCTCGGCGGCCCGTACGCCGTCCGCCGTCAGCGCACCCTGTTCCGGATGCCACGCGAACGCGCGCCGGTTGACGTCGACGAACTCGTCCTCGTCCTGGCCTGGCCGGAAAGCACGCAGGTGGACGCCGTCCGGTAGGGAACCGGCCGGCAGATCGTCGGTGAGGTCCCGGCGCAGCCGGAGCAGGGTGCGGACGTCGCGGAAACCGAAGCGCGCCGCGATGGCCGCCGCCGCCGGCTGGTTGCCGTGCGCCCAGACCCGCAGGCGGTCGCCGGCCTCGGCGGCCGGATCGATACCGAGTCGGGCCAACAGGCGACCGGCCAGTTCGGTGCCGATGCCGGCCCGGCGCTCGGCCGGCCGGACGACCAGTTCGGCGACCGACCGTTCGGCGAGATGTGTGAGATGGACACAGCCGACGAGCTCGCCGTGGCGCCGGGCCAGCAGGTATTCGCCGCCGTGGAAGCCGCCCGGCACGCCGTCACCGTCCGGCATGGACGGTCGTCCGTCCACTGCGGACACACTGGTCAGCAGTGCGCGTAGTGCCGCGATGTCGACGTCGGCCAGCCAGGTGTAGTCGGTCATGCCGCCGACGTTAGTGGGTCAGGACAGGACGTTCAGCGAGTCCACCCGCAGTGGCCGGACCTGCGCCACCGGTGCCTGCTGCGCCGGCACCCGGCCTGGCCGCACGAACTTGTAGCCGACGTTGCGGACGGTGCCGATGAGCTGCTCGTGCTCCGAGCCCAGCTTCGCGCGCAGCCGCCGGACGTGCACGTCCACCGTCCGTGTGCCGCCGAAGAAGTCGTAGCCCCAGACCTCCTGTAGCAACTGCGCGCGGGTGAACACCCGGCCCGCGTGCTGCGCGAGGTACTTGAGCAGCTCGAACTCCTTGTAGGTCAGGTCGAGCGGGCGGCCGCGCAGCCGGGCGGTGTAGGTGGACTCGTCGATCACCAGCTCACCTAGCTGGATCGAGCCGTCGCTGCCGCCGGACTGCTCCGCCCCGCGGGAGCGGACAAGGCGCAGCCGGGCGTCCACCTCGGCCGGGCCGGCCGTCGGCAGCAGGATCTCGTCGACGCCCCACTCGGCGTTCACAGCGACGAGGCCGCCCTCCGTGACGACCGCCACAACCGGCGCGTCGACGCCACTGCTGGACAGCAGTCGGCACAGGCTGCGGGCGCCGGCGAGGTCGAACCGGGCGTCCACGAGGACCGCGTCGTACGGGGCGGCCTCCAGCAGGGATGCCACGTCCGGTTCGTGGGCGCGTACCTTGTGCGAGAGCAGGCCCAGCGCGGGCAGGACGGCGGTCGGTTCCGGGTCGCTGGTCAGTAGCAGCAGATCGACACCCATGGCGGCGCACCTTCCTGATCGGTGCGAATCGACCACTTCGGCCGATTCGCAGCGGTTTGTCGGTGGCGCGGCCCCGTTGCCGGCAGATGTCGGGGACAATACCCACAGTGCCCCCCGTTAGCCCAGGTCGTGACGGCAGCGTCACACATTTGGCGTCATTGGATGGACTGGTTACGTGAAGAAGCCCGTGAAGATAACGATCGTCGTGCTCATCGTGCTGGTCGGGCTGCTCGTCGGTGCCGACTACGGGCTGGCCGCGGCGGCCGAGTACCAGGTGTCGAAGAAGATGCGGTCAGAACTCGGTCTCGCCGACGATCCTTCGGTCGACATCCACGGATTCCCGTTCATCACGCAGGCCATCGCCGGTGACTACCACGACATCTCGATCAACGCGACGGGCGTGCCGGCCAAGAACACGCTGCGCGACCTGGAGGTGGACGCCGATCTGCACGACGTCCGGGTGAAGCTGTCCGACCTGCTGTCGGGCAACGTGTCGCAGGTGCGGGTGGACGAGGTGGACGGCCAGGTCAAGGTCAAGGCCAGCGACGTCGGCCGACTGCTGAACATCCCCGACCTGACCATCAACCCGATCTCGCTGGACACCGTGGACGGCGTCGGCGCGCAGGATGCCCTGGAACAGCGCGAGAAGGCGCAGCACCCCGGCGAGACGAACCCGCTGACCAGCGAGGCCGGCGTCCTGCTGACCGGCTCGATCATGATCGCCGGCGAGAAGACGACGGTGAACGCGTTCGGCGTCATCTCGCTGGACAACGGCGGGGTCTCGATCACGCCGAAGAAGCTTCAGCTCACCAACGGGCTGGTCAGCGGCACGCTGCCGGACAGCATCCTGCAGACGTTCGCGCACTTCTTCGCGACCAGCCTGTCGTCGAGCAACCTGCCGCTGCCCTTCGCGGTGCAGGCGACCGGCGTCGAGGTGGAGAGCGGCGCGCTCGTCGTGCAGGGCAAGGCCGACAACATCCTCCTGTCGAGTGACAATCTGAGTCAGTGACGTCGATGACCGGTCTCTGGGTGTTGCTGGGCGCGCTGGTGGTGGCCGGCGCGCTGGCCTGGCTGCTCCAGGCACGCGAGGGCCGGATCAAGGCGACGGCGTCGGGCTCGCCGGCCGACGAACTGCCGGAACCGGTGCGGGCGGCGCTGGCGGCGGCGCCGACGGTGACGCTGGTGCAGGTGTCGACGACGTTCTGCGCGCCGTGCCGGCATGCCCGCGCCATGCTGTCGCGGCTGGCGGACAACACGAGCGGCCTTGCGCACGTCGAACTCGACGTCACCGACACCCCGGAGATCGCGACGTCACTCGGCGTGCTGCGGACGCCGACCACGGTCGCGTTCACCAGCGACGGCGTCGAACTGCTGCGGGTGGGCGGCGTACCCAGGCGGGACACCCTGATCGACGCGCTGCGGCCGCACCTGCCCTGATCAGGGGGAGCGGGCTATTCCAGATGGTGGACACCGCTCCCAGGAGCAGGGAGTACGCGGTAGTGTCGGGTTCGTGCAGACGATGCTGACCCGGCGGCGCGCGGTGGACTACCGCCGCGTCGAGAGCAGCCTGTGTCGGTCTTTCGACTGACCCTGGGTAGTCCCGCGCTCGTCATGCGTCCCGGCCCCGATGCCGGCTGATTCCCGGATTTTCGCCGCACCACCCGAGCACGCCCGCTACGGACAGTCACTGTCCGGCGGGGTCAGGAGGCTACGGTGCCCACCGAAACCACTCCCCAGATCGACGTCCGAGGTCCCCGGTTCGGGGCCTGGATCACGACGGTCGTGCTGGCCGTCGTCCTGATCACCGGCTGGTGGCCGCTGCTGGCCGCGCAGGGCGTCGTGTTCGCGATCGGCGCGTTCGCCGGCCTGCGCCGCGCCCCGTACGGCCTGGTGTTCCGTTACCTGGTCGCGCCGCGCCTCGGCCCGGCCACCGAACGCGAGGCCGAGACGCCGCCCCGGTTCGCGCAGGGCGTCGGGCTGGTGTTCGCGGTGGTCGGTGTCGTCGGCTACGCGACCGGGCTGACGCCGCTCGGCCTCGTCGCGACGGCAATGGCACTGGTCGCCGCGCTGTTGAACGCCGCTGTCGGGTTCTGCCTCGGCTGCGAGATGTACCTGCTGTTGAACCGTACGAAAACGATTGTGGGAGCCACTCGATGAGCCGTGACAACGTGCTGGTGTCCGCCGAATGGGCGCAGGACAACCTGGAAACGCCGGGGGTGGTCTTCGTCGAGGTGGACGAGGACACCAGCGCCTACGACGGTGGCCACATCCCAGGTGCCGTCAAGATCAACTGGAAGACCGAGCTCCAAGACCCGGTACGGCGTGACTTCGTCGACCGGGCCGGCTTCGAGAAGCTGTTGTCCGAGAAGGGAATCGGCAACGCCGACCAGGTCGTGCTGTACGGCGGCAACAACAACTGGTTCGCCGCCTACGCGTACTGGTACTTCAGCCTGTACGGCCACGACAACGTGCGCCTGCTCGACGGTGGCCGCAAGAAGTGGGAGCTGGACGGCCGTCCGCTGTCCTCCGACGACGTGAAGCGTGAGGCCACCGAGTACACGGCGCAGGAGCCGAACACCGCGATCCGTGCCTTCCGCGACGAGGTCGTCGCCGCGATCGGCACCAAGAACCTGATCGACGTGCGGTCCCCGGACGAGTTCTCCGGCAAGCTGCTCGCGCCGGCGCACCTGCCGCAGGAGTCGGCGCAGCGGCCGGGCCACGTGCCCAGCGCGCTGAACGTGCCGTGGGCCAAGGCGGCCAACGAGGACGGGACATTCCGCTCCGACGACGAACTGCGCGAGCTGTACGCGGAGGCCGGCCTCGACGAGTCCAGGTCGACCATCGCGTACTGCCGGATCGGTGAGCGTTCGTCGCACACCTGGTTCGCGCTGCACGAACTACTCGGCCTCGCCGACGTGAAGAACTACGACGGCTCGTGGACCGAATACGGCTCGCTGGTCGGCGTGCCGGTGGCCGTGGGAACGGAGTCCTGATGACACAGGAGGGTTGCGGCGCCCCGGCGCAGTCCGCCCCGCTGCCGGCGGGTGTCGACCTGGCCACCCAGGTCGTGGTGGCCGGCCGCGTGCTCGCCGGTGACCAGCCGGTCGGCGGCGCGTTCGTCCGGCTGCTCAACGGCGACGGCGACTTCGCGGGCGAAGTGGTCGCGTCGGCCGACGGCGACTTCCGCTTCTACGCGGCCCCCGGCGACTGGACGGTGCGCGCACTG
>DATBDL010000091.1:0-2585 GCA_036269975.1 Pseudonocardiaceae bacterium | reverse complement strand
CTTGTTGGTGCGCTTCGGCGTCCGGCACCGGGCGGCCACCACCGGCGACACGACAGACAGGTCGTCGTGGTGGGGGCAGGTCAGCGGTGGGATCGCGTTGGTGTGGACCAGCTTGCGGTTGCGGGCGCTGGTCGCGCTGGCGTGCGTGTCGGGTATCTACATCGCGGCCGAGGCGTTGGCCGCGCCCTACGCCGCCGGGATCGGTGTCGGCGCGGCCGGAATCGGCTTGTTGTTCGCCGCCTACCCGACGGGCACCGTGCTCGGGATGGTGCTGTTACCGCGCTGGAGTGCGGAAATCCGGCTGCGGTGGATGGTGCCGATGGCGATGCTCTCGTGCGCGCCGCTGATGGGTTGCGTGGTGCGGGTGGGGTTGGTGCCGACACTGGTGCTGTGGACGGCGGGTGGGATCGCCTCGGCCTACAACCTCACTGCGAGCACCACGTTCGTGCAGTCGGTGCCGAACGCCCGCCGTGGGCAGGCGTTCGGGTTGGCGCTGACCGCGATCCGGGTCACGCAGGGACTCGGCGTGGTCGTCGCCGGTCTGGCAGCACAGACCTGGCCCGCGCACACGGTGGTCGCGGCGGCCGGGGTGGCCGGTGTCGCGGCCGCCGCCGGTGCCGGCTGGTGGTGGCGCGCGTCCCAGAGCCGGCGGGACATGGCGGTGTCCGCCGCAGCGGACCATGCCCACGACTAGTCAGCGGCGCAGCCAGTCGCCGGGGCGGGTGGTCACGCGACGGCGCCAGTCACCGGGACGTCCGGCACGGGGCGAGACAACGATCATGAGGTTCTCCTGACAACGCTGGTGCGACGGGGTCAATAGTGCAACACGGCTGGAGTAATGACACGGGGTGACGTCGTCGTTACGTTCGTAGGTGTGTCGATGGTGGGGGGTTCACCTTGCACACCAATGGTCTCCCGAGCATGACCGAGCAGGCCAGCGCTCCGGTTCGATTCAGCCCGAGTACTTGGCGGCTGTGGTCGTTGCCCCGGCACGTGGTGGTCTACCTGGCCGTGGTGGAACTCGCCGCGGTGATCGTACTGGCGGCCACGCTGCGACTGGTCCCGATCACCCCGCGCGCACTGGTGTGGTTCGGAATGCTGGTCGCCGGCATGCTGGTGCACCTCGAGGCATCCCGGCGGATCGAACGGCTACGGGAGATCGCGGCGGAACGCAAGCCGCACACCCATCCGCAGGACGTCTGGTTCTTCGCCGCGCTGTTGTTGCTGCCCCCGCCGCTGGTCGCGGCCGTGGTCGCGATCAGCTACTGCTACTCGTGGCTGCGGGTCTACCAGGGCCGGCCGCCGGCGCACCGCAAGATCTTCTCGGCGGCCACGGTGATCCTGGCCTGCTGGGCCGCCGGACTCGTGCTGTCCACCGCGCGACCCGTCAACGGGCCGCTGATCACCGGGCTGGACGGGCCGAAGGGGCTCGGTCTGCTGGTCACCGCCGCGCTGCTGTACTTCGTGTGCAACTACGGGTTGGTGGTCGTCGTCGTCATCCTGACCAACCCCCAGGAGCCCGGCCGTGGCGCGCTGGGCAACCTCACCGACGTGTTGATCATCAGTGGTGCCGTCGGCCTCGGCACCGCGCTGGCGCTGGTCATGACGACCCGGCCGTGGCTGATGCCGATCCTCGTGTGCACCGCGCTGGCCCTGCACGTAGGGCTGCTGCTCCCCCAGTTCCAGACCGCGTCCCGCACCGATGCCAAGACCGGCCTCGCCACCGGGGTCGCCTGGCACGAACAGGCGGAACACGAACTGACGCGGGCACACGCGACCGGCGACGGCCTCGGCGTGCTGATGATCGACCTGGATCATTTCAAGCGCGTCAACGACCGGTACGGGCACCTGGCCGGCGACCAGGTCCTGCGCGCGGTCGCCGCATCGCTGCAACGCGACCTGCGCAGCTACGACCTGGTCGGCCGATTCGGCGGCGAGGAATTCGTCGTACTCATTCCCGGCGCGACCGTCGACAGCGTCTACAGCACGGCGGAGCGCGTTCGCCTTTCCGTCAGCCTGTTGCGCGTCACCGCCAGTACACTGACCGACGGTGAGATCACCATTCCGAACGTCACCGCGTCGGTCGGCGCCGCCGTCTATCCCGCTACCGCGACGGACCTCACCGGCCTGCTCCAGGCCGCCGACGCCGCCGTCTATGCCGCGAAGAACACCGGCCGCAACAAGACCTGCCTCGCCCCGGCCGCCATTTCCGCTGTAACCGAGGACAACCCCCGGCCGTAGTAGTTGCGGCATGCAGAACTCGAAACACCCAGGAATGTCCAGACGCGGCTTCGCGGCGGGGTCGGCATGGAGATCAGTTGTCGTACGTGATCTCCATGTAGTCGGCCCGCAACAGGTCCAGCTTGTCGGCGTCGGCGGTGCCCGGTTGTGCCGTGTAGACGACGATGCGCAGGTCGCTGTCCGGGGCGGTCAGCACGTCACAGTCGACGGTCACCTCACCGACCGTCGGCGACAGAATCGTCTTGCGCTCGGAGATCTGCCTCGCGACCGTGTAGGTGTCCCAGAGTTCGGCGAACCAGGCGTTGACCGCGTGCAGATCGCTGATCATGGCGGCCAGTTCGTGG
>DATBDL010000090.1:0-3076 GCA_036269975.1 Pseudonocardiaceae bacterium | reverse complement strand
AATCCGTAGTTGAAGTAGTCCGTGTGCGGGTGGCCGGCGCTCAACACGTTGCTGTGATCCGTGTAGAGGCAGACCCATCCGGACCGGCAGCCGAAGACCGTGCCCGTCACGGGTGTCAGGGCGGGTGTCACGCCGGCCGTCACGGTCGTGGGTGCGGCTTGTGCCACGGCCGTCGTGGCCGCACCGATGAGCGCCACCGCCGCCACCGCGACGGCGATCGCCATTCGTGTCATGTTGGTACGCCAGGTCTTCATTCCGGTGCCTCCGTCGAATCGGGAACGCTTGGGGACAATGCCCGCCGATGACGCTAGGGAGGCGGCGTTGCGCTTCGATGGACGTTCCCTGGACGGCGATATATGTCACTGTTATTTCAGTGGATATCGAATGTAATGCCCTGGCCAGGGACTCGCCGCCGCCGTCCGAGTGAATGGCGAACGACGCTGTGGTGCTCCCCGCGCGAAAAGCGGCAGGATGGCCGAGTTGTCGGGGAGGACAACGTGATGGGGGGGGTCATGAATGACGACAGTGCCGAGATCCGTTCGCAGCGCCGACGGCGCGGGCTCACCCAGCGGGAACTGGCCGCGCAGACCGGGTTGAGCGTGCGCACGGTGCGTGAGGT
The DNA here is from genome assembly GCA_036269975.1 of Pseudonocardiaceae bacterium. GTDB lineage: Bacteria > Actinomycetota > Actinomycetes > Mycobacteriales > Pseudonocardiaceae > DATEPR01. The sequence continues at coordinate 2,457 of DATBDL010000090.1, read as the reverse complement.
GGAGCACGGCCGGATCGGTGCCGGTTCGACGCGGCGACTGCGGGCGGCGCTCGGCATGGCCGGGGGCATGCCTGATCAGAACACGTTGTGGGCCAGTGTGTTGGGTCCGATGAGCGTGTGGCGGGGCGAGGTACGCGTTGCCGTCGGTTCGGTGATGCAGCGGACTGTGTTGGGTGTGCTGGCCGCGAGTCCCGGCCAGGTGGTGACCGTGGACGAGCTGGTCGACCTGCTGTGGGGTGACGATCCGCCACGGTCGTGTGTGAACCTCGTGCATACGTATGTGGCGCGGTTGCGTCGGATGCTGGGGTCCGGCGCCGCGATCCGGCGGGACGGCGGCGGCTATCGGCTGGACACCGATGTCGTGGGTACGGATGCCACCGCCTTCGACGCGGGCATGGCCGCCGCCGCGCGGGCGGAGTCCGCCGGCGTGCTCGATGTCGCCGCGGCGCGCTGCGGCGACGCGTTGGACCTGTGGCGTGGTGGGGTACTGGCCGATCTGGGCGACCGGATTCGCGCCCATCCGACCGTGGCCGCGTGGCAGCGCAGGCGGGTCGCCGCCGCACTGGACCTCGCGCGGCTGGCGGCGGCGATCGGCGAGCACGCGACGGCGGCCGGCCGGTTGTCCGTTGTCGCCGAATGCGAGCCGCTGCACGAAGCCCTGCACGCCGCCCTGATGAGCCTGCTGGCGGCGTCCGGCCAGCAGGCGGCGGCACTCGCGGTGCACGCTGCGATTCGTACTCGGCTCGCTGAGGAACTCGGCGTCGATCCCGGTGTCGAGCTGAGCCGGGTGCAGCACGCCGTCCTGGCCGCGCGTCCGGCGGCGCGGGCTGATCGGCGCTGGTGGGGACCACGTGGTCACCTGGCCGGGCTGATCGGTCGGGACGCCGAGTTGAGCGAGGTGGCGGGTCTGCTCGCCGGGAACCGCGTGCTCACGATCACCGGTGTCGGTGGGTGTGGGAAGACCGTGTTGGCACTGCACGTCGCGGCGACGCATCGAGGCGGGGTCGCCGTGCTCCCGTTGGCACCGTTGTCCGACGGCGACGAACTGGTCCCGGCGCTGGCCGGCCTGCTCGGTGTGGCCGGCACGGCCACCCACCCGTTGCTGGACGCAGTACACGCCGCCCTCCAGGCGCGGGAACAGTTGCTGGTACTGGACAACGCCGAACACCTGGCGTCCGCGACCGCGGCGGTGGTGGCCGGGCTGGTGGCGGCCTGTCCGCTGTTGACCGTGCTGATCACGTCCCGCCAACCACTCGGCGCGCCGCTGGAGGTGAGCTGGCAGCTCCACCCGCTGGCCGCTCCGGCCGACGCCGACCTCGACTCGGCGGCGGCGGAGTTGTTCCGCCAGCGTGCCCGCCAGGCCCTGCCGGCCGTCGACCTGTCCGACGCTGTCGCGGTCGGCCGCATCTGTCACCGGCTGGACGGTCTGCCGCTGGCGCTGGAACTGGCGGCGAGTCGGGTGCGCGTGCTGCCGGTGCGCCAGCTCGCGGACCGGTTGGACATGAGCCTGGGCATCCTGTCGGTCGACGGCACGGCGGCCGAGCAGCGACACCGCACCCTGCATTCGGCGATGGACTGGTCCTGTCGTCTGCTCAGCGCGCACGAGCGGCACGCGCTGGCCCAGCTTTCCGTGTTCCGCACCGGGTTCACCCTCGATGCGGCCGAGGCGGTGGTCGACGTCGTCGGCGGGACACCGGCGGACGCGGTGGTCGGGCTCGTCGACAAGTCCCTGTTGGTGGCCGAACAACACGCCGGGACAGGCCGGTTCCGCCTGTTGGAGGTGGTCCGGTCCTACGCGTCGACGCGGCTGGCGGAACCGGACGAACTGTCCGAGAGCCAGGCTCGGCACCTGGCCTACTGGCTGGCACGCGGCCGTGCGCTGGCGTCGGTGCCCGCCTTCGGTGCGCGGGTGACGGCGGCCAGGTCGTTGAGCTGGGAACTGCCCGACGCGGAGAGCGTGCTCGGCTGGGCTGTGGCACACGGTCGCAGTACCGACGCGGTGGAACTGGCCTGTCTGCTCAACGACTGTTGGAACGTCAACCCCGGCTATCCGGCTCGGGGTGAGCGCTGGCTCGCCGAGGTCGATCGAATCGGCGACGGCGCCTCGGCCCGGCTGCGTGCGTTGGCACGGCTGTATCGCGGGCAGTTGCTCGGCGTGCTCGCACGGCCGGCGGAGTCCCTGACGGTCCTGCGGCGCGCACTGCCCGACGCCGACGCGCTGGCCCGCGCCGAGCACGTCGACCTGTTGGGCGTACTCGCGAACATGGAACTGAACCTGCTCGATCCGAATGTGGTGGCACACGTCGACGAGAACACGCGCCTGATCGATGATCTGCCCGACGAGGACCAGCGCGCCGCCACACTGGACACCGCGCTGCGGGTGGCCATCGAGTGGGACCGTGGCACGGTCGTCGAGGCACTCGCCGGCCGGTTGGCGCCGCTGGCACTCGGTCGCTG
>DATBDL010000089.1:0-9547 GCA_036269975.1 Pseudonocardiaceae bacterium | reverse complement strand
GTCACCGTCACGTCGGAACAGCTCGTGCTCGACGACGGCCAACTCGTCGAAACCCACGCGCACGGTGTGCCGGACCTGCTGCTGGTCGAGAATCCCGGCTTCGTCTCCGGTGGCAGCACGCTCTGGCTGGCGCACTCCGTGCTCGGCGTCGACCAGTCGTCGGTCTTCCACCTCGCGGCGCAGGCACCGGCCGGCGCGGACGGGGTCGGTTTCCTGCCCACCCTGTCCGGTTCGATGGCGCCACGCTGGAACAGCGACATGCGCGGCGCCTTCACGGGTCTCTCGATGAACCACAACGGCCGGCATCTCGCCAGGGCGGTGCTGGAGGGCTGCGCGTTCGCGCTGCGGGACATCGTCGAGCGGCTGCACGACATGGGTCTCGCCGACGTCGGCGACGGGGCCGAGATCCGGGTGGTCGGTGGTGGCGCCCGTAGCCCGCTGTGGTTGCGGATCAAAGCGGACGTGCTCGGCCGGCCGTTACGGCCGGTGCTGGCGGACGAGGCGACGGCGACCGGCGCGGCGATCCTGGCCGGGCTGGCGGCCGGCACGTTCGACGACATCGACACCGCGACCGCGCACGCCGTCGAACTCGCGCCAGAGCCGATCCGGCCGGACCCGGCCGTGCGCGACCGCTACGACGAGGCGTACGCCCGCTATCGCGCGATGTTCGACGCCATCGAGCAGGGCGGCACATGACGTACTCGGCCGACGAGCGGGGGGACTGGCCTATGTGGACAGACGGTGGGTTCGACCTCACCGCGATCCGCGCAACCCTTGCCGGCGCACCAGAAGCGGCTCGGCTGCGGCCGCTCGGTCTCGGTGCCGTGATCACCGGCGAAGGCGCGCTCGATCGGCTGCCGGCCATGATGCTCGACCTGGTCGGTACCGGACCCGTCGCGGTGCTCGGCGACACCGTCCGCATCGAGCATCGCGGCGTCAACCTGACCAGCTACGTGCGCAGCCTGCTCGCCGGCAACCACCCCGTCGACGTCACCCCGCTCGGGCAGCGCGGCCGCCACCGTGCGTACGCCGACGAGGCCACCGTCGAACGGGCCGTGCGCGGGGTGGCCGGCGCAGCGGCCGTGGTCAGCGTCGGATCGGGCACCATCGCCGACATCGGCAAGGTGGCCGCGGCGGCCGGCGGCGGGTTGCCGCACGTGATCGTGCAGACGGCGGCCAGCGTGAACGGGTTCGCCGACGACCGGTCCGTCCTGCTGATCGACGGCGTGAAGCGGACCGTGCCGAGCCGGTGGCCGGACGTGCTGCTGATCGATCCCGAGATCATCGCGGCCGCGCCGCCCGCGATGAACCTCGCCGGTGTCGGCGACCTGCTGGCCATGTACACGGCGCCGGCCGACTGGTATCTGGCGTCCGCGATCGGCGTCGACGAGTCCTTCGCCCCGAGCCTGGTCGAGCTGGTCCGCCCGCACGGCCAGCGGCTGCTCGACATCGCGGGCGACATCGCGATCGGCGCCCCGGCCGCCGTGGGCGAGCTGGCGAGCCTGCTCACGCTCAGCGGCATCACGATGGGCGTGGCCGGTGCGACCGCCGTGTCGTCCGGCATGGAGCACGCGGTGAGCCACCTGATCGAGATGGCCGTTCCCGGCGGCGACACCCGCCTGCACGGCGCCCAGGTCGGTGCCGCCACCGTGATCGCGGCGCGGACATGGCGGCACGTCAGGGATGTCGTCGACGCCGGCCGGTTCGTTCCGCGCCTGCCAGATCCGGACGTCCAGTTGGCCAGGATCGAGACCCGGTTCGCCCGGCTCGGTGACGCCGCGGTCTTCGAGTGCTGGCAGTCGTACCGACGCAAGATCATCTGGCTGGCCGCGCATCCGAACACGGTCACCGACCTGCTCGACCACTGGGACGCCCATGCCGCCGTGCTCGACAAGCTCCTGGTCGACCCGGACCGGCTCGCCGCCGCGCTGGCCACGGCCGGCGTGCCCAGCCGGTTCGGCGAACTCGACCCGCCGGTCGACGCGGCATCCGTGCACTGGGCGGTCGCCAACTGCCACCTGATGCGGGAGCGCTTCGGCGTCGCCGACCTGGCCGACCTGCTCGGCGTGTGGGACGACGACGACGTCGACGGCGTGCTGTCGCCGTCCAACGTGGTCGGGCGATGGCCATGACCGGGCCGCCCGACCGGATCTTCGCCGGCTACGCGTTCGACCTCGACGGCACCGTCTACCTGGGGGACCGGCTGACAGCCGGCGCCGACCGCGCGATCGCGTCGCTGCGCGCGGCCGGCAGCCGCGTGCTCTTCGTGACCAACAAGCCGCTGGGCACCGGGGCCGGCTACGCGGCGAAACTCAGCCGCCTCGGCGTGCCGGCAGAACCCGCCGACGTGCTGACCGCGCTGGACACGCTCGTGCGCTACCTCGACCGCCACCACAGCGGCGCCCGGCTGCTCGCGGTCGCCGAACCGCTCGTCACCACGATCCTGGAGAACGCCGGTTTCACCGTCACGACCCGGCCGGCGAAGGTCGACGTCGTCGTCGTGTCCTTCGACCGAACCTTCGACTACGCCAAGCTGCTCGCCGCGTACCGGGCCGTCCGGGCGGGCGCCACGATCGTCGCGACCAATCCGGACCCGTACTGCCCGACGCCGGACGGCGGCCTGCCCGACTGCGCCGCCATGCTCGCCGCGATCGAGGCGTGCACCGGCGCGCGTGCCGAGGCGATCGTCGGCAAGCCGAGCGAGTACATGGCAGAGGCCGTACTGGCCCGGCTCGGTGTGCCGGCCGAGGACGCCGCCATGGTCGGCGACCGGCTCGCCACCGACGTCGTCCTCGGTCAGTCCATCGGCATGGCAGGGATTCTCACGCTCACCGGTGACGCCGCCGCGGCCCCAGGTCCGAACGCGACGATCCGGCCGGACTACGTCGTCGACGGACTGCTCGACCTCATTCCCGACGCTGCCAGGAGATCGCCATGATCGAGTTCATCTTCATGTTGACCCACAAGGACAGCACGGTACCCGACGCCATCGACGTGTTGCGCGGCCTGCGCGGCACCGGCCTGCGGTACGTCGGCTGCAAGGACGTCGGCGCGACCCCGGCCGTACTGCGCGAATTCGTCGCACGCGCCCACGACGACGGCCTGTCGGTGTTGCTGGAAGTCGTGTCCACCAGCAAGGCGGACGAACTGGCGTCACTGCGGACGGCGGTGGACGTCGACGTCGACTGGGTGCTCGGCGGGACGAACGTGGCCGCGGGCGTGCTCGAACTGGCAGGTACCGGGATCGCGTACTGCCCGTTCCCCGGCCGGATCGCCGGCCATCCCAGCGTGCTGGAGGGCGACATCGCCGAGATCGCCGACAGCGCGTACGAACTCACGTGCGTCGAGGGCGTACACGGGCTCGACCTGCTCACCTACCGGCACCTGACGGCCGATCCCGCCGTGCTCACCAAGGCGGTCGTCGAGGCATCCGATGGCCCCGTCGTCACGGCCGGCTCGATCGTCGACGCGAGCCAGATCAGCACCATGGCCGAGGCGGGAGCCTGGGGTTTCACCATCGGCGGCGCCATCTTCGAAGGCCGGTTCCCCGGCGGACCGGACATCGCGGACCAGGTACGAGCCGTACTGGACATGGCGGCGGCCACCGAAGTGGCGGGCGGGGCATGATCGCACCTGTGAAACCGTCGCGCACCACACTCGCCGAGCACGTCCGCGACGAACTGGTCGCCTGCCTGGTCGACGGCGAGTTCCCGATGGGCTCCAAACTGCCCAACGAGCAGGAACTCGGCGACCGCTTCGGCGTGAGCAGGGCAACCGTCCGGGAAGCGGTGCGCGGGCTGCTGGAGGCCGGTTACCTCGACCGCCGGCACGGCTCAGGGACGTACGTGATCGGGACACCACGCCAGCACACCCTGGACACCAACCTCAGCTATCTGGACATGATCACCGCGGCCGGCATGACACCCGGCCTGACCGTACTGTCCACCGAGGTCCGTGGCCCTGACCAGGACGAGACCAGACGGCTGCGGCTGGCCGACGACGATCGGCTACTGGTGGTGGAACGCATCCGTACCGCGGACGGGCGGCCCGTCGTGTACTCGCGGGACCGGATTCCGTGCGAACTGCTCAGCCCGGTGGGCCCGGCGGGTTCCGCTGGCGTGTGCGAACCGAGCGACATCGTGCTGGACGCGTCCCTCTACCGGCTGCTGGCCTCCGTCGGCGCGGGGGTGCGCAGCGCGGCCGCGACGCTGTTGCCGGTGCTGGCCGACGACCAACTCGCGCACCGGCTCGGCGTTCCCGTTGGCACGCCGTTGCAGTACATCGACCAGACCGACTACGACGACACCGGCCGGCCGGTGATGGTGTCGTCCGAGTGGCACGTGCCGGACGTCCTGCCGTTGCGCCTGAACCGAAGGGCGGCGGCGGTACGCTCCAACCTGGGCTGGCGATGATCTTGGCCACGCCGGCGGCCAGTTCGTGGAGAGGTCGACGTGGGGCAGGCTGTCGGCGAGCGTTTCACCCCGGCCCGATCGGATGATCCGGTAACGCACACGTCGCCAGCATGACCGCTTCCAGCGCGGAAACGTCCTGTCCGGCAAGGACGATATTCGGGCATCCGAACGGAGGTCCGCGATGGACGATCAGGCGCTCGATCCGCCGAACCTGCCTGCCGTGCGCAGTTCACCCGAAATCGAACCGACCACGAGTTCCGGCAGGTCGGTCTTCGGCAGCATCGCGGCCGGCGTCACCGCGACCAGCATCGTCGCCTTCACCAAGGCACCACCCGATTTGTTACTCGGCGTCGGCGGCGCCGCGCTGGGCGTGACCTACGGGATAACCCAGCTTGCCGGGATTCGCGACCAGCTACGGGTGCGGCGCACGTCGAACCGGCTGGAGCAGGCCAGGCGGGAGCGGATTCGCCTGTGGTTGACCATGCTGTCGCAACTACTCGATTCGTCCTCTTTCCTGCGCCGGATACGTTCCGGCGGATATCGGAACTGGCGGACCGAGTTGGCCGGCTGGACCGAATACGCCGTGTCGGTCGACGACGAGGATTTCGCGGTGGCACTCGTGGCCGTTGATGCCCAGTTGGCGCTGCTCGACTTCGTGGATTTCGATCACGATCCTCCGCGCTGGAAGGAATTCGAACGAGACATGCGCTCCTGCCTGGCCAGGGCGATCGATGCGTCGAAGCCGGTCGTGGACGGCGGGAAGACCGTCACCGGGTCGCCGGGATGACGACGCATCTGCTGGCCGATGACGCCGGGAGCACGGACTGGGTGGCGCGCTGGATCGCGATACTCGGGTTTCTGGTCAATCTGGTCGCCCTGATCGTCACCGTACGGACAGGCCGTCGGGTTCGCGCCACGACAACCGTTCGTGACGACGATGGTGTGGCACGGGTATTCGTGGAAATCGCCGCGACCGGCAATCAACCCGGCAATGTGGTCGCATGGGGCTTGGGATTGCGGACGACCCGGTTCTCGCTACCCCGCCGCGCCGGTTCGACGCGACCCCGCGGCCTGCTACCGAGCACCACCGGCCCGATCGGTTCGACGCTGCCGGCGCTGCTGCCGGCGGGCGATCGAATGCAACTGTCGACGACCTTCGCCCTGTTGCAAAAGACCCACGGTGAGGTCGCGGGGAAATACGTCTACGGCTGGGCGGAACTCGCGACCAAACGTTGGCTGGTCCGCACGAAGCCGGTCAAGTACGACGCGATCGTGCGGGCCTTCCCGTGATCAACTGGCCGGTGGGCCCTGTTCGATGCGGCGCATGATCGGGTCGAGGCGACAGAGGGGACGACGCCGTCCAGTGGGCGGCACGGCGCATCGGGCGGCGGTGTGGCCAGAAACCGGCGATCCAGACCGGTGGCCGGGCCGCAGTTCGGGATGTTGATCGAGTAGCGCATACCCGCATCGTGCTACATCATCGGCCCACGCGCGGTTGAATATCCGGTTGCTGACGATGTGTACGTTATGTGATGCTTACCCGCATGGCGAGGGGTCTCCTGAGTGTCCTGTTGGTAGTCGCGCTGGCCGCTGCCGGCACCGGTTCGGCGATCGGCACCGCGAGTGCGCAGGAAGCGGTCACCGCGTCCGGGCCGACACCGGTGATCTACGACGGCGACATGGACGTCGACGACACGTCGACCCTGGCCTACCTGTGCCAGGCGGACAAGGACGGCCGGATCGACCTGCTCGCCGTGACGATCGACGACAACGGCTTCGGCACCCCCGGCCGCGCCCTGACCCACGCCCACACAGTGCTGAACGACTGCGGCCTGCCCTGGGTGCCGGTGGCCGACGGGTCGGACACGATCGTCCACCAGGCACCACAGGACGCCATGCAGACGGTGGAAACCGTGCTGACGGGCGCATTGGGCGACGGCAGCGCCACCACACCGCCGTCGTCGGTGACCGCGCCGGAACTGATCGAGTCGGCGGCCGCGTCGTCGCCGCGCAAGGTCACCATTCTGACCACCGGCCCACAGAGCAACCTGGCCGCGGCGCTGGGGGACGCCGGCTCGCTGGGCGGCAACTGGCTGGCCGACCGGATTCGCGGCCTCTACGTCATGGGCGGCGCGATCGACGTGCCAGGCAACCTGTTCGGCTCGGCCCTGACAGGATTCGACAATTCGCAGGAACTCAACATGTGGCTCGACCCGGCAGCCGCGCGAACCGTCTTCGACACGATGCGCCCCGGCGTCACCCACCTGATCCCGCTCGACGCGACCAACTCGGTGCCCATCACGCCGGCGTTCATCGCGAAGCTCGACGCCGACCAGCACACCGAGAGCGCCAGACTGGTCGACTCGATCATGACGCAACCGGACATGACAGCCGGCATCGACCTGGGCATCTACTACTGGTGGGACGCGCTGGCCGCGCTGTCCGCCTTCCAGAACCAGGCCGGGATAACACAGTTCAACGACGAAACGGTGGACGTCGTGCAAGACGGAGTCCAGTCCGGCCGCACCGAACCAACACCGACGGGTGCACCCGTCGGCGTGGCCCTGAGCGCCAACCAGGCCCTGTTCGAACAGACCTTCCTGGACGCACTGAACGGCCGCTGAACGCGTACCGCTCAGCTTGTCGGGATGGGGGACGCCACCGCCATGCCGCTGGGGATTTCTGTGCTGATGATCGGCGGCTGCAGGTCCTGTTTCTCACAGCTTGGTGCTGGGTCGAGCACCAAGCCGACACCGAACACGACCGAGCCGTGCCCGAAGTCCTTGGCCGTCAGCACCAGGGTGTCGCCCACCGGGATCGCACGCGGCTGGATGACCACCTTTCCCTGTGCGGCGTTGCTGGCCACGGCCAGCGGATCGGTGTTCGCGTTCACCATCCTGTGGGTTGGATCGGGATGTTCTACCTCCGTGCAGTCCGGCCTGGGCGTAACGGCTCGTGCCCGGACACCGAGCGCGGCCAGTTTCGCGTTGATGCCGGTGACGCCGCTGATGTCGTGGAGCGTGACGGTGACCGTGCCGTCGGAGTTCTCGGTCACCGCGTAGGCGGGGACGCTGGTGGTCGCGGTCAGCGTGAGCGCCAGCACGGTGCCGACGCCGACCACACCGGCCGCGCCCGCGGTCAGCGCCAGTGGTCGCGTTCTGCTCCGCAGCGGTGCCGGCCGTTGCGCGGTCGCCAGCCCGTCCCCGTGCGCCCGCAGGAGATCGGTCCACAGTTCGTCCTCGAAGTTACCCATTGTCGTGCTCCTTTCGACGTAGTCGGGCACGTGCCCGGAACAGCCGGACCCGCAGGGTGCCGGCCGGCACCGCCAACGCGGTCGCCGCTTCCTGGGGCGTCAGGCCGGCCAGATCCACCAGTTCCACGGCCGCACGATCCACAGCGGACAGTGCGGCCAACCGCTCGATCAGTTCCCTGCCGGGCCGCTCCGCGTCGATCCTGGCCACCAGTTCCGCGATCTGATCGGTGTCCAACACCCGTCGGCCCGCGTCTCGGCGCGCCGCGTCCCTGCGGTGTGCCGCCTGTTCGCAGTGCCGCGCGTACACCCGGCGGGCGATGGTGAACAGCCAGCCGCGCGCGGTCCCCTTCTTCGGGTCGAACGAGGCGTAGGAGGTCATCGCCTCGACGAACGTCTCCGAGGTCAGATCCGCGACGGTATGCGGTTCGCGGCTGCGTCGCGCGAAGAACGCCGTGATCCTGCCGACCTCCGCGCGGTAGACCTGCTCGAACTCGGCGAGCAGCCCGGTGCGGGGCCGGTCGACCTGCGGCCTGGTGACCGCGTCGGTTGGTTCGTTCACAACCACTAGTTGGCCACGACGGGTGGGTCCGTTACCAGGGCCTGCTTATTCGGTTGCCGGGCAGGCTGGCGGGCGGCAGTTTGTGCTGATGGGTGCGCGGTTGGGTGGGGCGTTCGGGCGGTTGCTGACCTCGGTCGGCGTCTCCGGCGTCGGCGACGGGATTCGGCAGACCGCGTTGCCGCTGCTCGCCGCCGTGCTGACCGGCAATCCGCTGGGTGTCGCCGCGGTCGCGGTCGCCCAGGCGCTGCCGTGGCTGCTGGTCAGCCTGCTGGCCGGCGCGTTGGTGGACCGATGGGACCGGCGCACCGTCATGCTAGCCACCAACGCCATCCGCGCCGTACTGGCCGTCGTGCTCGCGGCGCTGGTCGCGGCCGGACTGGTCAGCATTCCGGTGTTGTGCGTCGTGGCGTTCTGCTTGACCACTGCCGAGACGTTCGCCGACCCGGCCGCGCAGGCGTTGCTGCCGGCGCTGGTCGACGTCACCGACCTGGAACTGGCGAACAGTCGTCTTTCCGTGGTCAGCAGCGTGACCGTGCAGTTCGCGGGGCCGCCGCTGGGCGGGCTGTTGTTCGCGCTACGGCGTGCCATCCCGTTCCTGGCCGACGCGGTGTCCTTCGCGGCACCCGTGTTGCTGCTGCGGGCACTGCCGCCGCTGAAGGCGGTCGCCGAGACGCCCGCAGCCACATCGTTGCGCGCGGAAATCGTCGTGGGCCTGCGGTTTCTCTTCCTGCGCCCGCTGCTGCGCGCGCTGGTCGGCGCGATCGCCCTCAACAACCTCCTGATGGAGGCCGTGTTCGGCATCTTCGTGCTCTACGCCCTGCAGGTGCTGCACCTCGGGCCCACCGGTTACGGCCTGCTGTTCACCGCGTACGCTGCGGGCGGGGTGCTCGGCGGACTGTGCGCGGTACGAGTGCGAGAGCTGTTGGGCGCCGGACCCGCGGTGATCGGTTCGATGCTGCTGCTCGGCCTGCCGTTCCTGCTGATTGCCCTGGTGCCCAACGGTTATCTGGCCGGCGTCGCGATGGTCGTGATGGGTACCGGCGAGGGCGTGTGGAACGTGTTGACCATGGCGCTGCGGCAGGCGGTGATCCCGGATCCGTTGCGCGGGCGGGTGCTGTCCGCGTTCCGGACGTTCGGGTGGGGCGCCGCTTCGGTCGGCGCGGCTGTGGGCGGTGTGCTGGCGCACTGGTTCGGGTTGCGATTCCCGGTGCTGCTGGCCGGTGTCGCGCTGCCCGCCGCCGCCTTGCTGCTGATTCCCGTGCTGTCCACGACGGCGATCGAGCAGGCCCGCGCGGAGACCGCCGCTACCTAGTCCGTCGCGCT
>DATBDL010000088.1:0-10975 GCA_036269975.1 Pseudonocardiaceae bacterium | reverse complement strand
ATTGCGGCTCGTCGGCGCGAGCACACGGCAGGTCCGGCGGATCGCGGCGGCCGAGTCGCTGGCCGGCGCCGCGACCGGGCTGGTGCTGGGCGCCCTGGTCTTCCTGGTGTTCCGTCAGGTCGTGCCGCACGTGGAGGTGTTGGGCGCCAGCGCGTTCAGTTCCGATGTCATCCCGGCGTGGCCGCTGGTCGTGCTGATCGTGTTGCTGGTGCCGGTGCTCGCGATCGGCACCGCCCTGTTCGCGTTGCGCGGCACTGTGATCGAGCCGCTCGGCGTGGTGCGCGGTGGCCGGCCGGTGCGGCGTCGGTTGTGGTGGCGGGCCGCGCTCATCGTGCTCGGCGTCGCGCTGATGTTCCTGGCACGCGAACAGCAGGAGAGCAGTCCATGGTGGTCGGACCTGGTCGTCGTCGGCGCTTCCGCGCTGCTGATCGGTGTGCCGGTGTTGTTGCCGTGGCTGCTGGAACGGTCGGTTTCCTCGATCCGGGGCGGCGCGGTGTCCTGGCAGCTCGCGGTACGCCGGCTGCAGTTGGACAGCGGGACGCCGGCCAGGGTGGTCGGTGGCGTCGCGGTGGTGCTCGCCGGCGCCATCGCGTTGCAGACGGTGGTGGCGGCCGCGGCCGCGCGCCTCGAACTGCCGCAGCCGGTGCGGACCACGCCGGGCCAGTACGTCGTGCACGTCGACGGCTCTCCGACCGCGGTCGCCGCGGTGAACACGACCCTGGCGCACAGCAAGGTGGTCCACGCGAGCTATCCGACGTCGGAAATGGTAGTGACGACCGATGCGACCGGGGACGGCAGCAACATCTTCGAGGTGCAGATCGCGTCGTGCGATGCCATCCGGTTGCTGGCCACGATCACCGACTGTCGGGACGGCGACGTCTTCGGCCAGGGCGAAGCGGAGGTCAGACCGGGCACCAAGCTGACCCCGGTCGACTTCTCCGGATCGGGCAAGCTGAACACCTACGGCCAGTGGACCGTGCCGGCCGTGAAACCGTTGACCGGCCTCCGTTACGGCGAGGGTGTCCTGGTGTCCGTGGGATCGATGCTGATCACGCCCGGCGCGCTGGCCGGCGTACGACTGCCACCGAACCTGCCGGACGCGACCGTGGTGCACATCGATCCGAGCCTCGCGGACGGCGTCGAGTACGTCCGCAACGCGGTGGCCGCCTATCCGCTCCAGACCTGGATCGACAACTTCGACGATCAGGCGACACTGAGCATCAATCAGCGGACGTTCCTCGCCATCCGCAACGGGTTGCTGATCGGGTCGCTGTTCACGCTGTTGCTGGCCGGGGTCAGCCTGCTGGTGCTGGCGTTGGAACAGGTACGGGAGCGGCGCAGGTCGCTGGCGATGCAGGCCGCGTCCGGCGTGTCCCGCGCGGTGTTGGCCAGGTCGTTGCTGTGGCAGACGGCGGTGCCGGTCGGCGTCGGCGTCGTGGCCGCGATGGCGACGGGGATCAGCCTCGCCTGGCTGGTACTGCGGATGACCAGCACGCCGATGCTGCTGGACTGGCCGGGTATCGGCGTGTTCTGCGGCGCGGCCGTGGTCCTCGTCCTGATCGTCACGGCGGCGACCCTGCCAGCATTACGCAACGCGACCCGTCTGTCCGCGCTGCGCACCGAATAGTCCGAACAGCCAGCACCGAACGGGGAGGGAGGCGCCCTGACGACCGGTCAGGGTGCCTCCTGTTCGCGCAGTGGCTTCTCGGAAGGGCTTCTCGGGACGGGCTTCTCACAGTGGCCAGTGGTGCGGGCTCTCCGGTGAGTCCAGCCACAGGTCCTGGTGTTCCGGGTCGACCGTGATGCCGAAGCGTTCCCTGGTCGGCCGGCCGAGGTAGCGCCATTCGTCGTGGGCGGTCTCGGCGATGTCCCACAGCAGGCGCGGTCCACCCTGCCAGACCTGCCGTTCGCCGTCGTGGCACGTGTGTCTGGCCCACGAGCCGTCCGGGTGCACCAGCCAGACCGCGCCGTCCTCGGTGACGGTCGCCGTCGCGGCGGGCAGCGCGAGGCCGGCGTAGAACTCGAAGTCGCTGCGCGGGCTCACCAGTGATTCGCCGTCCAGTTCGGTGGCGCGGGCAATACCGGTGGGCTCCTCGGGCCGGCTGCCCTTGGCCAGCCGGTGCGCGCGCAACGGCATGAACCTGCCGTCCTCGGCCAGCACCCGGCCACGGCCGGACGCGCCGGGACCGGCCGTGATCCGGACGAGGCCGGCGCCGATCGGCCGGTGCAGCGTGGTGACCACGAGGCCGCCGGGCGCCGTCTGTGCCAGCCACGCCAACGGAATCCGCGCCACGGCGCACGTCGCCAGCACCCGGTCGTACGGCGCGTTCTGTGGATGTCCGGCCGCGCCGTCCCCCGCCACGCAGGTCGGTCGATAGCCGCATTCGGCCAGCCGGCCCCGTGCGGCGTCGACCAGTTCCGGATCGATGTCCACAGTGGTCACGTTCGCCGGCCCGAGTCGGTGGCACAGCAGGGCCGCGTTGTAGCCGGTGCCGGTGCCGATCTCCAGTACCCGGTTGCCGTCGACGACCTGGAGCGCCGCCAGCATCACGGCCATGATCGCCGGCTGGCTGGACGAACTCGTCGGCACGCCGGGCACCGGACCGGTGGCGCGGGACAGGGTCCAGCGGGCTGGATCGCCGTCGAGTTGGGTGACCAGGACACGGTCGTCGTAGACGTGGTCCAGCCAGTCCGGATCGGTCCGGTCGGCGGCCCGCCAGCATCCGGTGCTCGTGGTCACGAAGTACCGGCGCAGGAACACGTGCCGTGGCACCTGCGCGAACGCGGCCCGCCACGCCGGGTCGGTGAGCACCCCGGCCGTGCGCAGCGTGCGGATCAGGCGGGCCCGCCGCCGGGCGGCCCGTGCCGTGCTGTTCGGCCCGTTCTCCATCGCATACCCACCGTAGAACCAGACGCCGCCGACCGACAGTGGCCAGGTCAGCCCGCCGGTGACCGGGAACACACGCCGCTTGCTAGCAGTCTGCTTGCAACTGCTAGCAGTGCCGCGTACGGTCGGTATCACGAGGTCGGATCGAGTACCGACGGCGAGCACGAAAGGGAGGTGGCCGAGATGGCGGACGAACGCAGTCCCATCGACATGGTCGCCGACATCGGCCGGGACCTGGGCAAGGACATCGGCGTGCTCGGCAAGGACATCGGCGAGTACATCCGCTTGCAGCGCAACACGGCGCGGATCTCGGTGCGCCAGCTCGCCAAGCTGGC
The DNA here is from genome assembly GCA_036269975.1 of Pseudonocardiaceae bacterium. Taxonomy (GTDB): domain Bacteria; phylum Actinomycetota; class Actinomycetes; order Mycobacteriales; family Pseudonocardiaceae; genus DATEPR01. Next base: position 7,753 of record DATBDL010000088.1, on the reverse strand, counting down.
CGGCGTGTCCAATCCGTATCTCAGCCAGATCGAGCGCGGGCTACGCAAGCCGAGCGCGGAGATCCTGCAGCAGATCGCCAAGGGCCTGCGGATCTCGGCCGAGGCGCTGTACGTGCAGGCCGGCATTCTGGACGCGCCGGCCGGGGGTCCGGTGCCGGACGCGATCCGTGCCGCGACCGAGCTGACCGAGCGGCAGAAGCAGGTGCTGCTCGACGTCTACGAAACGTTCCGCCGCGCCAACGCGGCGACGGACCCGGTCCAGCCGGGGAATCAGTCCACAGTGGAGGGGTCCGATGTGGACGACGACATACCGACGGAACGGGCCCCGTACACCAAGGAGTGACCGACATGGCATCCGTGCCCACGATTGAGGACGTCCGCAAGGCCGGCGAGCAGGCCAAGGCCGTTGTCACCACCGCGTTCGAGCAGGTCCGTACCCCGCTGCTGGCCGCCATCGGCGTCGGCGACGTCGCCACCCAGGCCGTCATCGACGCCGTCGGCAAGGCGCGCGCCCAGTTCACCGAGCGGGCGGAGCAGGCCCGTGGTGTCGTCGGCGACCTGCCCACCGACGTGACCAGCCTGCGCGAGAAGCTGGACCCGGCCGAGCTGCGCAAGCTCGTCGACACCTACACCGACGCGGCGACGCACCTCTACCAGTACCTGGCCGAGCACGGCGAACAGGCCGTCGAGCGACTGCGCAGCCAGCCGCAGTTCAAGAAGGCCGTCGAGCAGTTCGACCAGGCCGCGCAGGCCGCCCAGCAGCGGGCCGAGGCCGCCGTCGAGGACGCCCGCGAACTGGCCGACGAGGTGCTCGGCAAGGTCACCCGGCGGACCCGTTCCACCGGTGAGAAGACCGCCCACACCGTGACCAAGGTGGCCGACGAGGTCGCGGAAGAGGTGCACGAGGCCGGCGAGCAGGCGGCGCACGAGGTGCGCAGCACCACCCGCAAGGCGGCCAACCGGACCAGCACCGCACGGTCCACCGCCGGCACCACCCGCAAGCCCGGCACCAGCGCCAAATGACACCTGGTTGCACCGACAAGTGAACACAGCAACATTCGACGAACCCCGGCGGCGCCATCCCGTCGGGGTTCGTCCGTTGTTCGTCGTACGCTAGAGACGTGACCGTTACCGACTGGATCGTGACCGTGCTCAACTGGGCCGCGGTGCCGGTCGGCCTGTTCGCCTTCCTGCATGCCGTGTCCCAGCGCGCGGACGCCTACTCGGCGGTGGGCAAGCAGACCAAGCCGATCTGGCTCGCGATCACCGGTGGTGGCACACTCGCCTGCGCGTTGTTCCACTTCTACGACTTCACGTTGATGTTCTGGATCGCAGGGCTGGTTGCCGTGCTGGTGTACCTGGTGGACATGCGGCCGAAGCTGATCGAGGCGCAGCGCGGCGGCAACAAGTGGTAGCGGCTTGAGCTGACGTTTCGCTCGCAGGCACGATGACCCCATGTTGTGGACCATCGCCGGCACCCTGACCGTGCACCCGATCGCCGACCGCGCCGACCTGCTCGCCGCCCCCGTCGCCGACGCCTTCGCCGCCATGTCCCCCGCCGACCGTGACCGCAGCGGTGTGGCGGAGATCGATCCCGACCTCGCCGACACCGCCGCCTTCTGCGCCACCTACGGCTCCCCGCTGTCCGCGTCCGCGAACTGCGTCGTCGTCGCCGGCAAACGTGACGGCGAGCAGCGCTACGCCGCCTGCCTGGTGCTGGCCACCACCCGCGCGGACGTCAACGGAGTGGTCCGGCGCCGGCTGGACGTGCGCAAGGCGTCGTTCGCGCCGATGGCCGACGCGGTGGCGCTGACCGGCATGGCGTACGGCGGGATCACTCCGTTCGGTCTGCCGCCCGGCTGGCCGCTGCTGATCGACAAGGCCGTCGCGGCGGCGCCGGAAATCGTGGTCGGCAGCGGCGTGCGGCACAGCAAACTGCTGGTCCCCGGCGATGTGCTGGCCGGCCTGCCAGCCGCTGAGGTGATCGACGGACTGGGTCGTACGGCCGAGTAACCCTGGGTGAGGGTGGTGCTAACACCAGGGTCGATTCGGGGTCTGCCCCCATGGTCCACATCACGCGGTTCGAAGAAGCTCGTCATGTGGGAGATCAGAGGGGGACACGGGGGAACGGCCCGGTCGGGCTGATCGGAGTCGGCCCGGCGGCGCGGGGGGCGTCCGCGACGCGGACGAGCCGGCTGTCGGGCGGGGAAGCCCAGGTGGCGGTCCAGGAGGGGAACGGGCGCGATCAGGCGGGCCGTACCGGGATCGCCGATCCGGCGCGTGGGGGACGCGAGTTCGGCGGCGGGGTGGTCGCTGCTCGCGTCGGCGCACCGGACCGGGCGCGCGAGCCAGGCAGTGGGGTGGCTCGCGTTGGTGTGCCGGAATGGTCGGGGTCGCGTGGGGAGCGCGAGTCCGGCGGTGCTGGTCGGGTCGCGGTGCGTGGGGATGGCGCCGTTGCCGGGAGCATCGGTGACCGGGCGCGGGTCGGGGTGCCGTTCGGGCCGGTCGGTGTCGTGTTCTGTGCGGTCGGGGTGGCCGTGGTGGCCATGCTCGTGCTGCACCTGCGCGGCGCCGGCCGGCTCGATCCGGTCACCACCACCGTGAGCGACTACGTGTCGCTGCCCGGCGGTTCCGCACTGCTCACCCTGGCCACGCTCGCCATCGCGGTGGCGACCGCCGCCATTCCGATCGGGCTCGTCCGGGCTCGCGTGCCGAACGTGGCCGGGCTGTGCCTGCTGTTCGGGCTCGGGTGTGCCGGATTGCTGGCGAGCGTCGCCTTTCCCACCAACGCCTTGGGCGCCGCCGTGTCGCTGGACACCGTGCTGCACCGCTACGCCGCCGGGTTGTTCTTCGTCAGCCTGCCGATTGCTGCCATGTTCCTGCTGCGACGACTGCCGAGCCAGTCAGCCGCCCTGCTCACCTACGCCAGCGTTCTGGCCGGCGTCGCCTTCCTGGGCAGCCACCTTCCGTTGGCGCTGCCCGCGCTGCCCGACGCTCACCTGCTGGCCACTCTCCTGCCGAGGGGCATCGTCGAGCGGGTGTTGCTGGCCGCGGACCTGGCGCTGCTGGTCGGGTTGGCGCGGCGGGTCGCCCGATGATCGCCGTCGGGATCGGGTTCGCTGTGGTGGCTTCCTGCTGTTACGCGGTCGCGGCCGTGCTCCAGCACGACGCCGTGCACACCGTGGCCGACGGCGACCGGCTGCGGCTGGCGCAGTTGCGGGCGATCGCCGGTCGGCGGCGGTGGCTGGCCGGTCTGTTGGCGATGTGTTGCGGCGCCGGGCTGCACGTCATGTCGCTGTCGATGGCGCCGTTGCTGGTGGTGCAGCCGATCGGGGTGCTGGCCATCGGCCTGGCGACGTTGCTGGCCAATGGCCGGACCGCGCCGGATCGGACCACCGTGTTCGCCGTGCTGGCCAGCACGCTCGGGGTCGTGCTGTTCCTGGCGCTCGCCGCGCCGCAGGCTCATTCGGCCGCGCTGCCGGCGCTCGCGGCCGGCCGGGTGCTGCCGGTCAGTGCTGTTGCCGTCGCCGCGTTGGTGTTGGCCGCCGTCTCGGCGCGCGGGTGGGTGCGCTGCCCGCTGTTCGCGACGGCCGCCGGTGTCGCCTACGGGACCGTGTCCGTGCTGACCAGGGCGATCGCCGGCCGGCTGCGGATGGCCGGGTGGGCGGGGCTGCCGCTCGGGCCGACCGGGCTCGCGGTGCTCGGCGGCCTGGTCGCCATCGTCGTCGGGGCGGTGTGCGTGCAGCAGGCGTACGCCGGTGGCCGGGCGGACACCGTGCTGGCCTGCCAGACCGTCGTCGATCCGCTGATCGGCGTGTTGTTCGGCGTCTTCCTGTTCCACGAGGCCACCGGCGGCACGCCGGCGACGGCCGTCGGCGAACTGGCCTGCGGCGCGCTCGCGGCGACCGGCGTCATCGCGTTGGCCCGGCGCCGGGCCGAGACATCCATTACACCAAGGGGAGAACAGCTCATGGATCGTCCACTTCGGATCGTCGTCGGCGCGGACACCTTTCCGCCGGACATCAACGGCGCCGCCCGGTTCGCGCACCAGCTCGCCACCGGCCTTGCCGGTCGAGGCAACGAGGTGCACGTGCTGTGCCCGTCCGACACCGGCCCCGCCACGACGGTGACGATGGACGGCGTCACGGTGCACCGCGTCGCCGCACGCAGGACGCCGTGCCATCCGACGTTCCGGATCTGCTTACCGTGGCAGGCGAAGTCGGCCGCGCGGGCGTTGCTGGACGAGGTACGGCCGGACGTGGTGCACGTGCAGGCGCACTTCACGGTCGGCAGGTCGCTGGTCCGCGCTGCGGCGCGGCGGTCGGTGCCGGTGGTGGCGACGAACCACTTCATGCCGGAGAACCTGTTCGGCTACCTGCGGGTACCCGGTTGGCTGCGCCGCACCGCCGCGCACATGGCGTGGCGTGATCTGGCGCGGGTGCTGCGCCCGGCGACGGTCGTCACCGCGCCGACGCCGACGGCGGTGGAGTTGTTGCACCAGCAGGGTTTCGGTGGCCGCGCGATCGCCGTGTCGTGTGGCGTCGACCTGGCACGGTATCGGGCGGACGGGCCCGGCGACGGCCGGACTGTGTTGTTCGTCGGACGACTGGACGAGGAGAAGCGGGTCGACGAGCTGATCGGCGCGATGGTGCGACTGCCCTTGCTACGAGCCGAGATCGTCGGCGACGGTAGCTGCCGCGCCGAGCTGACCGCGTTGGCCGAGCGCCTTGGCGTCGCCGATCGGGTGCGGTTCCGTGGTTTCGTCAGCGACGACGAGCTGGTCGACGCGTACCGGCGCTGCGCGGTGTTCTGCATGCCGGGCGTCGCGGAGTTGCAGAGCCTGGCCACGATGGAGGCGATGGCCGCCGGCCGCCCGGTCGTGGCGGCGGACGCGGTTGCCCTGCCGCACCTGGTGGTCCCCGGTTACAACGGCTGGCTGTTCCCGCCGGGTGACGTGCCTGCGCTGGCCTATCGGCTCTCCGAGCTGTTCCGTCAGCCGGGCGCGCTGACCCGGATGGGCGCTGCCAGCCGGGAACTGATCGCCCGCCACGACGTCGCCGCCAGCCTGGACCGGTTCGAGACCCTCTACCGGGCGGCCCTCGGCCACGCCGACCAGGAACGGCTGCCGATCGCGGCGTGAGTGGTCAGAAGATGACCGTGTGGTTGCCGTGCAACAGGACCCGGTCCTCCAGGTGCCACCGCAGTCCCCTGGCCAGCACCACCTTCTCGATGTCGCGGCCCTTCCGTACCAGGTCCGACACCGAGTCCTGGTGGTACACCCTGGTCACGTCCTGCTCGACGATCGGGCCGGCGTCGAGGTCGGCGGTCACGTAGTGGCACGTGGCGCCGATGAGCTTCACCCCGCGTGCGTGGGCCTGGTGGTACGGGCGGGCGCCGCCGAACGACGGCAGGAAGCTGTGGTGGATGTTCAGCGCCCGCCCGGCCCACGCCGCGCACAGCGCGGCCGGCAGTACCTGCATGAACCTGGCCAGCACGATCGCGTGTGGCCGCTGCGCGTCGACGAGCTGCGCGAGCTGCCCGAACGCGGCCGCCCTGCCGTCCTGGTCGTTCGGGAACGGCACGTGGAAGAACGGGATGCCGTGCGCCCGCGTGATGTCCGCCAGCGCCAGGTGATTGCCGACCACTGCCGTCACGTCGACGTCCAGTTCGCGCGACGCTACCCGGCCCAGCAGGTCGTACAGGCAGTGGCCGTCCCTGGACACCAGGATGGCCATCCGCCGTCGCTGTGCCGTGTCGGTGATCCGCCAGTCGGCCTGGGCGCCCAGTTCCTTGGCCACGGACCGGAACCTGGTGCGCAGCTCGTCGATGTCGAAGGGCAGCGAGTCGGCCAGCACTTCCTGGCGGGTGAAGAACCAGCCGCTGTCCCGATCCGTGTGGTAAGCGGCCTCGACGATCCAGCCGCCCGCTTCGGCCAGGAACGACGAGATCCTGGCGACGATGCCCCTGCGGTCCGGGCAACCGAATCTGATGATGTAGCGACGATCATCGGCCGACATGGTTCGTGATTGTCGCAGTTCGCGATTGTCGTGAGGCTCACGGTGCCACGGCGGACCAGGTCAGTGTCACCTCGCCCAGCCGCCAGCGCCGGGGCCGGTCCAGCACCGGCCAGCCGCGTGCGGCCAGCAGCCGGACCGACTCGGCCCATCGGGCACGGGGCCCGAACGGCGCGAACGGGGCGGCCGCCGCCCAGCAACCGTCCAGTTCGGACAGCAGGGCGTGCACTCGCTCACCTGGGACGTTGCGGTGGATCAACGCCTTGGGCAGCCGTTCGGCGAGATCACCCGGTCGACTGATGTCGGACGGCCGACACGCCAGCGTGACGGTGCGGGGTCCTGTGCTGTCCAGGGTGATCCAGCAGCAGCGGCGGCCGATCTCGTCGCACGTGCCCTCCACCAGCAGGCCGCCGGGGGCGAGGCGGTCGGCCATGGTCCGCCACGCGGCCACTGCGGCCGGTTCCTCGTACTGGCGCAGGACGTTCAGGGCGCGCAGCAGGACGGGCCGGGCGCCGGCCAGTTCGAAGCCACCGCGCCGGAACTCCAGCCACGGCGGGTCGGCGGCCGATGCGGCGGCCGCGACGCGGTCCGGGTCGAGTTCCAGGCCGAGCACTCGCACGTCCTGCCGAACCGTGCGCAGACGGGTGCGCAACTCGACCGTGGTGATCGGGGTTGCGCCGTAGCCGAGGTCGACGACCAACGGGTCCGCCGCGTCGGCCAGTACTCGGGTGATCGCGGGGGTGCCGACCAGCCAGCGATCGATGCGGCGCAGCCGATTCGGGTTCGTGGTGCCGCGGGTCGGCAGCCCGAGGGCCCTCGCCCTGCCGGCCGCGAACCGTTTCACCCCTGGTGGGTGTCGAGCCATTTCTCGGCGAAGACGTGCTCGCTGTCCAGCAGCTTGCTGATCTGCTCCGCCACCGTCTCCTCGATCCGGCCGCCCACCAACGGGATCGGGATGCGCACCTCGCCGATCAGCGCCAGCGTGCTGCCGCTGTCGGTGTCGGTCAGCCGGCTGCGGCCGCCGAGATCGCCCGGCATGCCGGGGATGGTCACGGTGACCGTGCCGGCGTAGCCGCCGGCCGGGTCGGGACGCCAGGTCTCGGTCCGGTCGATGGTCAGGTCGCCGCCGAGCAGGGTGCGGACGGCCGGCGGCAGGTTCTTGGCTTCGACGCCGTGCCGCAGCCGGTAGCTGACCTTCCCGTCCGGCTCGACGCGGTGGTCGCCGAGTGCGGCGCCCCTGCCGCCGAGCTCGGCCAGCCGGGCCGTCAGGAATGCCGGGTCGACCAGCGTTGTGTACACCGTTTTCGCAGGCCGATCCGACCGTGAGCGGTGCTCGATGCGCCGTGCCATGGGCGCAACGCTACCGTTGACGACCGTGACCAGCTCCCAGACAGGTGCCGACGTGCACGCCGGGGTCATGCTCGCCGGGCGCACCACGCTGCGGCTGGGCGGCCCCGCCGCACGATTCGTCCGGGCGGAACGGTCGGCCGATCTGATCGACGCGGTGCGGACCGCGGACACGGCCGGCGAGGACGTGCTGGTGCTGGGCGGCGGCTCGAACCTGGTGGTCGCGGACGCCGGTTTCGACGGCACGGTGATCCAGGTGGCGACGAGTGGTTGCGGTTACGACCGGCTCGGCGACGGATCGGTGCAGCTCACCGTCGAGGCGGGCGTCGACTGGGACGTCACGGTCGCGCGGACCGTCGCGGAGGACCTCGGCGGCCTGGAGTGCCTGTCCG
>DATBDL010000087.1:0-4374 GCA_036269975.1 Pseudonocardiaceae bacterium | reverse complement strand
CAACGGCCCATGGTCGACGCCCTGATGAACAAGCGAGTGGTTGTTCGGGTGATTCGAACAAGGGCACGTTCGTGGGATCACCGCAAACTGGGTCTGCCCACGATGCCGATCAGCGGCTCGACGGCGAAACATCTGGACACCTAGTGCACTTCGAAGCCGTCTCGGACCATCGCCGCGCGTAGGAAGCCGATCAGGATCGGGCCGAGGACGCCGGGCACCGGTTCGTCCGGTCGGCGTATCGCGTCGAAGGTCTTCATCGCCGCCCTGCACTCGTCGGCCGTGACGTGCCAGCCGAGGTTGCTGCGCAGTTTGTGCAGCGGTATGCCTTCTTCCTCGGTATTTCCGTGCGCCGCCAGGATGCGCCGCAACGCTGCTTCGTACTCCTGCGCCCGGCCGCCCATCGGCCGTCCCGAGCTGTCGAAGTCCGACACCCCGTAGACCGCCCAGAGCGGGAACTTCGGCGGTGGGCCCGCGTCCACGGTCAGCTTGAGGTCGGTCATCGCCGCCGTAACCCTGGCCATACGTCGCTGACGGTACGTGATCATGGCCGGCGAGACCTCCTCGCCGGCCGCTAATCGCAATTCGAGCTGAAACCGCATCGCCACCACGGTATCCGGCCGGCGGCCGGTGATCACAGTTTATTCTTGGCCGACACCGGTGACGCCATCAGTTCGTAACGAATTCTGGTGGGGGCCCGGCGTGAAACCGGACCCCCACCAGGATTAATCGCCGCAATTCAGTCGACGTCCACCCAGTTCAGGGTGCGCTCGACCGCCTTCTTCCAGCCCGCGTAGCCGGTCGCCCGCTGCTCGTCGGTCCAGGTCGGCTGCCAGCGCTGGTCCTCGTTCCAGTTGCTCTCCAGCTCGTCCGTGGTCTTCCAGAAGCCGACCGCCAGGCCGGCCGCGTAAGCCGCACCCAGGGCCGTCGTCTCGGCGACGACCGGCTTGGAGACCGGGACGCCCAGGATGTCCGCCTGCATCTGCATGCAGAGCTGGTTGGCGGTGACACCACCATCCACCCGCAGTACGTCCAGGGTGACCCCGGAGTCCTGCTCCATGGCCTCCACTACGTCCCTGGTCTGGTAGCAGATCGACTCCAGGGTCGCCCTTGCCAGGTGCGCGTTCGTGTTGTACCTCGAAAGCCCGACGATGGCGCCGCGGGCGTCGGACCGCCAGTACGGCGCGAACAGACCCGAGAACGCCGGCACGAAGTAGATGCCGCCGTTGTCCTCGACCTGCCTGGCCAGCGCCTCGCTCTGCGCGGCGCCGCTGATGATCCCGAGCTGGTCGCGCAGCCACTGCACGGCCGATCCGGTCACCGCGATCGAGCCTTCCAGCGCGTAGACGGGACGGTTCGCGCCGAACTGGTAGCACACGGTGGTGAGCAGGCCGTGCTGGGAGCGGACCAGTTCCTCGCCCGTGTTGAGCAGCAGGAAGTTGCCGGTGCCGTAGGTGTTCTTCGCCTTGCCGGGCTCGAAGCACACCTGCCCGACCGTGGCCGCCTGCTGGTCACCCAGGTCGCCGGACAGCGCGACCTCACCGGCGAACGGGCCGTCCGCGCGGGTGGTGCCGTAGAGGTCGGGGTTGGACGACGGGCGGATCGTCGGCAGCATCGACCTCGGTACGCCGAAGAAACCGAGCAACTCGTCGTCCCACTCCAGCGTTTCCAGGTTCATCAGCATCGTGCGGCTGGCGTTGGTCGGGTCGGTGACGTGTACGCCGCCGTCGGTACCGCCGGTCAGGTTCCACAGCAGCCACGTGTCGGTGTTGCCGAACACGGCGTCACCCGCCTCGGCGGCCGCCCGGACGCCGTCGACGTTCTCCAGTATCCACTGGATCTTGCCGCCGGAGAAGTAGGTGGCCGGCGGCAGGCCGGCCTTGCGGCGGATCGTCTGGCCCCGGTCGTCGCGGTCCAGCGCGGACGCGATCCGGTCGGTGCGGGTGTCCTGCCAGACGATGGCGTTGTAGTAGGGCCGGCCGGTCTTCTTGTTCCACACCAGGCTGGTCTCGCGCTGGTTGGTGATGCCGACCGCGGCCAGATCGGACGCGGACAGGTTGGCGTTCTGCAGCGCGGTCTGGATGACCGCCCTCGTCCGCTCCCAGATCTCGGTCGGATTGTGCTCCACCCAGCCGGCCTGGGGCAGGATCTGCTCGTGCTCCAGTTGGTGCCGGCCGATCTCGTTTCCGCCGTGGTCGAAGATCATGAATCGGGTGCTGGTGGTGCCCTGGTCAACAGCTCCCACGAAGTCAGCCATTGTTCGTTCTCTCTCTTCGGTTTCGGCGTCAGGCGGTCGTTTCGAAGTTCTCCGGGCCGCTGGGCAGGTCACCTGGCTCCTGTGGGCCCGACCTCGGCAGGAACCGGCCGACGAGGAGTTCGTACAGTGCGACACCGACGATGCCGCCGACTATCGGGCCGACTATCGGTATCCACCAGTACGGATCGCCGTACTGGTCGGTGAACGCGTGATGGAACCCGGTGATGAACGACGCGAGGCGGGGGCCGAAGTCACGTGCCGGGTTGATCGCGTAGCCGGCGTCGGTGCCCCACGCCATGCCGATCGCCACGATCAGGAAGCCGATCACGACCGGGGCCAGGTTCGCGGCCGGCGGCGTGTTGCGGATGTCCGTGATCGCGACGATCAGGAACAGCAGGATCGCGGTGCCGATGATCTGGTCGCGCAGCGCGCCCCAGTCGCTCACCGGCAGCGCGCCGTTGCCGGGCAGCGTGGAGAAGATGAACTGCGACTTGATCCCGTGGCTGGGATCGAGCTTGTCGAGTACCTCGGAGTAGTTCCACCGGACGATCAGCGCGGCCGCGAACGCGCCGAGGGTCTGGGCCAGCGCGTAGGGCGCCACCTTGCGCCATTCGAAACCCTTGAACACCGCCAGGGCGATCGTCACGGCCGGATTGAGGTGGCCGCCGCTGATCCGGCCGGCCACGTACACGCCGAGGGTGACGCCGAAGCCCCAGCCCCACGCGATGCTGTCGTGCCCGCCGAGCCCACCCGCGACCACCTGGGCCACCACGCCGACACCGAACAGGATCAGGATCAGAGTGCCGGCGAACTCGGCCGCCATCTCGCCCAGTAAGCCCTTGTCCCTGAGCCGTTCCACCATGACTCCTCCTTGACGTCAGTGGACTCCGGTGGTCGGACGTTAGGTCCGGGTGAAGACCGTGGTCAACGCACGGTGGTCGACATTGTCGAACTGCCTGGCTCAGCGCCGACCGGTCAGCGTTCGCCGTCCCAGGAACAGTGCCAGCGCCAGTGCCAGCCCCGAGGCGACCGAGAGGCCCACGGCGCGCGATTCCTGGCGCCGGTACGGCGGTCGGGCGGGCGATCCGGACCGCGGTATCGTCGCCTGCTTCCAGCGCGGCGCCCATCGGCCGGATCGGCGCCGCACGCGCGTGCGAACGCTTCCACCACCGCTCGGCTCGGCATACATACGCCGCGCGTCGCCTCGGCGAGCGTGCTCGGCGCGTAATGCGCTTTCGCCGACATCACCCGAAAGCTCGGCGAACCGGCTTCGATACGCAGTCTCCGCAGCTCGGCGGCGAACATTTTCGGCACTGGACATCCGAACCCCCAGATCCCCATCGGACGGCACGACAAGGCTGTCAGTCGGTGTTCGACGATCTTCACGGATCACCCGAACGGCCCAGGTCAGACCAGTAGAAACCGCTGGACTGCGTTCACCGAAATGGCCACGAACGGCCACTGCGATGTTTCCCTGCCACATTCTTGTCGTCCCGCTCGGGACCATACGAATCTGGGGAACGATGCACAGGATTACTGCGCGACCGTGTGCCGGTGCCGCCGTGCTCACACTCGATCCGACCGCGATCATGGCCAGCACGCCGATCGCGACCGATGCCACGATCGTCAGCGCCGAACGCGGTACTGCCGGCGAGCAGGCTGGCCGTGCACACCACGCAGAACGGGGTGAACATCCGTAGCTGCGCGTCCACCTCGTGCGCGGTTGTCGGCACCGCGAACAGCGGCAACGCCATCGACTCGTGGTGCTTCGTCGTCGGCGGGAGCGTCAACGGCAATCTGGACTGGGACCTGGTCTGGGACCCGGCCGCCGATCGCGGTGGCTTCATCAGCGAGACGCTGCTGAACAACACCAGCCAGTTCGCCTCTGCTGAGGTGACACACCGTGGTGCGGCCGGCGACAGTCGGTCGCACCACGTCGTCGTTCACCAGTCGACATTGTCGAACCGCGATCGACGGGGTTATCGTCCCTGGATGCCGGGTCCTGTCCAGTCCATCGAACGAGCGGCGGCCATCCTGCGGCTACTCGCCCGCGGTTCCGGCCGGCTCGGGGTCGGCGAGATCGCCAGCTCGCTGGAACTGGCGAAGGGCACAGCGCACGG
>DATBDL010000086.1:0-8242 GCA_036269975.1 Pseudonocardiaceae bacterium | reverse complement strand
ATCGGCTCCAGGAGCTCGAACATGCGACGGGCGGTGCGGGTCATGGCCTACATCATGCCAGCGGTCACGCTCCGTCGATCGAACGGCGGGACAGCGTAGCGATGTCGACCTGGTGGCTGTGCGCACACCCGCGGCCGGTACTCACATCCGCCGCTCAGTTCGTCTGGGCCGGTCCCACCACGGTGATCACCTGGCGCAGCGCCTCGTCCCAGTCCTTGCCGAAGTCCGCGTACTGCATGGTGTCGGCGAGGGTTTCGTTCGGGCCGATCGCGTGGTCCGGGATCTCGCACTCCGCCAGCATCGCCGGGATGAACCAGTCGCGGTTGCGGGGCATCAGCCGCAGCCGTTCTACGGCGTAGATGAGCTCCTCGTTCATGTACGTCTGGAGTTTCCAGTAGTTCGGCGAGAAACACGCGATGAAGTAGTCGCCGTCCGCGATCGCCTTCTTGATCTCGGACTTCCAGCGTCGGCCGGGTAGCAGTTGGGACCTGTCGATCCACACGTCGTACCCGGCCGTCCGCAGGTCGAGCACCAGGCGGTCGACCAGCGCCAGGTCCTCCCGGACGTAGGACACGAAGATGCGCCTGCGCGCGGCCCGCACCGTCTCGGACTGCCTCGACACCGGGAAGCCCTCCTCCAGCCCGCCGGCCGCCGCCGCGACGGGGAAGCGGAACGCGGTGCCGGCTTCTGTCACGTCGACCAGGTCGCAGAGGACGCGTTCCGCGTCGTTCAACGCGCCGGCCGGCGCGCCCTGCCGAAAGGTCTCGTCGCGCCATTCCTTGTCCAGCCGTTCCATCGTGGCCAGATCGCGCCACAGTCCATCCACATCGGACGGTGCCGGCCGGCATGCGACCGCGTCGCCCGCTGTGCCGGCCACCAGTTCGGCGAAACGCGGCTCGATCGGACCGTCCGCCGCGATGGCGATCCGCAGCCGATAGCAACGGCCGACGTAGCGTCGGGTGGCGTCCTGGTAGCCGGGCGCCGCGATGACCGCGAACGGGTCGGCGGGGGAGCGGACGTTCCACATCGGACTCGGCCGCCCCTCGGCGGCCAGGGTGGCGTACTCGACCGCCAGCCGCCACAGGTGTTCGGTCAGGATGTTCGACGGCTGGTAGGGCTCCAGGTAGACGGCGACCGTGGTGCGGGTGCGGAGCACGGCCAGTTCGTCCCAGACCGCCTGCCAGGACCGGTCGCCGGCCGCCAGCGGTGCCACCGCGAAGCAGACCTTGCGGTGGGTGTCCGGTCGCCGGCACCACGCCCAGGTCAGCCGCTTGCGCAACGCGAACTGGTCGCCGCTCGGCGGCGCGAGCGCCGCCCTGACCTCGTCGACGTCCGTGATCGGCTCGGCTCGGACGTGCCGCGGCGTCATCGCGAGCCGGCCGCGCAACCCGACTGCCGATGCTCTGACCTCGGCCAGGTCCTGACCGTGCACCCGGCCGAGCAGGACGCACGACAGCGGCCGGCCGGGACCGTTGTTGGTGTGCCTGATCTCCCAGCGGGCGCCGTGATCGGTCGTCCACTGCCCGGCGAGCCATGCCCGTTCCGCCGTCGCGATCTCGGCTTCGGCGGCCGGGTCGCCGTAGCCCTGCGGCAGCAGGCGCAGTCCCACCCACGCCCAGTGCGCTGTGGCCGTCGATCCGACGACGACGCCGTTGTCCGTCCCGCTGTCATGGGTCACTGGCGCGGCGGTCCCGTCAGGTGGCCGGCCGGGATCGGTGGGCCGACCGGCATCGGGGCCGGGCCGATCTCGGCGGCCTCGATCGGCGGCAGGCCCTGCGGGAAGCCGTAGTTCAGCGGCACCTCCACCCCGTGCGCCGCGGTGAACAGGCCCTCCCTGCACGCCGAGTGCACGGCCTCACGCATCGCCCGTGGGCGCTCGGTCCGCAGCATCATGCGTTCCAGGTCGCGGCGGCCGGTGAGGCCCTCGCCGAGATCCTTCAGATACTGTCCGATCAGCGAGGTGCCCCTGCGGCTGCGCCACATCATCCAACCGAGATACAGGCTGGTGCCGTAGCCGAACACCGAGACGTACGCGGTGTAGGAGCGGTCCGACATCACCAGCCGGTTGCTGACGTTGTCCTGGCCGAACCCGGTGCGGATCCGGCGGACCGAGTAGCCGATCGGCGAGCGTCGATCGCGCAGTGTGCCGGAGATGCAGCTATAGGCCGAATCCGCCTTGTCGGCGCGGTCGGCCACCAGCACCCGCCATTCGGCGATCGGCTCGCTCAGCTTCGTGAACAGCATGATGAACCAGAACATCAGGAACGAGATCAGGATGCCGAACGACAGCAGTCCGAGTGAGCTGGACGGGTCCTCGGACGTGATACCGATGATCGCCGCGAACACGGCGAAGACGAACCACGTCGTGAAGGACACCAGAAAGGCCCGCAGCCACAGCCGGAACAATGTTCTGCTGCTCACGCTCTCGTCGAATCCGAGTTCGATGTCGTTGTAGCGGAGGGTCTTGCTGAGATAAGCGTCGTTACCGTCGCTTGCCGGCCACTCTGACATACGCGTCTCCTCGGGTCGAATGCGCTGGCGATGGTATCCCGTTGGGCGCGACAGTTCCATGACAAAACCTGGAAGGTCCGTGTATATCAGAGTTTCGTGTACGTGCGGGTGCGGGCATAGGGCTGGAAGTCCATCGCGACGTAGAGCGCGGTCGCGCCCGGATCACCGTGGTCGGACGGGTACACGACCGCCTCGGCGGCGCCGGCCCGCCGTAGCGCGTGCAGGGCGGCGAGGCAGACCGCGCGGCCGAGTCCCATTCTGCGGAACCGGGGATCGGTGCCGACCGGTTCGAGCTCGCCGACGGTGTTCTGCTCGTCCAGCCAGATCAGGCAGCTCGCGACGAACTCGCCGTCCGGGCTCTCCACGATCCAGTCCAGGTCGGCGCGATACGGCCAGGCGGCCATCACGTTGCGGTAGCTCTCCTCGGTGAGCCGGGACGTCGGCCACGCCGCCTTGTGCACCGCGACCCGCCAGTCCAGATCCTGTTGGCAGCGCACGGATCGCGTAGTGAAGCCGGCCGGCAGCACCGGCGCCGGCAGATCGGCGAGGCTGCGGGACATGTAGGTCAGCGCGTCGGCGTGTTCGTCCGGCTGGTAGCCGTGCCGTTCCAGCGCCGCCACCGTGTGGGTCTGGCCGGTGGTGACGGTGACCGTCCTGGTGGTGGCTGTCGCCGTGGCCGCGAACCAGTCGAGCACTTCGCCGGCCAGTGCCGGCCAGGCCGGGTCGACGAGCAGTTCCAGGTGACCCGGCAGCCAGATCCAGCCCCACGCGACGATCTCGCCGTCGCGGGTCCACAGCATGGTCGGCCATCCGGCTTCGCGGCCGGCCTCCTGGTAGCGCTGCCATGCCTGGTCGCCGATGTGCGTGTTGGACGCGTGCGACCAGAGTCGCTGGGTCAGTCCCTGCATCACCCGAAGATCGTCCGGGCCGGCGTAGGGACGCGTGGTCACGTCTGCGGTCATTCGGGGATCTTGTCCCGAATGACCGCGGACCGCCAGCGCATTTCCACTGGATCGGTCACTCCGGCAGCACGGCCTCCAGCGCGGTCACCACGGTGTCGTCCTCTGGTGCGGTCATCGGGCGGAACCGGCCGACGACCCTGCCGGCCGGATCCACCAGGAATTTCTCGAAATTCCACTGAATGTCACCCGTCGCGCCGTCCGCGTCCGGCGTCTCGACCAGTTCCCGGTACAACGGGTGGCGGTCCGGGCCGTTCACCTCGATTTTCGACATCATCGGGAACGTCACGCCGTAGGTGGTCGAGCAGAAGGTCTGGATTTCCTCGGCCGATCCGGGCTCCTGATTACCGAAACCGTTGCACGGGAAACCGACAACGGAGAAACCGCGGTCCGCGTAGCGTTCCTGGAGCCGTTCCAGGCCGGTGTACTGCGGGGTGAGTCCGCATTTGGACGCCACGTTGACGATCAGGACGGCCTTGCCGCGCAACCCGGCGAGGCTCGTGGGCTCGCCGGTCAACGTGGTCAGCTCGATGTCGTACAGGCTCACTGATGTTCCTTCTGCTCGTTCGCTACTCGTTACGCATGGTCAGGAATGGCACGAGTTGTTCCGCCGTGGAGTATGAAGCATGGTGCCCGGTCATCTTCGACTCAAGCGGTTCCTGCCGGGTGCACAGCACACCACCACCGCCGCGCGACGCCGTCACCACGTCGCCGATCCGAGGCCGCACCAGGTCGGCGACGCGCGGCCCGAACCAGCCGCCCGCGATCGCGTCGTCCCGCGACACGACGTCGGCGCGCTCGCCGAGTACGTCCCGCCAGGCCGCCAGCACGTCGTCGGCAGCGCCCTGCTCCGCGTAGACGTGGCGGGCGCGGATGTCGCCCGCGATGCCCCGGACGCCCTCCCGCAGTGCCGGTGTGGTGTCCGCGTCGACGACCTCGTCCGGCGCGAGTCGCACCATGCCGTGGTCGGCCACCACGGCGAGCAGGCCGCCCGGCGGGATGACCTCGGCGATGCCCGCCGCCAGGTGGTCGATCTGCCGCAGTTGGTAGCGCCATGCCGGTGATCCGGGGCCGTAGACGTGGCCGATCGCGTCCAGGTCGCCGTGGTAGGCGTAGCAGAACGCGGGTGAGGTGGCGGACAACGCTTCGCCGACGTTGGCGATCAGGTCGCCGAGTGCGTACGCCGTGCGGAACCGGCCGCCGCGCAGCACCGCGCGGGTCAGTCCGGAGCCGTGTTGCACCGGGGGAGCGGTCACCGTCGCGGTCACGCCGACGGCCCGTTCCAGCGCGGTCGGTTGCGGCTGGGCCTGTTCGGGCACGATCTCGTCGCGCAGGTCGGTCTTGCGGCCGGAACCGTGGTTGCGCCAGCTCAGGGCGTGCAGCAGCGGATGGCCGGGCACCTCGAAACTGATGCCGACGATGCCGTGCTCGCCGACCGACCGGCCGGTGCCCAGGGTCGCGACGCTGGCCGCCGTGGTCGCGGGGAAACCGGCGGTGATCGGTCGTCCCCGCGCTGCGAGCTCGGCCAGAAATGGTGCGTCGGCCGCGTGGTCGGTGAGGAGTTCCCAGCCGAGCGCGTCGATCAGGAGTAGGCAGACCGCGTGGGTCTCGCCGACGTCGAGGCGGTTGTCGAAGCCGGGGGCGCCGAGGGCGCTCAGCAGCGACGGCGTCACGTCGACCAGTGACCGCTCGGGCAGGCTCGGCACGATCCGCACGGTAGTTGATGTCGCGGCGGCGTCGGTAGCCCTGATGGTCGGTGGCTGTATGCCTTGACAGGTACATGCTCCGAGCGGCATATTGGCTGGGTGACGGATGCGCTGTGGTCGGCATTGGTCGATCCGCACCGGCGAGCGGTGCTCGACCTGCTGCGGCGCCGACCGTGCGCCGTGGGTGAACTGGCCGACGAGCTGGGCTTCAGCCAGCCGATGACGTCCAAGCACCTGCGGGTGCTGCGCGACGCCGGCCTGGTGCGGGTCCGCACGGACGCGCAGCGGCGGATCTACACGATCGACGCGCAGCGGATGGCCGAACTGGATGCGTGGCTGGCTCCGTACCGCGGGCTGTGGAACGAACGGCTCGATGTGCTGGGTCGGCACCTGGACGAGTCCGACAAGGAGGAGACGTGATGGATCGCGGAACTTATGTCGAGTACGAGGGTCGCCCCGCGGTGCGGTTCGAACGGACCTACGGACATTCGACCGAGCGGTTGTGGGCGGCGATCACCGAACCTGGTGAGCTGTCGCACTGGTTCCCGGCGTCGGTCGCGCTGGAGGCACGGATCGGCGGGAAGATCGAGTTCACGGGTGATCCCCATCTCGAGCCGACGACCGGTTCGGTGCTCGTGTTCGATCCGCCACGCAGGCTGTCCTTCACATGGGGTTCGGACGAGCTGCATTTCGAGTTGGTGCCGGTGGGGGACGAAGGTTGCACGTTGATTTTGATCGACGTGCTGGAGGCGCCGGACACCGCGGCGCGTAACGCGGCCGGTTGGCACGTGTGTCTCGCGGAACTGGCCAAGCATGTGGCGGGTGAGGTCGCCGACGGCCCGCACAGCGGCACGGCCCAGGCTTGGCGGCCGTTGTACGACGGGTATGTGGCGGCCGGTCTGCCTTCTGGGGCTTCGTTTCCGGATTCGGCTAGGTGAGCGGAAGTTCAGCGGTGAAGCCGAAGACGTCTGGGACGCCCACGGTCACCGACTCGACCACGCGTGTCATTCGTAAGCCGGCTGCCGTGACCGCGTTGAGTAGGTCGGCTATCGGGAGGTGCCACGCGCCTACCCGGACGCGGACGCCGTGTGGTGTCCAGGAGTCGAAGCTGCGGGACCGGTCGGCGTAGCGCGCGTCGATGACTATGCGGTCCGAGTAGCCGCGGTCGGCGAACGCGCCCACGAAACATGGGTGCACGCCTACGTGCGCGAAACGGCCGCCCGGCCGCAGAACCCTGGCGATCTCACGGACGGCGGCGGGGTAGTCGGGCATGTCGGTGTGCGCCAGTACGCACACGGCGGCCGGCACCGAGCTGTCCGCCACCGGCAGCGCCGTCGCATCGGCTCTTGCGGTCGGGAGGCGGGCGGTGGCGTGGCCCAACTGGCCGGCCGACAGGTCGACGCCGACGGGTGTCCAGCCGAGGTCGCGTACCGTCGGCGCGTTGATGCCGGTGCCGCAGCAGACGTCGAGACACGTGCCGGTGCCCTGGCCGAGCAGATCGGCCAGGACCGCCGCCACGCGACCGAAGTAGACGTCCTCCGGGTGCGTGACGGCGGCCTCGTACCAGTCTGCGTGTGCGTCGTAGGCCGCGATACCGCTCATGCTTCGACGGTACCGAGATGATCTTCGGGTCGTCGGGGATTTTGCTGAGCGCGTAACCGGTCGTCCAGTTCGATGTGGTCGGCCACGAACCAGATGTCCTTGCCCCTGTTGATTTCGCGCACGAACGCGCGCAGTGCCTCGCTCGCGGCCAGGTGCTCGTCGATGTCGCCGATGATCGCCACCGGTATGCGGTACTGGACGAACTTCTGGACGATCTCGCCGGCGATCCTGGTGCGCAGGCTGAAGAAGCCGGCCGGCAACCGGTCCACCGGCAGCGCGATCAGCTTTGCCTTGTTGGACACGGCAAGCGAGATGAGGTCGACGGCGTCTCTGTCGTCGCGCACGATCGTGCCGTGTGGCGCGCATTCCAGTACGCGGACGCCATGGCGTTCCGATACCTCGTCCATTGCCTTCTCCCACCGTGAACTACGCCAAACGACCCCAACGTACCGTCGTGGGGCAAGCTGTTTTGGTGAGATCGGCGGTGGCTCGGCTCAGCTTCCAGTACTCAGCCGGTCGGGCTCGGTTCGTGGAACTCGGGGAACCGCGGATGGAGACCTCGGCGACACGACGTGGAGATCGTGTGCGGATGTGGCGCTCAGTCGGTGGCCGCGCCCAGCATCCGCAGCACGAGGGCCGTGTACCGGGCGCCGAGTTCGGCCGGGCTGGTTCGGACGCCCCTGTTGTACCAACGGGCCACGTCGATGCCCAGCGACAGCACCGCGCGGGCCGCCGTGCGGACGTCCGGCACGTCGAAGACGCCGGTGGCGACACCGTCCGCGATCAGGTCGCGGAACTGGCGCTCGATGCCACGCCGCAGTTCCGCGACCACCGTGAACTCGCGCTCCGGCAGGGCGTTCAGCTCGTACTGCACCACCCTCGCGACGGTGTGCCACTCGGCGTGCCACGCGACGAACTCGGCCACCAGGTGCCGCATGCTGGCCACCGGATCGTCGCCCTTCGCGATCGCGGTCGTCACCATCGCCAGGGTCTGCTCGTGTCCGCTGTGGCTGATCGCGAACAGCAGGCCCACCTTGGACGGGAAGTACACGTACAGCGCAGCGGGGCTCATGCCGGCGCCGGTCGCGATGTCCCGCGTGGTCGTGGCGTGGAAACCCCGCTCGGCGAACGAACGCAGGCCAGACAGCATGAGCCGGCGAGCGGCATCCGGCCGGACCTCCGGCCACAGTTCGGTCGATGCCGCCGTTGTCACGATGCCGCCTCCGCTGGGGCACGCACGTCGGCGGTCACGATGCCGGTCCCGGCAAGTCGACGAGACCAGCCAGGCGCGTCCGGTGCCGGCCCGGCGTGCCGAGCGCGATCTCGTCGCTCTTGGCGCGCTTGAGGAACAGGTGCGCCGGGTGCTCCCACGTCATGCCGATCCCGCCGTGCAGCTGGATCGCCTCCTCGGTGGCCTTCACCGCGATCGGGGCGTTGCGGGCCTGGGCGACCGACACCGCGATC
>DATBDL010000085.1:0-5934 GCA_036269975.1 Pseudonocardiaceae bacterium | reverse complement strand
AGACCTGCATCTGGTTGCCGTACTGGATCGCGACCGGGTCGCTGGCGATGACGCCACCGAGGTCGGTCCAGCCGGACCAGCCGGTGTTCGGCGTCCACACGTCGGAGTACGTGTGACCGTTGGCGGCGCGGCCGAACACCTGCAGTTGCGTGCCGTACTGGACGGCCGTCGGGTCGTCGGCCAGCGTGCCGCCGAGACTGGTCCACCCCGACCAGCCCTTGCCCGGCGTGTAGACGTCGGCTTCGGTGGTGCCGGTGGTGGTCCGGCCGAACGTCTCGACCTGCTGTCCGAACTGGACGGTCGAGCTGCTCGCGGTGTACGTCGTCACCTGCGTCGGCAGCGGCTTGTTCAGGTGGTAGTAGCCGACGATGTCCGAGCCGACGCTGACCGAGTCCTCGCGCACGTTGGTGCCGGTCTCCAGCGCGTCGATCATCTCGCCGCCGCCGATATAAACGCCGACGTGATGGGTGTTGGTGCTGCTCGTGCCGTAGAACACCAGGTCACCCGGCTGGGCGTTGGCCGCCCCGACCGACGTCATCTCGGCGATCTGGTTGTTGGTGTTGCCCGCGCCGAGCACGTCCTCGCCGTAGGCCAGGTCGTAGACCCACCGGGTGAAGCCGGAGCAGTCCGTGCCCCTGGTGACGTCCGCCCGGCACGGGGCCGGACCGGTGTACCCGGCGCAGGTGCCCAGGCTCGGGCCGACGCCGCCGGCGTGCCCACCGCCCCAGGCGTAGGGCACCGAACCGCCGCCCCAGCCGGTTTCGGCATCGCCGTTGGCGATGTCCTCGGCGTACCGGACGATCGGGTTGTCGCTGGCCACCGCAGCCGTGACACCGGGTGCGGCGACCGGCGGGGCGGGGCTGGCCGACGCGACGGTCGGCGTGGCGACACCGCCGAGCACCGCGAGGCCGAGAGCCAGAACGGAGAGTGGACGCAGTGCGCGTAAGGCACGTGGGCGCGCGGGAGTATCCGGAATTGTGCTCATCTGGCGAATTCCTTCAAAGGAGGATGCCGTGTGGCATGAGGGGTCCGCTGGCGGGCTGCCTGGCCCGATTCGCGGTTCGGCAAGTAGAATTGCGTCAGGTGATAGCGGCGCCGTAGCGCTTGTGTAGCGTGGCGGTAGCGGCTCGCCGAGTCGATCGATGCGGATGATCTCGGCATTCGACTGGACGGGTCCGGATGGCACTGTCCGAGCAGGAAGCGAGAATCGACGGGACCGGTCGAAGCAACGTCGGAAGGTGACGTCATGGATGTTCGGTTCATCACCAGCGTCGCGGTCGTCACCCCTGACCCGAGCGTCAGCCGAAGGTTGTACGTGGACGCGCTTGGCCTGGCGCTGACCGCGGAAGGTGACGGCTACCTGCACAGCGAAGACATCGACGGTTGCAAGTCCTTCGGGGTCTGGCCTCTGGCTCAGGCTGCGCAGGCGTGCTTCGGCACGCCTGATTGGCCAGTGGAGCGACCGGTGCCACAGGCGAGCGTCGAGTTCGAGGTCGCGGACGCCGAGACCGTCCAGGTCGCGGCGAACGAGTTGAAGGAGCAGGGCTTCACGCTGCTCCACGACGCACGTACCGAGCCGTGGGGACAGACCGTCGCTCGACTGCAGTCCAGCGAGGGTGCGATCATCGGCATCTCCCACGCGCCCTCGATGCACTAGCGGCGAGAAGGAACGTTGGTCAGGATCGAGGGAGAGCACGGCGAGGGTGTCGGCGGCGGGGTCTCGGGCTCCCGGTCCGGTCCCCCGTCCGGGCCGGGATGCTCGATGATCCAGGTGCGGAGCGCGGCCGTGGCGCCGGCCCCGGAGATCATCTGGTTCCGGTCGGACCGAGGCGAGGTGTGCTCGTCGGCGCACCGTCACGAATGATCAGTTGGGCCCGTACCCGCGCGGCCAGCGGGCGGTCGGCTCAGCTCATGTCGGCTCGATCGATGGCGATGTTGTTTCCGCCGCTGGCCGCGTCCTTGCCGCCGACGGTGATGGTGAGCAGATGCGAACCGGCGGGCAGGACCGGGCTCGTCCATACCGCGCCGGATGCGTTGCGGGTCGGCGCGTAGTCGTCGATGGTCACCGGGTTCGAACCGTCGACCGACAGGGACATCTGGCCCTGGTCGAAGTCCCGAACCGCGTGCAGGGTGACCTGGCGACCGGTGAACTGGAGGTGTGCGACCGAGCCGGGGACGAAACTCCAGTTCGCGGTGCCGTTGTACATGTCGGGAACACCGTTGGTCTGGCCCCAGTTCGGGCCGTACTGGAAGGAGTCCGTGCCGCTCGTTGTCGCGCCGTCGACGATCACGGACGAGGACGCCGCCGGGGCGAGGGTGACGAAGTAGGCGTCGTTCGTGGCCTGCCAGTTGACCGGGATGGACACGCTGCCCGAATTCGCGGCGACCACCTCCGACGTGACGGTGATCGGTGCGGACAGCGGGTTCTGGTCCGGAATCCGCTGCACGGTCACGTCGATGCCGCTCGGGCCGGCGAGCCATGGCCGCGACGACAGTCCGTTGACGGTCAGGTTCACGGTGCCGGTGTTGCCGGCCGAGTCACCGAGCAGGACCTCGGCGCGGCCGGCGGACTGGTCCGCCGAGGCGACGGCGTCGGTTGATCCGCCGTTGTTGTTCACCGCGACCAGTTGACCCGTGATCTGCGCGTAGTCCCGGTACACCCACCATTGGCCGGTTGGTTGCGGGTTACCGCCGCTGTCGGGCACCAGCGTCGAGTCGAGGGTCCCGGCGACGCAACAGTCGGTCCAGATCGCGTGGTCGCCGTTGCTGATTCCGGATTTGGCCAACTGCCCGAGATACCACGCCTCGTAGCCGGCGTTCTGGTTGTTGGCGAAGATGTACTCGTTGATCGACAGCCGCACGCCGGCGATACCGCGCGCGGCGAGCATGGAGTTCGCGGTGTGGGCGTCGGCGATCGGGTTACCGCTGAAGTGCCAGTTCAGGATGTTCGGGATCGTGTTGGCGGATTTGACGTGGTCGAGGAAGGTGCCCAGCGGACTCTGCTGCCATCCGGACAGGCTGGGGCCGACGATCGTGGCGGCCGGGTCGAGCCGGCGGATCTCGTTGACCGCCGAGTCCCACATCGCGTAGTACTGGGTGGTGTTCATGCCGGGTGCCCAGAACGCGCCACCGTCCGGCTCGTTCCAGATGTCGAAGTTCACGGTCAGGCCGGCGGCTTTCACGTCGGCGACGACCCGGTCGACGAACGAGATCCAGTTGGTGCAGTTGCCGTTGGTGCACGGGTAGACGGTGGTGGACGGCTGTGTGGTGTCGGCGCCGAACAGGTCGCTGACCAGCAGGTCGTAACTGGCGTGGTAGGCGCCGGTGGTGAGTCGGCGGGCCTGGCCGATGGCGGAGCCGATCCGGGCCCGGTAGCCACTGCCCGCCGTCATGCCGTCGCCGATCCATCCGCCGCCGGGCAGCCGTGCGCCGCCGCCACGCCCTGATGTCGGGTGCAACGGTGCGAGCAGGCTGTCCGATGGCCCGGAGCCGTCCTGGTTGAGGCCGTACAGGAAGCCGGAGCCGACACCGGTGGCTGTGCCGGTGGTGTCGGACTCGTCGACGGTGATGCTCTGGTTCGTGGCCGGTCCGGCGTTCGCCGGCGTGCCGATGACGACCGAGCAGGTCGCGGCGATGCCGAGCAGTAGCCGGGCGGTGCGCCGAACACGCTGCGTCGAGTGCATGGCTGACCTTCCTTGTAGTCTTTCGACGATTCACCACACCAGCGGCGAATCTCCTTGTGCTCGAACGAAAACCGGGATGCGCTCCAGTGGCGCGTCGGCCTGGACGACCGTGCCGCCGGCGTGTTCGGCGCGGGTGGCCACGTCGGTCCAGGTCGCGTCGGCTGGTAGGTACACCTCGCGGGAACGTGCGCCGTATTCGGTGATCGGCGCGACGAGTACGTCCGGGCCGAACAGGAACTCGTCCTCGACGAGCCATGCCTGCGGATCGTGCGGGAAGTCGACGAACAGCGGGCGCATCGGCGGCAGGCCGGTACGGGCGGTTTCGGCCATCTG
Organism: Pseudonocardiaceae bacterium; assembly: GCA_036269975.1. Taxonomy (GTDB): domain Bacteria; phylum Actinomycetota; class Actinomycetes; order Mycobacteriales; family Pseudonocardiaceae; genus DATEPR01. The sequence goes on along the minus strand of DATBDL010000085.1, from coordinate 1,918 downwards.
GGCGCTGATGTAGGGGCGGAGGCGTTCGCGTAGGCGCAGTTGGTCGGTGATGATGTGGTACGCGGTCTCGCCGTAGGACCAGACCTCGTTGGGGCCGCCGGAATGGCCGGCACCGAACCCCTGCCGGGGTTCGCGGTGCCCGTGCAGCCGCAACAGCGGGCAGAACACGCCGTAGCAGAACCAGCGGACCATCAGTTCCCGGTATTGCCCGTCATCCGGATCGCCGCCGTGGAAACCGCCGATGTCCGTTGTCCACCAAGGAATTCCGCTCAGCGCGACGCTGAGGCCGGCGCGGATCTGGGTGCGTAGCGAGTCGAACGTCGCCGGGATGTCGCCCGACCACAGTGCCGCGCCGAACCGCTGGCTGCCGGCCCACGCCGAGCGGACGAGGCAGACGATCTCGTCCTCGCCCTCGGCACGCAGGTGTTCCGCGAACCCTCGGACGTGTTCGCGGGGATAGACGTTCGCGACCTCGAGGCCGGGACCCGCGGCGAAGTGGAGGTTGCCGAACTGCTCCGGGAAGATCTCCGGTTCACAGGCGTCCAACCACCAGACCCGGATGCCGAGGTCGTAGTAGTTCTCCTTGATCTTGGCCCACAGGTAGTCGCGCGCGGCCGGATTGGTGGCGTCGTAGAAGCTGACACCGTGGGCGTGGCCGGCGAAGCCCTTGTCCGGGAAGATCTGGTGCACCGGCGCGCCCAGTTCGGTACCGATGAGCAGTTGGTTGTCGGACAGCTCCTGGTAGTTCTCGCCGACCGGGTTCACCGACGGCCACACGGACACCATGAGTTTGACGTCCATGCTGTCCAGTTCCTTGACCATCGCGGCCGGGTCGGGCCATTCACGCGGGTCGAACCGCCAGTCGCCGAGATGGGTCCAGTGGTAGTAGTCGGCGACGATGACCGACAGCGGCAGTTCACGACGCTGGTACTCGCGGGCGACCGCCAGCAGTTCGTCCTGGGTCTGGTACCGCAGTTTCGACTGCCAGAAACCGGTTGCCCAGTGTGGCAGTGGCGGCGCGTGGCCGGTGGCGTCGGCGTAGTGGGCGAGAATGTGGGCGGGTTCGTCGCCCGCGGTGATCCAGTAGTCGATCTGGCGGGCGGAGTCGGCCACCCAACGGGTGCCGTTCTCGGCGAACTCGACCCGTCCGATCGCCGGCATGTTCCACAGCAGACCGTAGCCCCGCGAGGACAGCACGAACGGGATGGTCACCTCGGCGTTGCGCTGCACGAGGTCGATGACGAGTCCCTTGTGGTCGAGCCGGCCGTGCTGATGTTGGCCGAGGCCGAACAACCGCTCGTCGGAGTATGCGGCGAAACGTTGTTCGAGCCGGTAGTAGCCGTCGCCGTGCGGGCTGAACAGGCGAGGACCGGGCCAGGCGAAGTGCGCCGGCGTCTCGGTCAGCAGTTCGGCGCCGTCGCTCACCCGGCGGAAGTGCAGGTGCCCGTTGTCGTCGAGATCGACCCGCAGGTTGCCGACGACCAGGTTCCGCGCGCCGTCGAGGTGCACGTCGGGTGTGTCCGGTGGCTCGGGGTCCAGCGCGCCGGGGATGTCGTCGCGGATCTGGTTGCGGCCGACCCGGACGCGCACACTGTCCTGCCCCCACGGCTGGACCGTGAGCACGTGTTCGCTACTGCGGAACCACAGCACGGATTTCCCTCCTCGTAACGGGGATCATCGGGTCAGTCCTTGACCGCGCCGGCGGACAGGCCGACGGCGACATAGCGCTGCGCGATGACCAGCAGCACCGCGACCGGCAGCGAGGCGAGCACCGCGGTGGCCATGACCGAGTTCCAACTGGTGGTGTTCGTGCCCGCACCGATGAAGTTGTAGAGCCCGACGGTGACCGTGGTCCACGTGGTCGAGCCGAGGTTCAGCGTTGTGGCGAACAGGAAGTCGCCCCAGGCGAACAGGAACG